>JAPOYT010000020.1 GCA_026706445.1 Chloroflexota bacterium
CCTACAGACTGTCAGGTGGATGCAATTTACCTATTTCAACCGAAAAGGATACACTACCGAAGCGGCAGGGCAATCGCATCAAATTGAAATGGCGCTCAAATCAACTATTTCCCCACAACTTTCGTAATTCTGTAGGGGCGTTTCGCGGAAACGCCCGCTATTTGTCGACTATTTTCACGGGCGTCTCACGAGACGCCCCTACAATTTCACACTTTTAGACGGAGATCGGCGCGAAACGATTTTGATGCGATTGCCCTGACCGAAGCGGTGAAATACTTGCGCCATCGGCGCGTCCGTGTTATGCTCTTGCCATCGTTGGCCGAGTAAAGGAGGTGATCAGAAATGTCAGGTTCTAAGGGGGCTGCCCTCTAACCGATTCACACCTCTAAGGGTTTTTCCGTTAGTGGGTGAACCCGAAACCGCTAGACTGTGAATCTAACAGTCGAGGGACCGCAGACTAATCCTCTGCGGTCTCTTTCATTTTGGGTCGCCGCGCGCTTGCGCCAATCGTTGTCGTAGTCCGCCCGCAAAATGGCGTAGCGGATCTCGTCTCGGTATTCGTCATGATGGTAAAGCGCGCCCCGCAGCCTGCCTTCATAGCGCATCTTCGCCTTTTGCATCACCCGCCCCGATGCCGGATTATGCGGGAAATGGCCCGCGGCGATGCGATTGAGCTTCAGCTCTTCAAAGCCGAATTGGATAATCAGCCGCAGCGCCGCAGTCGCCAAACCCCGCCCCCAATAGGGTAGGCCGATCCAGTAACCGACTTCGGCGCGGTTATGCGCCGGCTGCGGATGTATGCCCATGCAGCCAGCGAACTGATCGCTTGCCTTGTCGATTATCGCAAATACGAAAGCCTCTTCGTTGCGCCATTGCTCGCGTACCTTGGCAACGAACTCTTCGGCGGCGCCGGGCGGGTAAGGATGCGGAACGTAGGTGTTATTCGCGATCTCTTTGGCGGCCGCCAGCCTCTGGATAGACGACTTGTCGCCGGTCGCTATGGGACGCATGCGCGCGAGGTCGGATTCCAACACTGTTTTATTCATGAGATGCGCGCCTACCGCGCCGACGCGCAGCCGATTGTGGGACCTTCCCTCGCGGGCCGGGCTTCCAACTTCAGGGTGAACTCGACTGCTTTGCGGTCGCGAATGGCGACCACTTCCACTTCATCGCCCGGGCGCGCATTCTGAACCAGGTAGGTGATCAGACCGTCCAGGTTTTCGAAATAGGTATCGTTTATCGCGACGATCAAATCGCCGCCAGCGCAGACCGGTTTGCCCCGCACATCGACCAGCGTATCGCCGCCGCGCAGCCCCGCGCGATGAGCCGGCGAGATTTCGCTCACGCCGCGCAGCAGCACACCGCGCTCCACCGGCAGATCCAGCGCTTCGCTTAAGCCCGCCACGCCATAACCGCCATCCTCGGGCATCACCGAGATGCCCAACCAGGCGTACTCTACCCGTCCCTCCGCGATCAAATCGGGAATGACGCGGCGCATCGTGTCGGCTGGAACGGCAAAGCCAATCCCCTGAAATTGACCGCTGTCCGATTGCATAGCGGTGGTAACGCCGATCACTATTCCCTTCGAATCCAGCAAAGGCCCCCCAGAATTGCCCGGGTGGATGGCGGCGTCAATCTGAATGATAGCGGGATTATCAAAACCGGCAGCCGGGATTGCGTCAATCATGGAAGCGGATGGCAGGGTTCGTCCCAGCCCGCTGACGATGCCGGCCGTCATTGCCGTCTTCAAGCCGAAGGGATTGCCGATCGAAATGGCGCGCTGGCCCACCTTCACCGTCGCCGAGTCGCCTATGCGCAGCGGCGACAGTCGATCTTCCGCCGCCCGGACTTTAAGTACGGCGAGATCACTGAAGCTGTCCAAACCCAGCAGCGCCGCCTCAAGCGCGTACGCGTTCCGCAATGTTACTTCAATGGCGTCGGCATCCTTTACCAGATGCGCGTTGGTCAATATATGCCCCTGTCGGTCGTAGACGAAACCGGAACCCCGGCGCGTCTCGCCGAATATCGTCGCCTCGATATGCACGACCGATGGGCTGGCGCGCTCGTAAATATTGGTCAACAGCAGGTACTCGGCATCGGCGGCGTCGACAATCCCGTCTGGCAGGGCCGTTGGCGTTGTAAGGTCGGTGTCTCTCTGCAGGTCCACTGACGAGACGGTCGCGGTTGTGGATGGCAAGCCCGTGCATGCCGATTGCAGAAGCAGACACGCTACCAACAAGTGAAGGAGTCGCGCGTATCGTGCCATGTCGCCCATCATGCCTTGATTGTAGCAGGTAATTCGCCGTTTATTCCGCGTCCCGCGCCGCAAAAGCCTCGCGCAGGTAAGCCAGCGCTTCATTACGATATCGGTCGGGTTCCAGCTCATACAGGTCGCTATGCGCGCCGCCATCAAATGTGGAAAGCCGTATGCGCGGGTTCGCCGCGGCGATTCGCTCGGCGTCTGTCAAGGGAATGATCGGATCATCACTGCCGTGGAACAGCAGAACCCGTTTGTCCAGACGGGCTAGTTGGTCAAGCGGACGGAGCGCGCTAGCATCGCTTGCGCTTAACCATCCATATAGCGCCGTCAGGATCTCAGTGATTGGTGAACCAGGCAAACCGCGGGCGATCACGCCCCGGCGGATAAGCGATGGAAAGTCGGTGAATGTCGCGTCGACAATAAGGCCAGCCGCGTTTACTTCGCTCATCAATTGGCTGGCGACAGCGCCTCCCATTGAATGGCCCCATAGCGCGATCCCTTCGACTTCCTTTTGGTCTTGCAGGAAGCGGTAGGCGGCGCGCGCGTCTTTGACCTCGTGGTAGCCCATGGATGTGACTTCCCCATCCGATTCGCCATGATTGCGGAAGTCAATCAACAGCGCCCCATAACCGGCTTCCACCAGATACTCGGCGTGGACCAGCAATTGATCGCGGTTGCCGCCATGCCCGTGCAAGAGCAGCACCGACCCTCCCCTAGATGCGGGTGGCGCGTGCCATGCTCGTATCATCAAACCATCCTCGGATTTGAAACAAACTCGGCAGAATGGCGATTCCGCCGGCTGCGGCTCAATCGCCGTCGACTGCGGATACAGCCACTTTCGCACCTGGAGATACGCGCGCGCCAGGAATAGCGCCGCCGGCAAAAGCAAGCAGCCGACCAAAGCGCGCCTGAGGCTTCTTGTATTCATTCGTCACATGTGTCGCGTCTAAATGGACGCTTGAGCGCTCGACAGTTCAGCGCAGACTCTCGCGCAGCGCTTCCGCCCGTTTGCGTTGCTCGGCATCGAGCTGCGTCGGCACGGTGATCATCACGCGCGCGTACAGATCGCCGAATTCGTTTCTCTTGCGGAGCTTGGGCATGCCTTTTCCCGTCAAGCGCAGCTTCTGGCCAGACTGCGTGCCAGCGCGGATTCTCGTTCGCACCGGGCGCGCAAGGGTGGGCACTTCAACTTCGCCGCCCAGCATGGCGGTCACAGCATCGACTTTGACATCTACGTAAAGGTCATCGTCCCGCCGCTCAAAACTGGGGTCTTTCGCCACCTGAACGACCAGGTATAGATGCCCGTTGGCGCCGCCCTTGTAGCCGGGCTGACCCTCGCCTGCCAGTCTCACTTTGGCGCCGGTGGCGGCGCCTCGCGGAATGCGAACCGTTATGTCCCGCCCCTCCTTGCTGACGATTCGCTGCGCCCCTTCGTAGGCTTCGCGCAAGCTGATATGCACATCCTGCTCAATGTCTCCGCCCGCGCGCGGAAAATCGGCGCGACTGTGAAAACCGCCCCCTCGCCGTCCGCTAGCCCCGCTGAAGATGGTCTCGAAAATGTCCGACATGTCGGTGAAGGGAACATCGCCGCTGCTGGCGAAGGGATGCTGCCCATTGAAATTCTGGTATTGCTCCCAGTTTGCGCCGAACTGATTGTAAGCGGCGCGCTTATCGTCATCGCTCAATACTTCGTAAGCCTCGTTCACTTCTTTGAAACGGGCTTCCGCGCCGGAGTCCTCCGGATTGGCATCGGGATGATATTGCTTCGCCTTCTGGCGAAAGGCCTTCTTTATGTCGTCATCGCTGGCATCCCGCGGGACGCCGAGCACTTGGTAGTAATCTCGGCTCATGATTCGTATCCGTTGAGAAGGGCGCTTGCGCCCGCCGCAATTATTCTAAAGCGGGAGGCGGCGCCGGTCAATTCTAACAGCGGCGCGCTGCATCCAGTGTAGCGCAGTTGCGTTAGAAGCGCGTTGGCGCGCATAGGCGGGAATCGCTCTGTGTTATGATAAGCATGCCAATTCATTTTCTATCCCGCGCTCTCTAATGCTGGGCGAGGGCGCGAAACTGAAGACGCTGTCCAATCCATTAGGCTGGCAAATGACGGGACAGAAATACGATTCAGGACAGTCACAATCGGTTGAGGACTTCTTGAAGGCGGTTTACAACCTGCAGGGCGAGCGCGATCGAGTATCCACCAATGCGCTTGCCGACGCCTTGGGAGTCTCCCCGCCGGCGGTCACGGATATGGCGCAGCGTTTGGTCGAAGAAGGCACGGTCGATTACCGCAAGTACCGCGGCGTTCGGCTCACCGATGAGGGCGAGCGCTTGGCGCTGAGGCTGCTGCGCCGTCATCGTCTGATTGAAACCTACCTCGTGCGGGATCTGGGTTATCAGTTGCATGAAATACACGATGAAGCGGAGGCGCTGGAGCATAGCGTGTCGGATAAATTCATTGACGCAATCGCGCGCAAACTGGGCGAACCTCGCTACGATCCTCATGGCGATCCCATACCCAATCTGGAAGGCGTCATGCAAGAGCGGACGCTGCAGCCGCTATCCGCATTGCCTCTGCGCGCGCCAGCGCGCATCCGCCGCTTCATCATGGATGACCCGGCCATGCTGCAGAATACACAAGAACGCGGGCTGACGATGGGCGTAACGCTCGAAGCCCTTGAACGCGACCCTTTTGACGGTCCGGTGACCATCCGCATCGAAGCAACCGGGACACAAATTATCGGCTATAAAATGGCTTCCGCCATACTTGTTGAAATTGTTGATCCAATGTGATAACATCCAGTCCCTTTTCCAAACTGAATAGCATCACGAGTGGCTGTTTGGCTCAGTAGACACGGGCGAATCCGCATTCGCTATCTCCAGCGGAGATAATTTTGGTCGAATCGCGGCTGAAGCCTGATCGTCAGCAAAACTGAAATAAACAGTTCTCGGGTAGCCAAGAAATTGCATTGCGCTTTTTCTTGCGCTACAAGCGCCAGTGGTGTTGAGCGATGTTAGCGGAAACTAGACAGACACGATTAATCAATCAGCGTGTGCGCGCCATCTTGTTGGCCGGCGACGGGTCCATCCTGTTGATCAAGCGCGTCAAGCCGGCTGCGGCGCCTTATTGGGTTGCCGCGGGCGGCGGCGTCGAATGGACCGATATCGACCTGATCGCGGCGCTGGAACGCGAACTCTACGAGGAGTTGGGCGCGGTTGCCAAGGTCCTCGCCACCGCCTTCGTGCTTGAACATGAAAAGGCCGGCAAACAGCTCGAAGAACACTTTTACGTCTGCCTCCTGCAAGATCTTGACCTCAGCAAGCGCTACGGACCGGAATTCAACGATCCGGCGCGCGGCGAATTCATTCCCGAATTTGTCACCCTGGATCTGGCTCATTTGGGCGCCATCAATTTTAAAACGCCCGAACTGTACGATTGGATAGTCCTCCACATCGACTATTTGCGCAGCATTCAGCTGCAGCCTGCCCGCTTCTAGCGTTAACCTTGCTCTAACCTATTGCCGCCTCTTCCCCATCTAGTAGCGTGACCAATTGGCTGCTATAGCCAATGTATCTGTAGAATTATTAGAATTGCCTAAGAAGATTATATAGACTTGTGTAAAGGTTCTATTTTAGTTTGACTTAAGCGACTCGTTATTGTATATTGTCCAACTGAAAGCGGATTGTGATGGCGGTAAAGTTCCCAAGGGCGCGCGCAAACTATGAAGCGATTTACCGTTTTGATCATCGAAAACGACCCAGATCTAAGCCAGTCCATTGCCGAATCTCTGGATCGCTCCACCTACGAAGTCATAGCGGTAAATGATGCGCCACCAGCGATTGACTACGTCCGCCAGCAGGGGCTGCCAAGCATCGCGCTGATCGGCATGCGGCTTCCCGCCCTGAGCGGCTTCGAAATTGCCAGCCGGCTGAAAGCGCGCGCCGACCTGCCTGTTATCTTCCTGCTTTCCGACATCAGCGATAGCGTTATGGATGGGCTGAAGAAGTATGCTGACGACTTTTTGTTCCAGCCCTTCACAATGGCGGAGCTGCAAATGCGCGTGCAGATGGTGCTGGCTCGCTTGCCCTTCATTGACTATGACAGCGAGCCGGTCATCCGCGTCGATGAAAACTTGAGCATCGACTTCGCCCATAACCGGATTTCGATCGCGGGCAAGACCATCGGTTTGACGCCAACCGAGTCGATCCTGCTGCATGTGCTGCTGCGCAATGCCCCGCGCGTGGTGCAGAATCGTACCCTGCTCTCCCGCGTTTGGTTGGCGGAAGATGTCTACGAAGATACGCTCCGCGTCCACATGCATCGCCTGCGGCGCAAACTGGAAGCCGATCCGCATCATCCCCATTATATCCGCACCGAGCGCGGCGTCGGCTACCGTTTCACGCAGCGCCCGCCGGGCTTAAGCCGGGCGGAAGACGGCGACTAAGCCGCGCCACAATGCAGCAAAAGAATTGTCGCAGCGCCTTCGTTGGATTATGATGACGCCTGTCAGCCAACAGAGGAGCAAAGCCCATGCGCGTCACAATCGGTCTGGCGCAGATCTACCCCAAACTCGGCGATGTAGCGCATAACCTCGGCGTCCACCTAAGCAGCGTCAAACAGGCACGCGAGAGCGGCGTCGACCTGCTTGTCTTCCCCGAGCTGTCGCTAACCGGTTATCAAGTGCAGGACCTCGTGCCCGAGGTTGCCCTGCGCGCGGACGCGGACGATCCCGTCTTTGACAAACTCTTGCAGGCGAGCGTCGATATCGACATCGTCGTTGGCTTCGCGCATGAAGACGCGCGCAACCGCTTCTACATTGCCAACGCGTACCTCTCCGGCGGCGAACTTGTCCATCTGCATCACAAGCTCTACCTGCCCACCTACGCCATGTTCGACGAATCGCGCTACTTCGCCCAAGGCAACAGCGTCCGCGCCTTTGATACCCGCTTCGGCCGCGTCGGCATGCTCATCTGCGAGGACTTCTGGCATGTCTCGCCGCCATACCTGCTCTGGCTCGATGGCGCCGATATCCTCATCCTCAACAGCTCAAGCCCCTCGCGCGGACTCAATGACAGCGACCGGCTGATGGGCGCGCGCTGGGTCGAGCATGTGAATCAAGCTTACGGCAGCATGTTTACGTCCTACATTCTGCACTGCAATCGCGTCGGCTATGAAGACGGCAAGAATTTCTGGGGCGGCTCGTCGGTGGTCGATCCCGATGGCGAATTTATGACGCGCGGGCTCTACTTTGACGAGGCGCTGATCACGCAGGAGATCGACCTGAATCAGCTGCATCGGACGCGCGCGCGCCTGCCGCTGCTGCGGGATGAGCGGCCCGGGTTGGTAAGAAGAGAGCTGGGTCGGATTTTGAGTGAGAGTTTGGGGTAGGGATTGGATTGCCACCTATGGCTGACGGCTGTGATGTTGCGGACAGTCAAGACAGTTTTTTCACCACAGAGTAAATGAGGCAGCACAGAGGGCACAGAGGGGTAAATGCCGAGTCGCCAGCGCCGTTTTGACCAATGCGACAAATGTGTTAGACTGAAGAGCGCGAACCGAGGATGCCTGCAATGACATTCGACAACACGATCTCGATCGACATAATTCTTGCGCTCTTGGCGATATTCGGCGCGGCTTGGCGCCTCGACGGCAAGATCAGTGAGTTGCGCAACGAACTGGACGGCAAACTCAGGGACTTCCGCGACGAGCTGAAAGGCGACATCGCCGATTTGCGCGACGAATTGAAAGGCGACAATGCCGCCTTGCGCGAAGAACTGAAAGGCGAATACAGCGCCTTGCGCGAAGAACTGAAGGGCGACAATGCCACCTTACGCGAAGAACTGAAGGGCGACAATGCCGCCTTGCGCAACGAATTGAAAGGCGAGATCCAGCGCCTGGCCGACGATGTCCAGCGCGTCGAGACCAAAGTCGATGACGGGCTGCAGCGCCTAGCTCGGCTCGAAGGACGCTTCGAAGGCCGTGAAGAGCGGCTCGAAGAGGAACGTGAAGCCGACGTCGGTTAATCTCCCCACTCATTTCCAGCTCTCAACCCTAGGGGCGACTTTGTGAGTCGCCCGCGTCCCGCGCGCCCCATCCGCGACCATCCACTCACCCCGCACAGCCCATTCCCCACTACACTATCGGCGCCTGCGCCTTAACAATTCCATATCCCCACCGCCGCTGCCAACCCGCGCGCCGCCGTCCACTAAAGCATGTCCTATTGAACAAAAAATCTTTCGGCGTTCAATTGGACGATTCCAATGGAAGGGCGCGCCTCTGAATCGTCACGCCAAACCGCCAAACCGCCGGAAAAACTTCATCCCCGGCATTTGCCGCATGGCAATCTGACCGAGCTGAAATGTACAATGGGTTCGAACTCATGACGGCTTGTCCCCGCCACGAAAGGCAGAGACCATGACCACCGCAACAACTCTCCTCCGCAACGGAACCATCTACGACGGCGCGGGCAGCCCGCCCGTCACCGCCGACCTCCTCATCCGCGGCGACCGCATCGCTGCCATCGGCGACCTGCGCGGCGAAACGGCCGCCGCAACCATCGACCTCGACGGACTCGCCGTCGCGCCCGGCTTCATCAACATGCTCAGCTGGGCGACCGAATCGCTGATCGAAG
>JAPOYT010000210.1 GCA_026706445.1 Chloroflexota bacterium
CACCAGCTTCGCCGATTACTTCAAGAACGCCGATGGCGATCTCTTCGGCGTGCCAATGGAAGCCTTTGTAAAGGTTTACCTCTATCGCATGGATCTTTTCGAGGATGCCGATATCATGGCTGCCTTCGAGGCAGAGTATGGCTATCCGCTGGCGCCGGCCGAAAACTTCGATCAATATCGCGACAATGCCGAATTCTTCACCGCTTACGGCGAAAGCATGGATATGGATCTTTGGGGCACGACGGTGCAAGGCTCGACCGGGCACCCGGCTTCGACCTATGAATTCCTCGAAAGCATCGGTCCCTCCTTCGGCTTGTACAACTGGGGCATCAACCTGGACGCTGGTTCGGCGCAGAGCGCCAACGGCGGCGCGCTGGATGGCGATACCGCTGTAGAGGCGCTGAGCTTCTGGCTGAGCATGCTGCCCTTCGCCCCGCCTGAAGCCACCTCAAGCACTTGGGACGAGGTCGCGTCCAGCTTCGCCGCGGGCCGTGCCGCCCAAGGTTGGGTCTATGGCGAGAACGCCGCTTGGATCGCCACTGACGAGTCGCGCTCGGCTGTCACCGGCAATGTTGGCGTACGCCTGCCCGTCACGGCTGAAGGCGTGATCGAAGCCGCGTCAATGGGCGACGGTTACATCGGCTATTACGATGGCGGCGCCTTTGGCGTGCCGCATTCGTCGCGCAATAAGGAAGCGACGCTGCTCTGGCTGCAGTTCATCGGGCAAGAATCGGTGCAGGCTGAATGGGCGGCCGCGGGCGCGCGCATCACCCACACCGCCACTTTCGATGATCCCTTGATCGCCGAGCAGGATACCAAGGTTGATGGTTACTACACGCTGCTGGAAGAGCAGGGTCCGCTATTCGCTGGCGCGCCGCCCTTCCCCTTCCACGCGCAGGTGCGTGAAGTCATCGATCCCTTCATTCAGCGCGCGATCCTGGGCGAGCTGTCGCCGGCCGATGCCTTGTCGCAGGCGGCGATGGCTGTCGATGAAGAGCTCGACCGTTTGGGTTACGGCATGTAATTGCCCCCAAACCCCCACCCCAAACCCCTCCCCCATAAAGAGGGAGGGGCTACAATGCACTTTAGCTCACCCTCCCGCAAAAAGAGGGAGGGGCTTCAATGCACTTTAGCTCCCCTTCCCTCATTTTGGGGGAAGGGGCCGGGGGATGGGGGGATAAAGAAGTGATATGCGCAATCCCCGAACCGGCTGGCTGCTGCTCAGCCCTACTTTAATCATTCTCATCATCTTCGGCTTCATGCCGTTTCTTTATGTTCTCTTTGTCGGCTTTAACCAATGGAATGTTTTCTCGGCGGACGATGGACTCGTCTTCAACGGACTGGACAATTTCCGCCGGCTTGTTTTCGATGACGACTTCTTGCATTCGGTCGGCTTGACGATACGGTTCGCCATCTTCGCCATCGCCAGCGAAGTCGTGCTTGGTTTCTTGCTGGCGCAGATGCTGACGCGCAAATTCCCCGGTAAATCGCTTTTCCGCATCATCCATACCTTTCCGCTGATGGTGGCGCCCATCGCTGTCGGCGCTATCTGGCGCCTGTTGGTGATCCCAGGCTTTGGGCCTGTTCCCTTCTTTCTCGATCGCTGGTTCGATATCAAGTATCAGATTGGCTCCTTTCCCGAGCAGGCTTTGCTTACTTCGATCATCATGGACGTCTGGCATTGGACGCCCTTCGTCACCTTGACGATGTTGGCTGGTTTGTCCGCGATACCGCGCGAGCCGGTGGAACAGGCCAAGGTCGATGGCGCCAGCCGTCTGCAAGTGTTCTGGTATGTCACCTTGCCCTTCTTGCGGCCGGTGCTGCTCACGACAGTATTCATTCGTATCATGGACGCGATCCGCACGGTTGACGAAGTGTGGATGCTGGCCGGCGGCGGACCGGGCACCCGCTTCACCGGCATCTATATCTGGCGCGTCGTCTTCCCGCGCACTGATTATGGTTACGGCTCGTCGATATCGCTGATCACTTTGTACTTGACGGTCGTGCTGTGCTGGCTGCTCTTCATTGCCATCTCCGGACGGCGCAAAGGAGAGGTGGAGTGAGCGTTAGGACTTGTAGCATCGGGTGTTATGGGCGAGTCACCGCCTCGCCCCTACAGCTGGGTATAGCGGGGCGGCGCAAAGGAGAGGTGGAGTGAGCGTTAGGACTTGTAGCATCGGGTGTTATGGGCGAGTCACCGCCTCGCCCCTACAGCTGGGTATAGCGGGGCGGCGCAAGGGAGAGGTGGAGTGAGCCGAAAGAGGCTTGGCATGGGCTGCTGCGGGCGAGTCACCGCCTCGCCCCTACAGAGTGGCGACGTGGGGCGGCGCAAGGGAGAAGTTGAATAATGCGGCAGCGCGTCTGGCGATTCCTCCTGACTTACGGCTTCTGGATCTTCATGACCCTGTTGACGCTGATACCGATTTGGTGGATGTTCGTCGTATCCATGCGCAGCCGCGTCGAACTCTTCAGCCGGCCGAACCTGGCGATAAGCAGGCTCTTCCTGGAGAACTACAGCAATGTACTGATCGACAGCGCCTTCCAGCGCTACATGACGAATTCGATTATAGTCTCGACCAGCAACGCGGTCCTGGTCATGGTTCTGGCGCTGCTGGCAACCTACGCGCTCTCGCGCTACAAGCTCACCGGCAGCGACAATATCTTCTTTTGGCTGATTACCAACCGCATGGCGCCGCCGGCCGCTTTCCTGCTGCCGCTCTTCATCATGTTCACGCGCACCTTTCGCATTGGCGATTGGACGCTCTTCGACACGCAGATCGGCTTGATCCTGGTCTATTGCGTCTTCAATTTACCTTTCGCCATCTGGCTGCTGAAAGGCGTCGTCGACGGCATTCCGATAGAGCTGGACGATGCGGCGATGATCGACGGCGCCGGCTTGCCGGGCGTGCTGCGTCATGTGGTTGTCCCCCTGGCGGCGCCCGGCTTGGCGGTGACAGGCATCTTGAGTTGGGTCTTCGCCTGGAACGAATATCTTTTTGCCGCGAACTTGACCAGCGTTGAAGCGCGCACCATCACCACCGGGCTGGCCGAGTTCGTGACGGTGACGGGCACCAACTGGGGCGAGCTGGCGGCCATGTCCATGATCACGCTGATTCCATCGGCGATTATCGTCATCGTCGCCCAGCGCTATATCGTCATGGGCTTGACCTTTGGCGCGGTGAAGGAGTAGCGTAAATGTCAAATCGGCGCGACCCTGTAGGGGCGACTCTTGAGTCGCCCGCCAAGGACAAGATCAAGACGGGGCGTGAGCAGCCAGGCTTCTTGCCCTTTCATACCAACGCCTTTGACCGCGTCTTCATCGGCGCCGTGATCTTGATTGGGATCCATCTCCTCTGGCTGCGCTTCATGGAGCCGACCCTGCCAATTGAAGCGGCGACCTTGATCTCGCTGGCAGTTGGTTACCTGGTTGTGCGGCGTGGCTGAGCGGTCGCCTTAAGCTCCCGACACCCGCGGCATCCAGAGCGGCTCCAGCCCCCAACGGCTGAATAGCAGCGCCCGCGTCATCTCAGCGCGGTCTTCGCCATAAGCGGGATCGTTCCACAGGTTGCATGTACAGCCGGGGTCGGCCGCCAAATCAAACAGCTCGTAGCGATCCTCAGCCGGATCAAAATTGATCTGTTTGAAGCGCATATTGCAACTCTTGAGGCACATCACCGCCGACTTGTTGGGCAGGGACAAGCTCACTTCAGAAAGCGGCTCTTCCTTCTGCATCTCCGCGCGCAGGAAGGCTTCGGTCAATTCAGCGCGTAATCTCGTATCCGCCCAAAGATTGTTAAGTTCGCCTGGGTCATTTGTTAGGTCGTAGATTTCGCCATACTCCCGATTGAAGTAAAGCGTAATCTTGTAGCGCTCGTCGTGGCGCGTAGACACTGCCACTCCGATGTAGGTCTTGAGATGCAGCGTTGTTGGTTGATGACGATTCTCGACGATGACATGCTCGCGGGCGCCAGATTCGTCGCCGCCCCAGACCGCCTGCTGGCTGAGGCCTGTCATTTCTTCCGGAATATCGAGCCCGCAGAAATCGAGGAAGGTGGGGGCGTAATCCACCAGCGTCTGCAGGCTGTGTGAGATGCGATTGGCCGGGATGCGCCCTGGAAGGCGCGCGATCATCGGCACGCGGATGCCATCGTCATAGTGGAAGGCGCCTTTGGCGATCAGTCCATGCTGGCCGAAATAATGTCCGTGATCGCTGGTGAAAACGACCAGCGTGTTCTCCGCCAAACCCAGGTCATCTAGGTGGTCGAGAATCTGGCCGATGTACTTGTCCATGCAACTGACCATGCCGTAATAGCAGGCGATATCTTTCGCCAATTCATCGCGCTCATGTAAATGCGAATGAAAGCCGTGGCAGCCGCTGCCGTTGGGCTCCTGCCAAGCTGAGAAGTCGGGATCGGGCTGCTGGGTGAGCTGAAGATGGGGCGGGCTATTGTCGTGCTCGCCCGGCGTGAGCTCGGGTACGGTGATGTCGTCAGGGTCGTACATCGTATCCCAGGGCTCGGGCGCGAGGTATTTGGGATGCGGATCGAAGAAGCTCGCCCAGAGGAAGAATGCTTCGCCAGCGTCGCGATACTGTGAAAGCAAGGAATTGCTGCGCTCGGCGATCCAGGCGTTGTAGTGGAATCGCTCGGGAATCAACCATTTTCGGCGCTGCGCGACAACATTGCCGGTCGGCTGCAAATAATAATCGCGCCAATTGCTGAGCCCGTTCTCTTCCATCCACAAGGCGTAATGCTGGCCGACATGGGCTTCGTCGGTGTGGTTGCGCGCCAGCTCGATATGATCGAATCCGTAGAAGGGCTGATCGAAGTCTTGCCAGAATTTCAGATCTTGCAGCCTTGGGTAGGCTTCCAGCGACGGGTATTCCTCGGTGGAATGCAGCGGTTGGAAATGCGCCTTGCCCACCAGCGCTGTGCGATAACCGGCGGCTCGAAAAAGGTCGCCGACTGTCGGCTCGGTTTCAGGCAGCTTGGTTCCGAGTGAATAGGCGCCGTGCTGCGATGGATACTTGCCTGTGATCATGCTCGCCCGCGTCGGCGTGCAGGTCGGGTTGGGGCAATAGGCGCGGGTGAATGTCGTCCCCTGCGCCGCCAACTTGTCGAGCGCGGGCGTCTGAATCTCCGGGTTGAATTGCCCGAGCGTGTTCCAATGCTGCTGGTCTGATGTGATGAGCAGGATGTTAAGTTTGGACATGGCAAAAGCTATCACCGAATGTAACTCATAGTCTATCGACTAATAGTCCGCATTCACAAAGAATAGCGTCTATGAGCTACGATGAAAACGAGTCCCGATTCTTACTGAAAATCGGTCAGCGCATTCGAATACTCCGCGAGACACACAATATGACGCAGGAGCAACTGTCATTCAAGTGTGGATTACATCGAACATATATTAGCAGTGTTGAACGGGGTGAACGCAATATCGCATTGATCAACTTGCAGAAGATTGTATCTGCGCTTCAAGTTTCATTAGCTCATTTCTTTACTGACTTGGCAGATGAAGAAAGCGAGACTAATGAACAAGAAATGGAAAATCCCTCCGGCGAATAAGTCCGCTTTGTCCAAGCCAGCTCAGCTTGCAACAAGGTTACGTATACTAATTGGTCGAGATTTTTCTCTTACGGGCCAACCAAGAACCTACGGGTCCAATCTTCGAAAGCTGGTAGCTGAGACACTCGAGCATTATCCGCTTCCTGAACCCGCAAGCGCACAGGACTTTGAGATCGTTCCTCCTAGGCGAAAAGGCGTTCCGAAGATTCTACGTGAGTTCATTGATACGTATATTGTAACCACAGGCGATGTTTATAATTTACAAGTGTGGAATCGATACCCGGCGAGCGACTCCGTACAAGTTCAATATTTGGACGGCGGCCATTTGTCAGCAAAAGACGTAAGATTCGTACTTGTACGAATAGACCCAGTAACTGAAACAATTCGATGCATTGTAGTATTGACGTCCGATTATATTGAAGCTCGATTCGGGCGCTTTGGCAAACCAACCATTAAGCAACAGCTAATTGTCTCAGGAAGACAGAGGGACCACATTCTATCTAGGAGATCGCCGATTCTAATGGGTGTCGATACTACTAGAATTGATCCATTGGTGACTGACAGTTTCGCCAGTCAATATGGCTATATCCATGACTTACCCGGGCAGGGAACTTTGCTTAGCCTGCGACTAATTGCGAAACTTACGACCCGTCACCTGTTACGTAGCAGAATACCGCCGGATGCCACGAAAAACCGAGGTCAGATGTTGGAACGGCTGGTTGCAAAAATATTGGGTTATGATGTTGATTCTGGCTTTCTGTCGGGTGGTTATCCTGATATCAGAAACCAACTTCTCGAGGTGAAGATTCAAGACACGGGAACTGTTGATTTAGGTCGCTATAGTCCGCAGTTTGAGGAGCCCGTGCCCGAAATACCGGAGTTTACAACGCGGGACGTCAGGTATCTGATTGCACTGACAAATCCAACGCGCCACACGATTGATGGACTGATCTTCCTTGCAGGCGATGAACTTGGGAAGCATTTCACGTACGTCGCTGACGACAGCTACAAATGTCAGCGCGCCATATCGATGGACTTTTTCGACGCATACAACGGACAGAGCGTATTCAATCCGTAGGCATATAATCTACACCGTATGCGGCCATCACAGCAGACTCAATCTGGTTTTCTACGACGAACATCTCCTTTTGAGACAATCCGCCGTTCAAGATTCCTTTTACGTTCTCAATAACACGTGATGCGCTTGGGCACTGTATGTCGGGAAGCGGATACTTCGCTACATACTGTGTCAAATAGCGCCTTCGTCCCGAATACAACTTGTTGTTGAACGACAAATCGTGAAATCTCGTCATGAGTGCGCTGTTCGTGATACCAAGAATAAGGTAAAGCCAATCCTCATCATAGCTATCAAACGTCATCCAATAGCAGTTCCCATCGACAATCGCACCACTGACGTCATACATGAAACTCGGAACTGGACTTATGTCTGGGAAAACGATCTTTGGCAGTTTCCATGCACTAGGATCTTGAGGCACCCAAATCTCGTACCACTGGCGATTAGCCTTGGTAAGGTATCCCCTACTCTGTAGGTCGTGTCTATATTTTTCGAAGTACGCCTTGGCTCGCGGATAGTCATCAAGTCGAATGACTGCTCTTTTCCCGTTCTCGGCATAATGAGGGTACAGGATTTTCGCACACCGCTCGGGCTCGGACTTTGCTTTCCATTTTGAGGCATTGGAGGAGGAGATGACAGGATGTAGCAGTGACGATTCTGGCACGGAGGAATCGGGAAGATCCTCCCAATCTCTGCGGATGAACACGCCATTTGCGGTGGTTTTGACTCCAACACGGACAGTTGTTATATCGGAGAGCTTATACTTAGAACACTCATGTATATGTTGCAGCCACTTTCTTTCATTGTCTGACACCATTATCCAAGGTTCTTTACCTGATGACGGAATATCAACAGTTCCTGTCGTAACGCGATACTTGTCGCGACCAACGCGTACAACTCGGTCGTGTCGATATGTGATGGCGGCACATACATTGTCGGCCTCGTCAGAAAACGTCTTTTCATGAGTCTCGTAAATCTTTAGAAATCTCGTAGATTGTTTCTTGCAGAATAGTGGTGCAATGCGACGCCGCGCTACGATTACTGCCGGGAGTACGGCCGCCTCAAAGAGTTTCGTGTCGCCTAAGTCATAGAGATCCAAGATTTCGAAGTCGTTTGCCAGCAATTCTCGCACCCGTGAACCGCTCTTAGTGGCGATAAATCGGTTGGACGTTATAACCCCTAAGATTCCGTCTGTCTTTAGACAATGTTTCATTGCAACGAGAAATGCGTGGTACAGGTCAACTCTTCCAGACAGGTCAAAATCAGACGCCAATTCCTTTGCTTTCTTGGCTCCTAAAACCTGAGTGCGAACATAGGGTGGATTGGCAATGATTATGTCTACTGATTTGAGCAAGGACCCGGGTAAAGGCAGCGTGGACCTTAGTTCGGTTCTGACGCGGTCAAGAAAGTCTTCCCTGCGTAAATCTATAGAGCTTACGCCAACATTTCGGACACGATAACGCACATTCTGAAACGCAATTCGGTCGGAATCTATACCGATGAGACTTAGAGAATTCCTTGATTCATGAGGCCAATTCTCGATGAGAGACATCAACAACTCGCCATCTCCGCATGCAGGATCAAGTACTCTAATCGTCGCCTTACGATCGGGAATGTCGAAATTTTCTAGTATCTTGTTTGCTACGAATTCTGCCAGTCTCGTCGGCGTGTAGTGCGAACCAGTTTGCTTGCGTCTTGCCTTAGACTCTTTACTCATAGACCTGCCTGAAAAGAGTACATAAGTTCTAGCCGGATTATCGCGCAGCTTCGCAATCTTTGCAACTATTGGTGCTCGTTGCGATAATAGCGCTTGCCCTTGATTGCTTCCGGCAGCATACTCTCGGTCGTATACGCTTGATAGCCCTCACCATAACCCAACTCGCGCATCAATTGCGTTGGCGCGTTGCGGATATGCAGGGGAATCGCCAAATTGCCGCGCTCCTTGACATCATCCAGCGCGCGAAAATAGGCATCGCCGGCGGCGCGATTCTTGGGCGCGGTCGCTAGATAAGCGACGCCCTGCGCCAAATTGAATTGGCACTCGGGCAAGCCGATCGTCTCAACGGCGCGGAATACATCGTTGGCCACGGTCAGCGCCTTTGCGTCGGCCAGGCCGATGTCTTCGCTGGCGAAGATGACCATGCGGCGGGCGATGAACTTGGGGTCTTCGCCGCTGTCGATCATGCGCG
>JAPOYT010000156.1 GCA_026706445.1 Chloroflexota bacterium
CAAATCAAGTCCCTGCCGGCGCATCTGTGTTCATTCAGCGCTACTTCATTCGCGGGCTGACGCTGGGCGCGGTGAAGGGGTGAAAACCTACATCAAGTCCTGCTGAGACTTGCCATCGCTAGATTTCTGCCGCGCGGCCCGCTTGAACGTGCCATGCTGCGGCGGCATGTCCAGGCCATCGCCGCCCAGTAAATCCCGAATCGAGAGAATTTGCAGCTTGCGATAGGTCTTGTTCCAGAAGTCGGACTCATAATTCCCGGCCGCCAGCGCTTCTTTGAGCATGGCGCTTGTCGGCAATTCCAACGTGATGAACACGCCAATCGCCGCCTGCTCGCGCTCGACCACCCCTTTCAAGTCACGGATATCGCCAGCCTTTACCTTGCCCGACTTGACCTGTACGACGACTTTGCGTGCTTTCGGCTTGCCTTTGTCATCCTGCTCAAAGAAGTTGATGACGCCGTCGATGCCCTTGTCGCTGCCTTTCTTGCCGCGCCGCGAGCCAGCTTGCCCGCCGACCGGCTTCGCGCCAACTAGCGACAGCGCCCACCACTCGAATTGATAGCGGCCTTCGTTATCCGAATCTTGCGCCAACGCCACAGCAGCGTCCACAGTGGTCGGCTCGCCGATGACCGCGTAATCCTCGCCAGAGATCAACTCGAACATATCCTGCAAACGATACTTTTGCAGGGCGATACTGAGGTGCGTGATGTCGATGCCGATCCATTTTCTACCAAGTTTATGGGCGGCCGCAATCGCCGTGCCGCAGCCGCAGAAGGGATCGAGGACAAGATCGCCCTTGTTGCTGCTGGCGCGGATGATGCGCTCCATGAGGGCGACTGGCTTTTGCGTCGGGTAGCCGAGCCGTTCTTTGGCGTGGGATGCAATTGGCTTAACATCTGTCCATAAATCGCCGGCAATTTGCCCTCGGGCGTCTGTCAAATATCGTTTGAGTCGCGGCTGGCCGTTTTCTTTTGCAGGCCAATGAATCATCCCAAGACTATCCAAGACATCCAGTTTAGAATGAATACCTAAGTCATCCCATTTACTTTTTGTTGGTAAATCAGGTTTTATCCAATCTGGGAGTCTATTGTATCCTGGCAACGCCCAAGCTCGTCCTCTACTTGGTTCGCGACCACGCCAGGATTGATATGCTTCTGATCCCCCTGCTTTTCCACCGGTTATCGCATCCGCACTGTAGTTTCCTCTATCGTCTTTATACCTGAATCCAGTCCGAATGTATTCCTCATCGTACTCCATATAATTTACATTCCAGCACCAGTCCAAGCTTCGGCTGTACATTAAGACAACATCGTGGATTGCAGACCATTGTTTTGAACTTAAATCGTGCGCGCTGGTCCTTTTCCAAATCACTTCGCTTCTAAAGTTCTCCACGCCAAAAATGGCGTCCAAGACAATCTTCAAATAATGGCTGGCGGTCGGGTCGCAGTGCAGGTACAAGCTGCCGGTCGGTTTCAGCACACGCCGCAACTCGACCAGCCGCGCCGTCATCATGACCAGATAAGCCATCATCTGATTGCGGTCGATCAGGTTCAATAGCGCTTCAATCGCGGTGGAGACCTTCTCGGGCGCAACGGTAATCAGGTCGCGGTAGGTGTCCTCAGCGGTTTCGCCCCAATGCCAAGTATCCTCAAAGGCGGTGATTTGCGCTTCGCTATCGGCGCCGGCCTCGGATTTGAACAGCACGTTGTAATTACGGTTGCTGTTGAAGGGCGGGTCGAGGTAAATCAGGTCGACGCATTCGTCGGGGAAATACTCGTGGTCGCGCAGGATTTCCAGGTTGTCGCCATAGTACAATCTATTTTTCATAGAGCCCCCGGCAAACCGCCCCTAATCTGACACGCCAGCAAGACGCCAACTAGGCGATTCAAGTATAATACTTGGAGCAAACCTCGCACACCGAAGGACGGTACACGAACATGACCCCCACCTCCCTCCCCTTCGCCCAGCCGGGCCACTTCTACCGCGGCAACCTGCACGGGCATTCGACCAACTCGGACGGCCTTTGGTCGCCGGCCGAATACGTCCGCCAATATCGGCAGAACGGCTACGACTTTGTCGCGCTGACTGACCACTGCCTGGAACAGTACGGCTACCCGCTCAGCGACACGCGCCAGTTCCGCAGCGACGATTTCACCACGTTGATCGGCGCCGAGCTGCATCCGGGGCGGATCGAGTCAGGCTCGGTCTGGCATTTGCTGGCGGTCGGTTTGCCGCTGAATTTTGAGACGCATCGCGAGGGCGACACCGGCGCCAGCGTCGCCCGGCGCGTCATGGCAGCGGGCGCATTTCTGGCGGCGACGCATCCCGACTGGTATTGCTTTACCGTGGCCGACTTTGAAACGCTGGAGGCGGCGGACGCAATCGAATGTTACAACGGCGGCGCTGACGCGGGCTGCGACCGCGGCTACAGCTGGCACTATATTGATATGCTGCTGCACCGAGGGCATCGGGTGGGCGCCATCGCCGTCGATGACCTGCATGCGGGCACGGCCGGTCTGGGCGATTTCATGCGCGGCTGGGTGCAGGTCAAGGCGGAGGCGCTTGCGCCGGAAGCCCTGCTGCGGGCGCTCAAAGCGGGGCACTATTACGCGAGCACCGGTCCCCAACTGCACAATGTTGAATTTCGGGGGCGCGAAAAGCTGGTGGTCGAGTGCTCGCCAGTGAGGCAGATCTTGGTCACCGGCGAGCATGCGGGCGCGTTGCGGGTCAGCGGCAGCGGGCTGCGGGGCGCCGAGTTTGATCTGAGCGAATTCGATTCGCGCTGGCTGCGGGTGACCGCGCGCGATGAAAGGGGCGGACGCGCCTGGACGAATCCCGTTTGGCTGGAGTGAGGGTGGCAAATGCTCGCCTGAAGCGCCACTCGCGCCCGAGTCAACTCGCCCTTAGCTAGCGCGCCAGCGAGCCGCTGACCAGCCGATTGTAGTACAATACTTGGAGCAAACCTCATACAGCAAAGGACGGTACACGAATATGCCCCCTTTAACCCTCTCCACCCTGCCCTTCGCCCAGCCGGGACGCTTCTACCGCGGCAACCTGCACGGGCACTCGACCAACTCCGATGGCGCCTGGAGCCCGGCCGAATACTGCCGCCAATATCGGCAGAACGGCTACGACTTTGTCGCGCTGACTGACCACTGCACGGAGCAGCACGGCTTTGACATCAGCGACACGCGCGAGTTTCGCAGCGACGACTTCACCACGCTGATCGGCGCCGAGCTGCATCCGGGGCAGATCGAGTCGGGCTCGGCCTGGCATCTGCTGGCGGTGGGACTGCCGCTGGATTTCGAGACGCAGCGCGAGGGCGACACCGGCGCCAGCGTGGCCAGGCGCGCCATGGCAGCGGGCGCTTTTGTGGCGGCGACGCATCCCAATTGGTATACCTTTACCGTGGCCGACTTTGAAACGCTGGACGGGGCGCACGCGGTTGAATGTTACAACGGCGGCTGCGATGTGGATACTGACCGCGGCTATAGCTGGCACTTTATTGATATGCTGCTTCATCGGGGACATCGGGTGGGCGCGATCGCCGTTGATGACATTCATGCCGGTGACGAGAGTCTTGGTGATTTCATGCGCGGCTGGGTGCAGGTCAAGGCGGAATCGCTTGCGCCGGAAGCGCTGCTGCGGGCGCTCAAAGCCGGGCATTATTACTCGAGCACCGGACCTCAACTGCACAATGTTGAGCTGCTGGGGCGCGAAAAGCTGCTGGTCGAGTGCTCGCCAGTAAGGCAGATCTTGGTCACCGGCGAGAAGGCCGGCGCGTTGCGGGTCGTCGGCGGCGGGCTGCGGGGCGCGGAGTTTGATCTGAGCGAATTCGAGTCGCGCTGGCTGCGGGTGACCGCGCGCGATGAGGCTGGCGGCCGCGCCTGGACGAATCCGGTATGGTTGGAGTGCGATTGAGCGATTGCCGCGCCGCTCCGATAATCTGTGATTTCATCTTCTTCCTGCCGTATTTTATTCGCGGGCTGAAACTTGGCGCGGTGAAGGAGTAGACCGCCACCCCAGTTATTGGGGTAAATTCGCGCCATCCTTCGTTGTATAGTGTTATTAGTGTTGCTTTGCACACTCAAATCGTATTGGAGTCAACTGATGGATTTCGAGCTACTAAAGGAAGCACTATTCAAATCAGACGCATTAAGAGCGGACGATGACATCCAGCAGGATGTAGTAGAACGGATACAACCGTTGCGCGCGGAAGGCTGGCCGCTTGATTTGAATCCGCGAGTTCGTGAAGCGCTGGTACAAGCCAGAATCCACAAGCCATATCGACATCAGGCAGAGGCGATTCAACGTTCGCTGGAAGGTCATGATGTTGTGTTGGAGTCGCCAACGGCGAGCGGGAAGACGCTGGCTTTCACTGCACCGATGCTCCATGCCTTGCTGGAAGACTACCGTGCCCATGCCCTAATGATTTATCCGATGAAAGCCTTGGCTTTCGACCAGCGGTTGCAACTACGCAAGATTTGCGAGCCGCTTGGCATCGAATCTTGGCCCTATGACGGCGACACGGATAAAGAGCATAAAGACGCGATGCGCGCCTCGCCGCCGCAGGTATTGCTTACCAATCCGGAGTATCTGAACGCGTCGTTCCTTGGGCATGCCGACAAGTGGCAACATTTCCTGAACAATCTGCGCTACGTTGTGATAGATGAGATGCACGAATATCGCGGCTTCTTCGGCAGCAATATGGCTTTGCTACTACGCCGATTCTTTTTGCAGCTAGAGCGATTGGGGACGCATCCACGGGTATTCCTCTCCACCGCGACTTGCGCCAACCCGGTCGAACATGCCAAGAACCTCACTGGACGAGATGTCAAACTTGTGCAGGCGCGCAATGTTCTTTTGCCCAAACGCCATTTCTTCTTCGTCAAACCAGAAATTCCTGAACATCTCTACTGGCAGATTTTTCAGCTTCGCATCGAGAACGCTGCAATAGCTATATTGCAAGCGGGGTTGCAAGCGCTTATCTTCTGCCCGACCAAGCGCTTCTTGGAAGATGCCTTTCGAAACTGCCAAGCTAAGGTCGCGGAACTTGGCTTTGATTACAATCAGCTTTCTATCTTCCACGCTGACCTCAAACACGAAACCCGACAAAGTATTCAGCAGGATATCAAAGATGGTGAAACGCGCGTCATCTTCACGACGAACGCGTTGGAACTGGGGCTGGATATTGGTGGGCTTGACGGAGTGGTGCTGGCCGGTTTCCCATCCAATATCATGTCGGCATGGCAGCAAATAGGGCGCGCGGGGCGTGGCTGGGACCGCGATGCTTTCGTGCTTTTCTATGCCATGAACGATCCTATCGACCAATTCTTCGTGAACAATATCAACGCATTTCTGAATCGACAATTTGACCATTTGGTCGTGGACCCGAAGAACGATCAACTAATTGAGAATCACCTTCCAGCATTGGTGCAGGAGACCAATGGAGAGCCAATCGCTTCAGACAGGCAGGTGCTAGGTAACTCGTTCTATGATGCCTACATAAAAGATGGCGGCAAGCCAATTAAAGGTTGGCGCCCTCAGTATTACATGAACCTGCGCGGCAGCATCGGTCGCTCATACAAGCTGAAGCGCGAGAATGAAGAGGTAGGCCAGATTTCGGAACTTCGCCGCTTCCGTGAAGCGTACACTGGCGCAATCTTCACCTTCTTTGGCAGGAAGTATCGCGTCCGCGCCCATGAAGAAGACGCCGTTATCTTGGAAGCGGCCGAACCGAACCTCAGAACCGATGCAGGATTCTATCCGGCGCTGTACCGGGGCCAACTGATAGATGGTTTCGCCTATGGAGACTTGCAAGTGATCCATGGCAAGTTGAACATTACGCAGAATTTCACTGGTTACAAATTGATTGACGAGCGCACTGAAGAAGTACGTGAGTCTCACCCTTCATCACAGGCGCTGTACCAGAATAATCTGCATGCGGTGTGGTTTGATGTCCCAGAAGAAAACGGCAATCCTGAGGGAATCGGCGCGTTGGAGAATATCCTTCGCGTAGGCGCTATGTTTGTGATTCCCGCAGACCGCTTTGATACCAGTACTTGGTCAACGCTTAAGGATGGGCTAACGGTCTACTACTATGAGAACTACGAAGGTGGCATCGGTGTTGCTCGCAAGTTCTTTGAAGTTTGGCCGAATGTACTCACCAAGGGCATCGAAGTTGCACAGAACTGCCCCTGCCGCTCCGGCTGTCAGAATTGCATAGAACCAGCCAAAACTTGGAACTCGAGCAACACTGCCATCGACAAACAGGCTGGTCTTGAATTGGCGAAGCATCTGCTCGCCACCGAGAAGGGCGGTCCGGATCTCCAAATGCGCAACGGACGCCTCGTCAAGATAATGCAGGATAACATGTCTACTGTCATTTCTGTCCGTGTAGAAGAGCCCTGCAAAGAGCAGGCAGAAGCCGAACATGAGTGTGATCGGGAAAAATGTTAAGATAAGCGCAGTGGATGGAGTGCCTACCCCTCCCGCAACTGACGCGCCAACAGCCCGCTGATTCCGCGAATCAACGCGTAGGGCAGCGCCACCGGCAGGACCAGCTCAATCGCGACCATCATCGCCAAAGCCACCGCCAAACGCATATTCGCCGCCTGCATCGCCAGCTCGGAGGCTTCGCGCGCCCCATCCAGCGCCGCCGATAGAAACTGCAAGTTCAAGTGCTGCAGCATATTGATCAGGACGAAATAAAAGGCGACCCAAGCCACCGACGAGGTGACGGCGATGGCGCGAAAGGGCACGAAGGCGCCGATGCCGACGCCGACCATGCCGAACATCAGCGGCTCCAGCACCAGGCGCAGCAGCGCCGTGATCGACATGATGATGATCAGGATATAGGTGAAGGGACCCGACTCCCGCAATGGAAACAAACCAGCGTAGTGCATGATGATCAGCGGCGGACCAAAGATGGCGGCGCCTTGCACGATGAGGATGAGGTCGTCCATCTTTCGCCAAATCGCCGAAGCCACCTTGCCCAGAAAGATCTGCTCAAGCGACATCGGCGTCGACATCAGCAGTTGCATGGTATTGTTGCGGATTTCATCAGCCATGGCTGCAGCCGAGTTGGCGGCGATGGAGAAGAGCGCGCGCAGATAAAATATGATGCCGACCGGAATCACCAGCACCGAAACGACGATGACGGTCGTCGCCAGATCGGTGACGAAGGGGAAGACGATGCCGGCGAGCAATGCCAACACCCAGAAGCCGCTGGTGTAAAAGATCGGTTCAAACTCCGGCGGCAGCGTGCGCCAATACAAGCCGAGGTGCCGCCGCACGATTGGGTTGGTGGCGCGCGCCCAATAGGGCAGCGTGTCCATCGGCGAGCGATCATCGACTTCTATGAGATTCTGCGGTTTCGCGTTTGCGGCCATCAGCGCCTTTACTCGTCGGAGAATTCGATTCCGCGATAGATCTCGGATAGCGGCAACTGGCAGCCGATCATCTCGAGCGGGATGACCTTATCGATTGAACTGTATGATTGCCAATGCCAACCGCCATCTGCGCGGGTATAAGCGTCGATGCGGACGCCGTATTGGTCAACGATGAGGTAGCCGCGAAGGCTGGGCAGCGACTGATAATACCTAAGCTTGGCGCTGCGGTCATAATCGGCAGTCGTCGGCGAGAGCACTTCGACCACCAATATCGGATTGAGCAAGGTCGTCTCATCGTCTCGCAGTTGCGCCGCGCCGTAAACCACGCTCAAATCGGGATATACATGGCGGCCCTCGCTTATTTCCACTCGCATATCGCTGTTGCAGACGGTGTAGTTGCTTCCTGATAGCTGTAACTCCAGCGCGAAGGTCATTCTGACTTTGACTCTCGAATGATTGAATGTTCCGCCGGTCATGTCGTATATGATTCCATCAATGAACTCATGCTTGCGCTCGCTCTCGTGTTCAAACGCCAGATACTCTTCAACCGTGAATAGGTGCGGCATGGGGTAGCCCGGCACATAATCGGGATGCGCAGGCGCGTCGGGATCGATATCGCCCCAGTCATAAATCACGCCGTCGATGAACTCATGCTTGAACTCGCTTCGCTCTTCAAATGCGAAGTACTCCTCAACGGTAAATAGGTGAGGACGGGGCAAAACGTCTGCGCGCTCAATCGCCATTTTGTCCACTCGATTTCGCTACTTGTGCCGCCATTATAACACGCGCGGGAACAGTAAAGTTCAAGGACGTCGCGCCGGCGCGCGGGCGCAGCGCTCATCGGCGAACATGCAAGCGAGCGCCAAATATGTTAGAAATGGGTTGAATATGTCTGCCCGGAGCGCATCATGCGGGTTGCGATCATCACAGAGACCTTCCTGCCCAAGGTCGATGGCATCGTCAAGGTAACTTGCCTTCTGCTTGATCACCTGTCTAATCGTGGCATTGAGGCGCTGGTGATCGCCCCGCGGTATGGCAACAACGCGCGCTATAACGATGTTCCGGTGCGCAGCCTGCCGAGCCTGTCGTTTCCGCTCTATCCGGAGGCGCGCTTGGGCTTCGCCACCTTGTCGCTCTATCGCGATCTGGCGGCTTTCCAGCCAGATGTCGCCCACATTTTCCACCCGGTGATGACCGGCATCCCGTCCTTGATGATGCTGAAGTGGATGGACGTGCCGACCGTTACCTCCTTCCATCTGGATTACGCGCGGCTGGCGCCTCAATTCCGCCTCGGCGCGCTGGACCTGGGCTTCACCCGTCCGCTGATCGATGAGCTGACGAAGAACGTCTTCAACTGGTCCGATTACAGCCTGGCGCCATCAAAGCTGGTGCAGCGACAGATGCGGCGCCTGGGCATTGAGAATGTCGGCTGGTGGCGGCGCGGCGTCGATGCCCAGGCCTTCCATCCGAGGTTCCGCTCGCCAGCGATGCGCGACGAGATGACAGAGGGCAATCCGGAATCTACCGTGTTGCTTTATGTCGGGCGGCTGTCGGACGAGAAACAGATCGAGCATATCCGGCCGACCCTGGAGGCGCTGCCAGACACCCGGCTCGCGCTCGTTGGCGATGGTCCGGCGCGCGCCCATTTGGAGCGCTACTTCGCCGATCTGCCGGTGACCTTCATGGGCTACCTGCGCGGGGAGCGGCTGTCGCAGGCCTACGCGAGCGCTAATATTTTCGTCTTCCCCTCAGGGCTGGAGACCTTCGGCTTGGTGGTGATTGAGGCGATGGCGGCTGGGCTGCCGGTGGTCGCGGCGCGGGTGGGCGGCGTCGGCGATATGGTCAGCGAGGGCGTCAATGGTTTTAGCTTTGAGAGCGGCGATCGGGCGCTGCTTCTGCAGAGTGTGCGGAAAATCGCGAGCAACCGCGAGAATATGCGCTGGATGGGCGAGCAAGCGCGCGCCTACGCCGAAGGGCAATCATGGGAGACGATCATGGATGAGGTGATCGAGGTATACGCGGGGCTGATCGCGGCGCGGCGTCCGCAGCGGGTGGTGGTGTAGCGAGAGCGCGGATTATTTGCGCAATTGCGCGGATTGCGCAAAGGGCGCTTCGGGTTGCGCAAAGGCGAATCGCAGGCAGCGCAAGGGACTGAGAGGAATAAGGGGTCTGTTTTGCGTTTGCGCGCGAAATAAGATTTTGCGCAAATGACTGTGCACAGCGGCTCGGCGGCAGCGAATAGAAGTGCCGCGCTCACAGCAAATGACAAGCCTTCTACTCTCGCAAGCAGCCGTGTTTGCAAATTTCTTAACATGGGTCCCTTTCCTAACCTGTGCGCTAAATAGAGGGTAGCAGAGCCTTGCAGGCAAGGACGACCAAATGTTCTCGCTACTGGAAGATAGCGAGCGCGGGCAGGTGGGGCTGATCGCGGCGCGGCGTCCGCAGCGGGTGGCGGTCTGAATCGCGGGTGTATTCAAGTGGCGCGTTGGTCCTGATATACGACTCGACCGTGATCCCGTGTCCGTCCTATCGGGTATCCCACGTGAGAAATGTCATTGGCGCTGCTGTCCAATTGCCGCACGGTATCCCGCTCCATTAGGTCAGGCTCAAGTTCGTAAATCGTTTTCCCTTCCAATTGATTTTGGGCATAGAGACAGCCAGATAGATCTTACTGTTTCGCGAGATCCGGTTGCAGGAGATTAGGTATGCCTAAGGTTATCGCGAGGGTAAACGCCTCTTTGACAAGTTTTATGACGGGCTTGCAATGGTCTCGAACCAAAGCTCATAATCCTAGTGGCAATTCCGCGTCAAAACGCTTCAAGCGCGCCTTGGCTAGCTTGACAAAATCTACGTTAATCTCGAAAGCTACAAAATCACGACCATGTTTCCGGCATACGACGGGACAAGTGCCAACTCCAGAAAACGGGTCAAGCACCAGGTCTCCGGGATTCGAACTCGCCAAGACCAATCTTTCTACAAGCTTTTCAGGTTTCTGAATTGTGTTTAGCGCTTCGCGGCATACAAGTTCTTTCGACTTATAGGTCAACTGCTTTATGTCGCCCCATACATCACCGGGATTCTTACCCTTGCCGTTAAACTTGGTCTTCCCATACTTGCCGTTTTTGACTGATGGCACTCTTTCACAACGCAACCGATGTTCAAGCTCTACAAGCTGAGGCACTCTAATACTGTCCAAGTTGTAAGCGCGCGGCCTGTCTCCCTTTACGAAATAACAGATGATGTCATAGTTGTTCGTGTAATTGATTCTGCCTTGCGCAAGCCTGCTCGGCTGATACCAGACAATCTTTCTCTTAAGATTCAGATACGGGCGATAATCGATAAAATCAATGCAAGTCGGTTTTCCGAATAAGTACAGAGCGCCGCCATCCTTAAGTTTTGACGAAAATCTACGAATGAGGTTTAGATTGTACTTCTGTATATTTGGGATTCGGTCCCACTCATTTTCCGTGACGCCGTAGGGACCGTCGCACACTATCAGATCTACCGAATCGTTCTCAACCTCATTAATCAACTCCAATGCATCGCCAAGATGAATAAGGTTTCGTTGCAGCGGCATCTGGCTACCCTCAAGAGACTCCAATTAGCGCATTTATACTGCACCGCTGGCGCCAAGCACTCTCACTCCGCCATCACCTGCCCCACCGCCTCGACGACGCGCTCATGGCGCGCGCCGTTGCTGATGATCATGCCGGGGTTGGGCAGGGTCTCGCCTTGGGAAAAATCGAGCGGACCGCCATCTAGGTCGGTGACTGCCCCGCCGGCCGCTTGCACCAGCGCGACGCCAGCGGCATGATCCCAGATCTTGTGCGCGTAGCGGCTGCCTTCGCGCGGCAATCGCATATAAAGATCGGCATCGCCACAAGCGACCAGGGCGTATTTCTCCATGCTGTCCAGTTCGAGAACGCGGACGCCGCCCAAGCCGGCCAGCTCGCGGGCGCGCGCCATGCGTGACTTGCTGGCGTGGGCGCGTTCAAAGCTCTGCGCGGCGATGATGTCGGCTGGGTTTCGGCGCGGCGAGACGGTGACGCGCCTCCCGTCGCCACCAGCGAGCGGCGCTCGGTAGCAGGCGCCATCCCGCGTGTAGAATAGCGCGCCTTCGCCATCGTTGTAACCGGGCGCGGCCACAATGCCCTCCGCCACCTGCCCTTCCAGCAGCAAACCACAAGCGATGGCGTAGTGCCGCCGCGCGAGAAAGCCCTTGGTGCCGTCAATGGGGTCGATGACCCAGGTGCGGGCCGCTTTGCGCTCGGCGCCGAAATCGAGCCAAGCGATCAATTCGGCTTCGGAGACCGCTTGACGGAGAACGCGGGATAATAGCTTCACAATTTGAGCGCGTTGGTCGGCTGAGACGAGTTGGCTAAACTGCTCGCCCGATTCTTCGGCGACGACGGCGTCGTCCGGGTAGCGCTGCTGCAATGCGCGGCAGATGATCGCTTGCGAGCCGTAATCGGCGATGGTAACCGGCTCGCGGTGGTCGCCATCGGCTTTGGCGCTGGCGCTGAGGTAGTTGTCCTGCGCCAGACGGCAAAGCTCCGCGGCCTCGCGCACGGCGGCGAGGATGGGTTGCATGGCTTATCCTTTGCCATTCGATTGCCGGGGTCATGATAATCGGCAGCGCGCGATTTTGATATGCGCTGTTTTCTGTGGAACAAAAACGGACGAGCCGCAGCCCGTCCGCTGTTCAAATGTCGGCTAGGCGTTTCGCCCGGCGCTAATGGCCGCCTGCGCTAACAGGCTGGGGCGCCGCTATGACTTCGTATGGAGCTCGTTTTTGTCTTTGTCACTTGGTTTGAAGCGTCCATGCGATACATACCAGATGGCGCCAACAAAGAGCAGAACGAAATACAGCAACAGAACGCACCACAATTCGGTAAAAGCAAGGTCAAAGGATGTCATGCCCAAGCTCCTTTCTCCACCATCTACACTTTATACACACTGTACAGTGATTGTCAATATGCTATTATATGAATTGCACAAAGATAGGGCAATCGCTGGATGAATAAGTCGCTGCTTCGCGGTTCCGCCATTGATTGCAGTTTTGAGGCAGCGTTCGGCTTTCTTGCCGCGACAATTGGTCCGACTCGGTCGGAAAGCGCAACATTGCCCTTGCGCTACGCAGGCAAGTCATGTACATTCCTTTGCCCTTGAACTAATGTTCGAGGTCACGACAATCACAGGAGCAAGCATTGAACCGTAAGAGCGAGTTCTCAGTTGTAGGCTTGCGGGAGTACAATCGCAGTGGTCCGGTGCGTTGGATCATCTCGCATTGTTTTGAACACAAGCTCTATTTCTTCGTGGGCTTGGTGGGCTTCGCGCTGACCTATACCGCCTTTTCCGGGGCGCGGGTGATGTTCGGCCGCGGCGCCGAGCTGATCATCGAAGGCGGGGACGCGCAGGCGGTGATCGCCGTCAGCCTGGCTGTACTGATTCTATCGGTTTCGGACGGCTTGTTTTCGCTGCTTGGGTCACTGGTGATGGTGATCTTGTCGACGCGGGTCGAGCGCGATTCGCGGCATGAGCTTTACGCCAGCCTGCTGGGCAAGAGCCAGACTTTCCACGACCAGCAGCGGGTCGGCGATATCATGGCGCGCGCCACCGATGACGTGCGCCAGCTCAATTTCGTGATTCATCCGGGCATCATGTTCATCTTTGACATGGTGCTGGGTTTCGCCGTGCCGATGATTTACATCGCCGCCATCAATCTGGAATTGCTGCTGACGCCGATCATATTTGTCATCTGCTACGTGTTCGTCGTACGCCGTTACATGCGCCGGCTGGAACCGGTGATGATGCAGCAGCGCATGCAATACGGCACGCTTAGCGCCCGCCTCGAGGAGACGATCAGCGGCATCGAGATTGTGAAAGTCGCGGCGCAAGAAATTGAAGAGCGCAAGAAATTCAGACGCAACGCCTGGAAGTTCCGCGACTTCTTCGTCGAGCAAGGCAAGATCGAGGCGGCATACCTGCCCCTGCTGATGTTCGGCATCGCCTTCGGCTTCTTCTTCCTGCATTGCCTGAATATGCACGGGCGCGGCATCCTTAGCATCGGTGATATCATCGCCGTCGCCGGCTTGATGCAAGTGCTTTCTTTCCCCGTGTTCATCTCGCTCTTTTCGATAAGCATGATTCAGTTGGGGCTCGCAGGCGCGCGCCGCATCCTCGAGTTGATTGAGCAGCGTTCGGATATCGATGAAAACCTCGCCGGTCATAGAGGCGCCGTCGATGGCGCTATCGAGTTCGAAAATGTCACCTTCAAATTCCATGGCAGCACCGTGCTCGAAGATGTCTCGTTTCGCGTGGCGCCGGGGCAGACCGTTGCCATCGTCGGGCAGACCGGCTCGGGCAAGTCGACGCTGACGCAACTGGTCAGCCGTACTTACGATGTCGATGAGGGCCGTGTTTTGATTGACGGCGTCGATGTGCGCGATTGGAATCTGGATCGGCTTCGCTCGCAAATGGGCAAGATTGAGCAAGATATCTTCCTCTTCTCGCGCTCAATCGCCGATAACATATCCTTCGGCGTCCAGAACGCGACGCGAGAAGAGATCGAATCCGCCGCAAAAGAAGCGCAGGCGCACGACTTCATCATGTCCTTCAACGACGGCTACGACAGCGAAGTTGGCGAGCGCGGCGTGACCCTCTCCGGCGGGCAACGGCAACGGCTGGCGCTGGCGCGCGCATTTCTGCGGCAGCCGCGGATTCTGATCCTGGACGACTCGACAAGCGCCATCGACAGCGCCACCGAAGACGAGATTCAGAAGGCGATGCGCCGGGCGCAGGAGGGGCGGACGACGATCCTGATCACGCATCGTCTTTCGCAGATCCGCTGGGCGGACCGCATCATCGTGCTTGAAAACGGACGCGCGATCGCCAATGGCTCACACGAAGAACTGCTGCTCAGCTCTGAGCATTATCGCCGGATATTCGCCCGCTACGGCGCCGTTGAATCGCCGATTGGGCAATTGGCAGCGGGAGGAGGCGCCTAATGGGCTTCATTATGGACGGCTTGGACGCCGAAGATTACGACCGCCAATACTCTGACTGGCAGTTGGTCAGACGCATCCTGGGTTACTTCAAGCCGCATTTGTGGAAGATGCTCGTCGTCGGCGCGGTGGTCTTCCTCAGCTCGCTGATGGATCTGATCCTGCCCGTGGTCGTTTCGCAAGCGCTCGATCAACTGCAATTCACGCCCGAGACCTTCGACCCGATTGGGGCGTCGATCATTCTGGGACTGGCAGCGAGCGCCGGCTGGGTCGCCAATATGATCCGTCAGTGGCTCTCGGCGGAAGCGGTCGGCGATGTCACGTTTGATCTGCGCGAGGATGCCTTCAACGCCGTGACCGAGCGCGATATGTCTTTCTACGATCAATACGCGACCGGCAAGGTCGTCAGCCGCGTGCTCTCGGATACGCAGGCATTCTCGGAGACGGTGCGCCTGAGCATCAACCTGATGAGCCGATTGCTACTGGTCCTGCTGCTGATCATCTACCTGTTCACCGTAAACGTCAACATGACCTGGGTCTTGATGTCGATCATTCCCTTCATTGTTTACACCGCGCTGAAGTTTCGCACGGTGGCGCGGCGGACGGTCACCAATTCGCGCCGGCAACTGGCGACGGTCAATGCTCATATTCAAGAGTCGATCAGCGGCATCGGCGTCGCCAAGGCTTTCCGCCGCGAGCAGATGATTTACGACGAATTCAAGACGGTCAACCAAGAATCTTACGAGGTCGAGAAGATCAACGGCTTCGTATTCGGCAGCATCTTCCCCATCCTGGTCACGATTGCGGGCTTGGGCACGGCGGCGGTCGTTTGGTTCGGCATTGGCATGGCGCAGCAAGGCGTGCTGACGGCTGGCGAGTGGTTCTTGTTCATCCAGGGCATGGGCATGATCTGGTTCCCGCTGACGAGCATCTCGTCCTTCTGGAGCCAGTTTCAGCTGGGTCTGGCGGCCGGAGAACGCGTTTTTGCCCTGATTGACGCAGAAGCGTTGGTCAAGCAAAAAGCCGATGACCCGGTGGACCAAGTGGGGGGCGAGATCGAGTTCGTCAACATGGATTTTCACTACAACGAAGGCGAGCAGGTCCTGAAAGATTTCAGCCTGCGGATTCAGCCAGGCGAGACTTTGGCGCTGGTCGGGCATACAGGTTCGGGCAAGTCCAGCATCGCCAAGTTGATCAGCCGCTTTTATGAGTATCAAGGCGGCGATCTGCTGATTGACGGGGTGGACATCCGTTATTTCAACCTGTCGAGTTACCGCTCGCAGTTGGGCGTGGTGACGCAGACGCCCTTCTTGTTCGACGGCGCCGTGATGGACAATATCCGCTACGGCAAACCCGATGCCACCGACGACGAGGTGATCGCAGTGGCGCATCAGGTCGGCCGCGGCGATTGGCTGGTCAGCCTGCAAGAGGGGCTGGAGACGCAAGTCGGCGAGCGCGGCAACAACTTGTCGATGGGGCAGCGACAGCTGGTGGCGATTGCGCGCGTGCTGCTGCAAGACCCGGCGATCTTCATCCTGGACGAAGCGACCGCCAGCGTCGATCCGCTAACCGAGACGCTGATTCAAGAGGGGCTGGATACGCTGCTGGGCGACCGCACGTCGATTGTGATCGCGCATCGGCTCTCGACGATTCAACATGCCGACCGCATCATCGTGCTCAAGCAGGGCGAGATTATCGAGTCGGGCACGCACGATACCCTGATGGCTGATGGCGGGCATTACGCCACGCTCTACGATTCCTACTTCCGTCATCAGAGCCTGGAATACATCGAGCGCATGGCGGGGTAGCCGCGACCCAATTGCGTGGGCAAACGCTATCAGGTACACTGTGATTGGCAGGTATGCATACTATAGTCGAAACTTCTGAGTTTACGCGACAGACCAAGCAGCTTAGATTATCCGACGATGAGTTGGATTTCATAAAGACCTTTGTAGGTCTGAACCCAAGCTCAGGAAATGTTGTGCGAGGCACTGGCGGCGCGCGCAAAATCAGAATACCGCTTCGAGGCAGAGGCAAGAGCGGCGGCTTTCGAGTCATCACATTCTATACCGGAGCCAACATTCCGGTTTTTCTAATTGACATATACAGCAAACGCGAAAGTGAAAACATAACCCAGGCACGGAAGAATGCTATCAGGAACGCGGTAAGTGGAATCCTGAAATCCTACGGGAGGCAAATACAATGAGTAACTTCGGCGAGAGATTGGAGAAAAGCTTTAAGCAAGCCGCGGAAATCGCTGCCGGCACAGCCAAGCCCGGCACGTATCGCATCACGCAATATGACGATGACGGCAATCCGACTGTCATCGCCGATTTCAGCGAAGAGTTTCTGGCGCAAGTAGACGCCGAGGTCGCCGCTGAGCGTGAAGCCGAAGAGGAGCAGCGTCGTCCGGAAAAGCGCGCTAAAGCAGAGTCGGTCTAGCGCCGCGCGGTGAGTTGTTTTCACACGCGGACAAGATTATGCGCAAGAGTGTTTGTTTCTGTGACTGTTTGAGGAGATGACAACATGGATGAGCTTGTGACTCCTGGCATTACGCGAAAGACGGGAGTGCGGGGCGGGCGCCCTTGCATTGAAGGGACCGGTATTCGGGTGACGGACATTGTAACGGCTGTCCAACTCGACTACAGCCGCGACGAAATCGCGGACGATTTCGACATAAGCCTTCAACAGGTCGAAGCAGCGCTTACGTACTACGATCGAAACACAGTGGCGATAGACGAAGACATCAAGCGCCAAGACGAAAACTTCGAGAGAATATCGAAATTGGGCTATGGACGACCGAAGACTCCGGTTTTACCTCGATGAATTAATGCCCGTGGCCATTGCCGACCAACTGAACCGAAGAGGAATTGACACCATCACAGTTCGAGATCTGAGTCTGCAAGGTCGATCTGACGCTCACCATTTACAACTCGCCATTGAAATGGGACGGGTTCTTTGCACATTGGATGACGATTATTTTGGCTTGACTGAGAATGTTGCTTCTCATTCGGGCATCGTCTTTGGATCTCGAAAGGACCGCAGATCAATTGGAACATGGGTCAAATTTCTGATATGGATGCACAGCGCGTATACACCTGAAGCCATGCGGAATCACGTAGAATATCTTAGACTCGTTTAGGTAGACTCTTGTCAGGCTGCCCCAGCCATGACAAGGGCGGCCGGAGCCCTAAAGAAAGCCAAATATGCCAATCAAATCCCTAACAGACAGCAACTTCAAATCTTATATCGGCGACTCTGCCGCCTTGATCCTCATCTCGGATGGGGTCGACAAGCTGCGGAGCGATTTCAAAACCGCCTTCGACAAAGCGGCTGACGAAGAAGACGGCATCGTTTTCGGGCGCGTCGATCCCTCCGTCTTCATCAAACTGGCGGCGCGCTTTGATTATCAGAATCGGTCATTGCTCATCGGGCTCTACCGCGGCGAGACCCTGTTCCGGCGTTCGCGCCCCTGGGCCAGCGATTTGCCCGATTACATCAACCAGCTGAAAGAGGCGATCACCGCCGATCTGCCGCCGGAGGAACGCGAAGCGGCAATCGAAGAAGAGGAAGAGGCGCTTGCCCTGCTGGACAAGCCGCTTGATGTCACCGACGCCAACTTCGAGCAAGAGGCGATTACCGCATCGCATGAGCTACCGGTGCTGGTGGATTTCTGGGCGGAATGGTGCGGACCCTGCCGCCAGGTGAGCCCGATTTTGGAGAAGCTGGCGGGTGAATACGCCGGGCAGATCCGCGTGGTCAAGGTCGATACCGATGCCAACCCCGGGCTGAGCCAAGCTTTTCAGATCCGCAGCATCCCCACGATCGCCGTCTTTAAGCAGGGCAAGTTGATCTTCATGCAGCCGGGCGCGCTGCCTGAGCCATCGTTCCGCGAGTTGATCAAGCAGGCGATTGAGCTGGAGATTCCCGCGGACGAAGCCGCGAGCGCCTAGGTCATCTTAGAGAATACTGAATATTCATCCAATCGCCGCGCCGGTCAGCAGCGCCAGGCTGTGCCGGTCATGCGGGGGGCTGAACATATTGGGCGGGTGGCGGTCGCGGCCATCGAGTTCGCCGATGTAGGTCTGCGTCGTCTGTAAACTGGTATGCCCCAGGTTCTGGCGGATGCGCTCGAGGTCCATTCCGAAATCATAAGCGTTGCGGGCGTAGGTGCGGCGCAGATCGTGCGGCTTGACCAGGCAGAGCGCGCCCTCAATGCTGATCGGGTAGGCGTTCATGATGTCATTGACGGTCCAGGTTCCGATGCCATTGGGGCGCACGGTTTTTCCACCGCGCCGAATCCCGCGAAAGACATGACCGGCTTTGATATCGGCTTCGCGCAGCCAGGCGTCAACGTACATCAGGCACCAATCGAGGGGACCATAAGGGATGAGCCGCTGCTTGCCGCCCTTCCCTTCCCGCACGCGCAGCGACAATTCGCCGCCCAGATGCTGGCGCAGGTCATCGACATGCAGCGCCGCCGCCTCCGCCGCGCGGATGCCGCTGCAGACCATCAGCGTTATCAGCGCCGTATCGCGCAGGCCGCGCAAGCTGGTGATGCCGGGCGCTTGCACCAGTGCGCTGACCTGATAGGGCTTCAGGCGCAGATGCTCGCTATCGGCGACATCCTGGCTTTCGACCACTTTTACTTGCGCCGCAGTCGGGTGCAGATCGTTCATCATGCGGATGAAGAATTCATCGACCAGCGCCCGCTGCTCGGCTTCGGAGTCTTCCGGATTCGCTAGCTCGAATAGCAGGTCGCGCACATCGTTGCTGCGGGTCAACTGATTGTAGCGGCCGCGGATTGTCGCCAGATGCGCCAGCGTCGTCTGCGGCGACAGGGTAGCGGGCACGCTGTCTCCGTGCTTGTCCAAGCGCGATCGCTCATACAGCAGGTAATCGCGATAAGCGCTCAGGTCCGGCTGATACCAAGCCAGCCCGCGCCCCGTCAGCCACTTAATGTAGAAGCCCAGGCGCGACTTATGATCCTTGTTGGGATCGTCGGGCATCAGGATGGCGTAGTTGTCGCGCCAGAGCTTAGTCTGCGCTGCGCGGTCCGCATTCGCATTGCCTTGAGAATTGGCATCCATGACGCTGATTATAATATGGCAAGCCGTTCTGCGTTTGGCGGGGGGCTTACGCCAGGCGCGACGCGTCGGTTAAACTTCCGTCTAGCAAGTCTCAACTGCACCTTATATGGAAGCTGCCGCCATGTCCCAGCGCAACCGTAGCGTCATAATCATTGTTGCCTTCATTCTGCTAATCGCGCTCACATTTCACGCGGCGCATGCCCGGCTGCAAACGCAGATTGCCGAAATCGAAAGCGAAGTCAGCGACATCCGCGGGCTGGAGCGCCTGGGAGAGACAACCTTGACCTTTCGCGCGCGCGATCACATCAGAGCCGAGCGTGGCGCGCCTGACGAAGAAGCGTCCTCGCCCGACGAAGAAGCGCCCTCGCCCGACGACGGCTTGGAGCGCTTCATCGCCTTTTTCCGCGCGCTGGAGCTGGCGCCGCCGGAACTTGATTTGGAGGCAGCCTTTCGGGAATATTACAGCGCGAATGTAATCGGCTATTATCAATTCGAAGGGGAAGAAATAACCATCCTGCGCCAGCCCGGGAGGCAATTTGCGCCGCTGACATTCTTTGAGCGCCTCATCTATGCCCACGAGTACATGCACGTCCTGCAAGATCAGCATTATGACCTGAAGCAAATCTGGGAGCGCGTCGGGAAAAGTGAGAATTTCGACTTGAATTTGGCAACCAACGCGCTCATTGAAGGGGATGCGGAGGCGGTCGAGTGGGAGGTGCTGGACCGGTTGCTGACGCGCATGAGCGATCGCGAGCTCGATTATATTATTCGGCAGGCGGAGCAAGGCATGACCGTGATGGGCGCGTCGATGCCAATGCCGCAAGCGATAGAGGCGGCCTTCCGCTTCCCTTATGAACAAGGCATCGAATTTGTGCGCAGCTTGGTCGAGAGCGCCGGCTGGGAACGCGTGCATCAAGCCTTCACCAGCGACCGGCCGCAAAGCAGCGAGCAGATTTATCATCCGGAACGCTATTTGGCGGGAGACGCGCCCATCAGCATCAGCCTGCCGGATTTCAGCGAAATCATCGGCGACGGTCACCGCCAAGTGTATGACAGCGCCGTCGGCGAATTCTACTTGCGGCAGCATCTGATGACAAACCTGAGGCGGACACACGCCGAAGCAGCTGCGAGCGGCTGGGGTGGCGACCGGCTGCGCATCTATAAGAACAGCGCGGCCGACGAGCTGCTTTGGGTCTGGCATCTCGCTTGGGATGGCGTCAAGGACGCGTCCGAATTCGCCGGGGCATATCGCCGATTCCTTGATCTGCGTTATGAGCGCGTGGAATCTCGCCAAGGCTGCTGGCGCCTGGAGACGACACGCTGCTTCGCGCGAATCAACGAGACCGAAACGCGGATCAGCATGGCGCGGAATCCAGAGACCGCGCTGGCATTACTGGACTCGGACTATTGAGACAGCAAACGCGTGAAGCGATGGGGGGCGCGCTAATGATTCCCATCTCACAGAATCCAGTCGTTTACCGTTATAATGGCGGGCACAATCACATCCACGCGACGAGGCGGACCCTATATGAGCGAGACGGCAAGGGCGGAAATCGGACTCGAGCAGTTCGGCGAGATCGCCCGCGATATCGAGGCGGAAGTTGGCAAGGTCATCGTCGGGCAGCGCGATGTCCTGCGCAGCGTCGTCATCTGCGTGTTGGCGGGGGGCCATGCCCTGCTGGAAGGCGTGCCCGGCTTGGGCAAGACGATGCTGATCCGCACCTTGGGCGATGTGCTTGATCTGCGATTTTCGCGCATTCAATTCACGCCTGATCTGATGCCGGCCGACATCGTCGGCACCGATATCTTGGAAGAGACGGAAGACGGACGCCGAGAGTTTCGCTTTCAAGCCGGTCCTATCTTCGCCAATCTGGTCCTCGCCGATGAGATCAACCGAGCGACGCCCAAAACCCAATCGGCGATGCTCGAAGCGATGCAAGAGAAGACGGTCACGGTCGCCGGGCGGCGCTATGACCTGGATCCGCCTTTCTTCGTGCTGGCGACGCAAAATCCACTGGAGATGGAAGGCACTTATCCATTGCCCGAAGCGCAGCTGGATCGCTTCCTCTTCAAGGTCAACATCACCTTTCCCCAAGTGTCCGAGCTGATCACGATCCTGGAGCGGACGACCGGCGTCGAGCAGCCGCGGGCGGGCCGAGTCGCTGATGGCGCGCAGGTGATCGGCATGGGTCGGCTGGCGTTGAGCACGCCCATACCCACGCACGTCAGCGAATATGTGGCGCGCATCATCGTCGCCACTCACCCGGAAAGCGACGAGGCGGCGCCTGCAATCAAGCAGTACGCGCGCTATGGCGCCAGCCCGCGCGGCGCCCAGGCATTAATCATCGGCGCCAAGATTAACGCCCTGCTGGAAACGCGCAGCAACGTCTCCTTTGACGATATCGCGGCGGTGGCGCCGGCCGCTCTCCGTCACCGGATTCTGCTCAATTTCGAGGGGCAGGCTGAGGGTGTCAGCGCCGATGATTTGATCGCCGATGTAATATCGATTGTTGCCAAGGTGGCGAGCTAAAGCCCGATGAAGCTGGCGATTCGAGAAAAACTGCTGCCCGGCGCGACCATCTACGATCAGTTGGCGCTGGCGCGCGAGCTGGGTTTCGCCGGCGTCGAATTCGCTGCTGACCAGCTTGACGACCGAATCGATGAGATCGACGATGCGCTGCGAACACATGGCTTAGCCGCCAGCGGCCTGTATATGGGCAAAACGGATGGCTGGGTCTCGGCCGATATCGGGCGGCGGCAAAGAGCCAACGACCTGCTGCGAGAGGCGCTAAGCTGCGCGCTGGATCTCGAAGCGGACTACGTCGCCTTCGTGCCGCAATATGGCGCCTCTGACATGCCGGACCTTACACCCTTCGCCTCGCCGATGGAGCTGCAAAAGGAATTGCTCATTTGGCTGCTGCGCGGCTTTTCCGATCTTGCCGATGCCATGGATACAAAGCTGGCGCTGCTGCCGCTCAACAGCGAAGAAACGGCCTTCCTCACTCGCCTTGATCAAGCGGTCCAGTTCCGCCGCGAAGTCGACCAGCACCCGATGATCACAATCGCCGCAAATACCCGCGACTTGGCGCTGGAAGAAGCGAACCCGCTCGAATGTCTGCGAAACCACCTGGAGTCGCTCAGCGTCATCTACCTCGCTAACAGCGGCGCTGGCTTGCCGGCCGCGGGCGGGCTGCCCTTCCCCGAGATCGGCGCGGCGCTGCGGAGGCTGAATTATGGCGGCTGGCTCGTCCTTGCTGGGAAGCCGTCCGCCGACGAGCGCGAGCGCCATGCCGACCTTGCCGCGTGCCTGCAATACCTGCGGGCATGCGAGCTCTGTTGATTTTGCCTGCCAGTCGTTCCCGCACCAGTTTTCTGTAGGGGCGAGCTATCAGGTCGCCCGCCGGCACAGCGGATCAAACGACTCTACGGGTCTCATGAATGCAAATGGCAAAAAAACAGCCTGCCGATTTGATTCAGCAGGCTGATATTAAGTTCTAGTTCGTTAACGGGAACGAAACGCCGCTCCATCCCGAAAACGTTATTACGGTTTCAATTTACCGCATCGGACAAGCCAGCGCCCGGTTTGAACTTGACGACATTCTTGGCCGCAATCTGGATTTCCTCGCCAGTCCGGGGGTTACGGCCCATGCGGGCATCGCGTCTATCGACGGAAAACGAGCCGAAGCCAACCAGCGAAATCCGGTCTCCACCCTTAAGGGCATCAGAAACCGACGATACAAACGCATCCAGCGCATTGCCAGCTTCCGCTTTGCTCAGCCCAGATTTATCCGCGATTGAACCGATCAATTCTGCTTTGTTCATGTCAAATGCTCCTTTACGTCAATGTTCGGCTAGTAGTATATCACCTTTTCTTGAATGCACAGGTCGAAATCCAAATCCTCATTTGCCTCTAGCGCAACTTTAGGCCATTCGCATGTTGGACAAAACGATAGTAGTTTACAGTTCTCGGTCAATCGGCTCATAAAGAAGCGTCAAACATGAACTGATCAACTTCATCTCTGGTCGGCAACGCGTTGCGGCCACCCATGGCGCGGCAATTCATCGAGCCCACGGCGGAAGCAAAACGCGCCATTCGCGGCACATCCCAATCTTGCAGCAGCGCGTAAAGAAAAGCGCCGTGATAGGCATCGCCAGCGCCAGTGGTATCGACCACATCGACCGGGAATGCGGGCGCCGCTATCGTTCCCCCATCCCAAGCCACAACCGCGCCCCGCTCGCCCAGGGTGACGACCGCGATTTCCGCGCCTTCGTCGCGAAGTCGCTCGGCGATGGCTGCCGGCGGCTGATCGGGCATTAATGCGCGCGCCCAGTATTCCGGCACTATTGGCACATCGACATAGTCCAGCAGCGGCTTGATTTGGGCGTAGGGCAGCGCCGGATCGAGCAGCACTTTCATGCCCGCCTCTTTCGCCCAGCGCGCCGCCTGCAGCGTCGCCTCATTCAGTGAATCGACGAACAGCACGCGAGCGGCGGTGATATCCTCGCGAGTGAATTCCTTCGGAGAAACGGGACTGCCGGTCGGCGGACGGGTGATGATGCTGCGATCGCCCGAGCCTTCATGCACCAGGATCACCGATATATTCGACTCGCTGCCCGGCTCAACGAGGAGCTGGGCGACATCGATGCCTTCTTCAGCCAGCGCACGACGGATGTAGGCGCCGGCGTCATCATCACCGATGCGCGCGATGATCTTGGCGCGGGCGCCCAGCCGCGCAGCCGCGATCAATGCGATGGACGCCAGACCGCCGGGCTGCCGATCGTAGTTGAGCGCCGTCATGTTTTCGTTCCGATGGGGCATGCGCGGCACGGTAACGAGATGGTCCACCGTGCAAACGCCGATGCCAACGATGTCAGGTGTGGCGGGCATGGGGAAGCCTTTCGCGCATTGCGTATCGCTGTCGGGCAGATTCACGCCTTCTTTTACCACCGAGGGCAGAGATGGCACAGACTGTGTTTTCAGATTAAAAGCCCAAAATCAAAGAATCTGTAGGGGCGAGCCGGCGGCTTGCCCGTACGCACGCTGAGACTTGGCCCGAGACCTATTCGACGCCGCTGTACCACATTCGGACAATTGGAATGGAAGCCAACCCGATTTACAATTCAGCGATCAAATCAATCATTGTCAAGGAGAGACAGACGCCATGCAAACCCGAGCCGAAGCAATTGACGCCATTCGCAAGCTGCCGGCGCAGCTGCGAGAACAAGTCGGCGGCTTAAGCGTCGAGCAATTGACCACCGCCTACAACGCGCCCGAATGGACGATCGCCCAGAATATCCACCACCTGGCCGATACGCATATGGTCTGCCTTCGCCGCTTCAAGCTGATCCTGACCAGCCCGCGCTTTCAGTTCACGTCTTATGATGTCAACGCCATCGCCGAATACCCGGACGCGAAAGACGCTGACATTGAGCATTCGCTGAAGCTGCTGGAAGGCTTGCAGGCGCGTTGGGCGATCCTGCTGGAGAACCTGACGGAAGAGGAATGGGGCAAGGTCGGCATCGGCTCCAGCCCGGACCGACCTGATATGAATCTGGAGCAGTTGGCGCTCGCCTACGCCCAGCACGGCGTAAACCACATCCAGCAGATTCAGGACGTGCTGGACAAGATGCCGGCGTGAGCGCAACCGGCTTCGTCATCCCGACTGCGCCACAATTTGATTTCCAGCGGACCGTGCTCAGCCACGGCTGGTTGATGCTGCCTCCTTTCACTTGGGATGGAGAATGCGGCGCACTCGGCTACACCTATGAAACCGCCGCCGGAAATGTGCTGCAGCTTCGCATCCGCGGCGCGCAAGAGGGCGTTCAGGCGCAGTTGTCAGATTCCGCGCCAATCACTGCAAGTCTTGAAGCGGAACTCCGCGGCGCGGTCGGAAGGATGCTCAATATCGATTGGGATCTGAGCGCGTTTTACACCGCCATGCGCGCCCACCAGGGCTACGATTGGCTAGAAACCGAGCGCCGCGGCCGCATCTTGATCGCGCCGAGCTTGTGGGAGGACCTGGCGAAAGTGCTGCTGACGACCAATTGCAGCTGGTCGCAGACGGTGAATATGTGCCAGCAGCTTTGTCTTTTGGGCGCGCCCCATCCTAAAATTGAAGGCTGTCACGCTTTTCCGAAGCCGACGCGCGTCGCCACAATGGACTTCGCCCAATTTGCCGCGTCCGTCCGCGCCGGCTACCGTAGCGCCTATCTGTACGAGCTGGCGGCGAAGATCGCGAAGGGCGACATCGATCTCGGCGCCTGGCTTCAGCTCGACAGCGCGGCGCTATTCAAGGCGGTGAAGTCCTTGAAGGGCTTCGGCGATTACGCCGCCGGCACGATCGCGCGGATGTACGGCCACTTCGATCACATCGCCATCGACACCGCCTGCCACACGATGTTCGCCCAGCGACACAATGGCGGCGTCAAAGGCAGCGTTGACGACATCAAAGCGCATTATCAGCGCTTCGGGGAGTGGCGCGGGCTGGTCATGTGGATGGACATCATGCGGCATTATGAGGATTGAGTCGGCACGGAACCATGGCCGCAGAGACACCTAAGGCACGGATATGGATATATTTGCCATTGCCGGGGCGACCTGCTAGAGACTCGTCGGCGGGAAACGCGCGATCATTTCGACTATACTTGTCGGAAAGCATTGGATGTGGAGGAGTTCGGAGCAGATGCGTCAAGATTGGACTTTGCTATGTACAGAGGTGAACTACCAGCAATATGGTACGATTGGTCTAGGCAATATTTTCAATCGCTTGAGGGTCTCCGAACCAAACCTACAGCCAGCTGATGGCGAATTGGTTCCTCTGGATCCGCCGATTCTCTTGGTTTCGCATTGGTCTGCTGAATACGATAGCGACAGGCGCGTACATCCAGCAATTGTGCAGCTCTTGGCGCCAGATGGCGATTCGGTGATTTGGGAGGATAAACTGGAATTTGACCTACGCGAGACAACATCATTCCGAATGATTTACGCAATGCCCAGCCTAAAGTTCTTGGGCAGTGGCATTTATGAGTTTCAAGTATTTCTAGATACGCTTGGCCCGATTGGTGAGTGGGGACGTGCTTGCCTCACAGTAATTTGATAGATTCGAAGGAGTTGCTAGATTATGCCAAAAACAACGTATGAGATTACAGATGACACCAAGAACGTCCTCTTTAGCCCAACATCGAAAAAGGTGTATGCTGACGACAAAAATGCGCCCCCGCTAAGAAGACGTACGCCGAAATCTACCAAGCCGAAGCCTAAACGCGTTCAGTCGGAAGATTAGACCTACACCTATTCAACTTGCGTGAGACGCTTGCCGGCGGGTTTTTCGTCCCTCAGACGCGAATGAACCCCGCGGCGTCCGCCTTCAGCTTCGCCAGCGACGGCTCGTGCAGGTACATCATGTGGCCCGCTTCATATTCGCGGATGCTGACATTGTCGCGCAGGCTCGCGTCCAAGCCCATGTGCGCCAACGAGTAGTAGGCAGCCTGGAATGGCGTCGCCAGGTCGTACCAGCCCTGCGCCACCAGCACGCGCATGAAAGGATTCTTCGCGAAGGCGGCGCGCAAGCCCTCGCTGGTATCGGGGAATCGCCCGCCCTGATACTTCCAATTCTCGTTGACCTTGGCGTTCATCACCTCATAGTTGAGATCGGATTCGTAGCCGAGTTGGCCGCGGACATACTGATTGTACACTGCGGTATAGGGCGCCAGGATGGCGTAGGACGCGGGATCAAAATCGAAAGCCGTGCCCTCGGCTGAAGCCATAATGCCGATGAAGCGCGAATCAAGGCGGCCAACAGCCCGCTTTTCATCGCGCAGCAACTCTTTGCAGAAGCTCATGATATTGATGCGCAGGTCGGCGCCCAGGACAAAGCGCTGCGTCAAGCCGGTGTAACGCAACAGCCGCTCGGCGATGGCGGCGCGCTCTTCTTGGCTTATGCGGTCGCCCTTCGCCAGCGCCACGGTGTAATCCGACTCGGCCCAATCAGCCACCTCGCGCAGCAGCTCGCGCAAGTCGCGCCCCAGCAGCTCGTCGTCCAGCCGCCCGTGATAATGGGCGGTCGCGCAGAAGCTGGGCAGATAGAGCGTGTAGGGCAGATCGTTGGCTTTGGTGAAGCGCAGCGTCTGGAAGTTCATCACCGTCGAGATCAAGATCACGCCGTTGAAGGCGATGCCGCGGTCAATGAGGTGACCGGCGAGCCCGGCCGCTCGAGTGGCGCCGTAACTTTCGCCAGCGAGATAAAGCGGCGAGGTCCAGCGTTTGTTGCGCGAGAGGTAAAGACGGATGAATTCGCCGACCGCTTCCAGGTCTGCCTCCAGCCCCCAGTATTTCTCGTTGTCGGCCGGGTCAGCCGCGCGCGAATAGCCAGTGCCGACCGGGTCAATGAAAACGAGATCGCCCAAATCGAGCCAGGTGTGCGCGTTGTCAATCAGCTTGTAGGGCGGCGGCGGCATGAATCCTTCCGCGCCCATGTCGACTCGTTTGGGACCGAGCGCGCCCATGTGCAGCCAGATCGACGCTGAGCCCGGACCGCCATTAAAGACGAAGATCAGCGGGCGTTCGGCTGGGTCCGCCTCCGAATCGAGCGTGTAGGCAGTGTAGAAGATCTGGGCGGCGATGAGCCCCTTCTCGTCTTTCAGCGGCATCATGCCGACGGTAGCGGTATAGGCGAGGGTCGCGTCGGCGAGCTCGAGCTGGTGGGAGGTGACGATGGGCTCTTCTTCGGTGATTTCGGGTTTGTCATCCGCGCATTTCTTCTCAGTTTCACTCATTTCGCGCTCCGTATTTGGCTTCAATCAGTCGATTCAATTCGGTGATAAGCGGCGGCAGCTTACAGGTGATCACATCCCACAGCACATCATGGTTGACTTTCCAATAGGCGTGGACAAGGTTATTGCGCATGCCAACGATATCCCCCCAGTCAATATCCGGGGCAAGCGCCCTCGTTTCTTCGCTGACATGGTTCGCGGCTTCGCCTATGACTTCGACTTCTCTCACTAACGCCGACTCTAACATTTCGTCACCTTCAATATCGGAGCGGGCGCGCCCGGCGGCATAGCGGCGGGCTTTCTCAGCCGCGTCCCGCATGTCCAACAGGCGCAGGCGGTCTTTGTCGGGCTTTTTCGGCATAGGCTTGCTCCTGCTGGGATAAATGCCGTCGACATCGTAGAGCGGCTCGGCGCTTTCAATGACCTCTTGGCGAATGTAAGGGCTGAGCGTCTGTGGTGTGCCCAAGTCAACGGGCCGCCCGATCAGCTCGCTCAAGTCCGCCTTTTGCCGCAAGATTGCATAGGCGTCGATTTTCGCTTCTGGCGCATATTCAATCAGCATGTCGATATCGCTGGCTGGACCGAAGTCTTCGCGCAAAGCGGAGCCAAAGAGCGACAGGCGCTTAATGGGGCGCTGCTTGCAATAAGCGCGGATGGCTTCCAGCGGCAGTCGAAATTCTGCTGTCTCGCTCATCGTGTTTCACGCCCCATGTTCGCGCGTGGAGGCGCTGTATAGCTGAATGTTGCAAGGGCCAAACCCAGTCGATGGGATGTGAATATGGGGTCTTCTTCGCTGCCTGCGGTTTTGTCATTCGCGCATTTTTCGGCTGAGTCACTCATTGCGCGCTCCGTATTTGGCTTCAATCAGACGATTCAATTCGGTGATAAGCGGCGGCAGCTTATAGCTGATCACATCCCACAGCACATTGTAGTTGACTTTCCAATAGGCGTGGACAAGGTTATTGCGCATGCCGACGATATCCCCCCAATCGATGTCCGGAGCGAGCGCCTTCGTTTCTTCGCTGAAGTGGCGGGCGGCTTCGCCAATGATTTCTATCGCTTTCACCAGAGCGAGATCCAGCATTTCATCGCTATCTATATCGGCGCGTGTTCGTCCGGTAGCAATGCGGCGGGCTTTCTCAGCCGCGTCCCGCATGTCCAGCAGGCGCAGGCGGTCTCTATCCGGCTTTTTCGGCATAGGCTTTCTCCTGCTGGGATAGATGCCGTCGACATCGTAGAGCGGCTCGGCGCTTTCGATGACCTCTTGGCGAATGTAAGGACTGAGCGTCTGTGGCGTGCCCAGGTCCACGGGCCGCCCAATCAGCTCGCATAAGTCCGCTTGCTGCCGCAGGATTGCATAGGCGTCGAGTTTCGCCTCTGGCGCATATTCAATCAGCAAGTCGATGTCGCTGTCAGGACCGAAGTCTTCGCGCAGGGCGGAGCCAAAGAGCGACAGGCGCTTAATGGGGCGCTGCTTGCAATAAGCGCGGATTGCTTCCAGCGGCAATCCGAAACCGACCGTCTTGCTCATCGTGTTACACATCCCCCCATGCACGCGCGCGGTCAATCAGTATACCATAAGCGCGCCTGGCGCTGAATTCAGCGCCATGCGGCAAAACTGCCATGCGCGGACGCCGCCCATCGCCGCCCAGCCTTGCGGGTATAATCAGCTTGAGCAAGCAAGATGAGCGTCCCATGCCCAAGCAACCACGCCAATTCCGCACGCAAGCCATCATCCTGAGCCGCCGCGACTTCGGCGAATCCGACCGGCTGCTGACGCTGCTCACGCCGGCGCGCGGCAAGATCCGCGCCATCGCCAAGGGCGCGCGCAAACCGAGCGCCAAGCTCAGCGGGCATGTCGAGCTCTTCGCCCGCAGCGATTGCCTCATCTACAAGGGGCGCAACCTCGACATCCTGACCCAGGCTGAGCTGATCGAGCCATACCTGGGCTTGCGCGAAGACCTGGGGCGCGGCGCATACGCCAATTATGTCGCCGAGCTGCTTGATCGCTTCACCGCTGATGAGGAAGACGACGCCGGCGAGCTCTTTGCGCTGCTGCATCAGACGCTTGCGCGCATCGCTGGCGCTAACGATCCGCGCTTGGCGGCGCGATTCTTTGAGCTTCAACTGCTCGATCTGGCTGGCTTCAAGCCCGAACTGAGCGAGTGCGTCGTCAGCCGCCTGGAACTACAGCCGGCGCCGCAATTCTTCAGCTTCGAGGAAGGCGGCGTCGTCAGCCGAGCGGCGGCGCCGATGGTCGCGTCACGCTTGCTCGAGATAGACTTCGACACGCTTAAGCTGCTGCGGCACTTGCAGCGCAGCGCCGACGCCTGGGGGCGCGTCAGCAGCCTTCGCATCACGCCCGCCCAGCACAGCCGCGCCGAAGGGATCATGCTTGGCTATATCGCGCATCTGCTCGAACGCAAACTGGAGAGTGTCGACTTCATCCGGCGGCTGCGTCAGTTTTCGCCGGGGGCTCTTCAGTAAAAACGAAGAATCAGGAAGGAGGGGCTTATCTACTCGCTGTCACCAGGTTCAGGGGCGAAACCCATACCGCGAGATGAATCCAGGATTTCCCTGATTGATACTAATTCTTCCACAACGCGGGTCATCAGGTCTTCAAGGTTTTCCAACCGCTTGGAGTGATCAAGAAGAATTCTGGAATGTTCTTGCAAAATCGTTGAATGTTCTTCCAGAATTCTCAAATGTTCTTGCAGGATCAAAGTGTGGTCATCAAGGCGCTCAACCACCTTATCAAGACGCTGTGAATGCTCTTGCTGTAAGCGAAGAACCTGTGTTTGATTGCTCACAGCCGTTTCCATGATGTCTTCCAGTCGACTGATCCGCATGTCCTGCGTATTCATCATTGGCAACTACTCCCCAATACCGCCTCTTGAGAAACGCCTAGGCTGATATACAGTTTAATCTGACACCACGATAACGCAAGATCGTCAAGAAATCAACTTTTGGTAGACCGCCACAGTCGCGGCGGCGATACGCTCATGGGTGTAATGCGCCAGGAAACGCGCCCTGCCCTTCTCGATCAATTCGGCGCGCAAGCGGGATTGATCGCGCAGATCGCGCAGCGCTTGCGCCAAGGCATCGGCATCGCCTTCCGGCACGATAAGCCCGGCATCGCCGACCACACCAGGGATGGCGCCGCTGTCGCTGCCGATGACCGGCACACCGCTCGCCATCGCCTCGACCAGCACGCGTCCAAACTGCTCCTTCCAGTTGGCGCGCGTCAATGAAGGCAAGACCAGCGCATCGAGGCGGTGGTACTCGGCCGGCAAGTCCGTCGAGGGTAATTGACCTAAGAAATCGATCTGTTCGCCGATGCCCAAGGCGCGAGCGAGCGCCCGAAACTCTGCGCGTCCACCGCCACCGCCGACCAAGCGCAGACGCCAGTCGCCGTCAAGCTTGGCGGCTGCGCGCAGCAGAATATGCAGGCCTTTTTCCGGCACCAGACGCCCGACGAATCCGATCGTGAAGGGACGCTCCGGGCGATCAACCGCCGGCTTGAAGAGATCTGGCGATGTGCCGAATTGCGGAATCGTCGCCAGCCGACCGCGGTATCCTTTCTGCCGCAGCACATCGGCGGCGCCGGCGGTACCGGCCAGCGCGTAGTCGGCTTTGCGCAGCGCCCAGCCTTCGCCCCAACTGAATGGCGGCGGATACGCGCGGGAGATATTCTGCCAGCTGAAAAAGAGCGATTTGGCGCCGCGCCGTCGAGCATGATAGAGCGCTTGCCAGGTCGCCAGGTTGTAGGGCTCTTCGTCGATATGCGCGATCTGGGGCTGCAGCGCCCGGATTTCCCGCCCCAGGGTCGGATAATGGTGCAGATGGAAATTGCCGTTGAAGCGAATGGGGATCTCGCGAAGCTGATAGCCGGCGGTGTGGGCGCGCTCTAGCCGCTGAACGCCGCGCTCGTCGCGCCAGGACGGTGGCGCGAGCACGGTCAGGTCAACGCCGCCGCGCGCGATCGCCTCCAGTTTCGGCTGGTAGATGCCGACGATGCAGGCTTTGGAGATCATTAGGACGCGCATGTTTCGTCCGCCTGCGGGAAACGATTACCTGTGACGTCTCGCCTAAATGATTTCGAGCGGCGGATCGCCACAGCGCGCGCTCGCGTCATAAACGCGAAAGTTGAGGTCGGGCAGCGACAGAACGCCATAGGTGCGGGACGAGGCGCGCGCGCACTTAAACGTAAAGAGCGAGCCTGGATTTACCAGGCAGCCCCATTCCGTCTTCATGTGCAGCGGCAAATGCGTATGGCCCGTAACGAGGACATCGGCTTTCAGCGAGCGCAGCACCATCTTCAAATAAGTCGCCGACAGATGATCGCGATACATGCCCCACATATTATTGCCCGGTTTGCCGTGACACATGTACACCGTCTTGCCGGCCAACTCCCCCTGCCAATCGAGAGGCAAGCCGCGCAGATACTGCCGATTCTCCTGACGAAGGCCATAAAGCCATTCATCATGATTCCCACGTGCGACCGGGATCCGGCGCGCGCGAATCAAATCCACCACCCGGTCGGGGTCGGGTCCGCGACCAACCAAATCGCCCGCGCAGAGAATCCGGTCTACGTTATGATGTTTGGCAAATCGATCGAGAACATCCTCTAAGGCGGCATAATCGGCGTGTACGTCTGAAATGATTCCAATCTGCATCCACTCTAGACCTTAACCGTTCACTACATCAAACATTATACGCCAGCTTCAGCGCGCTGTAGAGGCAGGATATTCCCGCCGCGTCGCCTCGGACGCGCCAGCAACTGCTCCCGGCAACCGGTACAGTCTCGCCGCGATTTCGGCGCGATATTATGAATAGATTCAGCCATCCTTTTGGATAAGGAGATTCAACCTTTAAGTAGTGAATATTTATTCATCTAACGTTCATTTGATTATGACAATTGTCTGAAAACGCTAGAGTTTTCGAGGCATTGCAGAAGGTGGCAAAGAGCCACTTTTCCGATGTTGGATGATTCTTACACTGAATTGCTTTACTTCTTGGTCAGATTATGATTACATAAGGTAGTATGGTATCTTGCGCTCTCGATCGTAACCAGAGGACTCATCCGCATGCAGGTTGTCCCACAGCGCAATCACCGCTTACGACAGCCCAACTGATGCAAACATCATATTAGTAATCGGACCAACATTCTAGACAGAGATACAAGATGCCAAGCCATTCGAATCACTTTAGCGAAATGTACAACACTTCAAGGCGAGACGAAAATGACCCGACTCACGCTACTGATCGCAACAATCGTATTGGTGATACTTTTGCTCGTCGTGCCGGCAATGGCCGGCAAAGCAACGGCGCAGGCAATTGCGGATGGCGCCTGCCTAGCCTTCATCAGTCTCGTATGACTGGCGAGCGCCCGACGGGCTCAGAGGAAATTCGCTGATCCGCACTGCCGGCATTCCTCGTCCGTCACTTTGACCACGGATTTGCAGTCGTCACAGATCGTAATACAGCCCTTCCGCAAGCCGTGGTCAAGCGACACCCGCTCATCAAAGACAAAGCATTCGCCCTGCCACAGCGATTCTTGCGGCTTGATCTTTTCCAGATAATTGAGAATGCCACCGCGCAACTGGTAGACTTGCTCAAAGCCGCGGTTGAGCAAGAAGGCAGTCGCTTTCTCGCAACGGATGCCGCCAGTGCAGAACATCGCCACGCGTTTATCTTCGTTTGGATCCAGCTCCTCCGCCAAATACCGCGCAATTTCATGGAATGACTCCGTGCCAGGATTCCGCGCTCCGGGAAAGCCGCCCATGCGCACCTCGTAATTGTTGCGCGCGTCGATCAACAGGACATCGTCTTGCTCGATCAGGCGATTCCAGTCTTTCGGCTCGATAAAAGCGCCTGCGCGCTTGGCTGGGTCGACGCCAGGCGCCTTCAAAGCCACAATTTCTCGTTTGAGCCGCACCTTCATCCGCCCAAAGGGAATGGAGTCGTGAAACGATTCCTTGACCATCAAGTCAGCCAATCGCGGATCTTCGCGCAGGTAAGCCAGGACCGAATCAACTGCCGGGCGCTCGCCAGCGATCGTCGCATTGATGCCTTCAGAAGCGAGCAAGATCGTGCCGCGGACGTTGGCCGCGCGGCAGCGATCAAGCAGGGGCTGGCGCAGCGCTTGGTAATCTGGCAGCGAGACAAATTTGTAGAAGGCGGCTATGAGAATCAGGTTATCCATTGGCGCAAAACTCGAATATGCTCGCCGTCATTGTATGAGGTTGCGGCGAGTTTGGGTAGATTATGGCGCGACACAAAGGGCGCGTGGGTCGCTAGGTCGCGCCGACACTGACCGCCGACAGGGAACGTCTGTCGTCCCTTTGACAGTCTGCGCTGGATCAATGCGCTGATATGTTATACTTGGGGGTATGAGGATTGGACTGAACGCGCATTTGCATTCGGCGCGCGCCGGTTATCGCAGGGCCGGGATTCACGCTTATATCAGCAATCTGCTGCGCCTGCTGCCCAGCCATGCGCCGCCCGATTGGCAGTTTGAGGCGATGGTCGGCGCCGCTAACAGCGCATCCTTTCCCGGTGTCAGCATGGCGCGCGCGCCTTTCGCTACCGAATCGCCAGCATTACGCGTGTTCTGGGAGCAAACGCTTCAACCCCGGCAGCTGCGCCGCTACGATCTTTATCATGCGCTGGCATTCGTCGCGCCCGTGGTTTTGACCGTGCCGATGGTCGTCACCGTCTATGATTTGAGCTTTCTGCATTATCCCGCTCGGCTGAGCGCGGCCCGCCGCCTATATCTGCGCGCGCTGACCGCCTTGACCTGCGCGCGAGCACGGCGCGTGTTGGCGATTAGCCAGAGCACAGCGAATGACCTAAGGGCGCATCTCGGCGTGCCGGCGGACAAGATTGATGTCACGCCCCTGGGATATGACCGAGCCGCCTTCCGTCCGCTCCTGGAAAATGATATCGTTCATTTTCGGCGCAAGCAGGCTCTGCCGGAACGCTTCTGGCTGTTCGTCGGCACGCTGGAGCCGCGCAAAAACCTGCCAATGCTGTTGAAAGCATACGCGCAGCTGCCCAAAAAAGAGCGGCTGCCGCTGATCATGGGCGGCGGAAGCGGCTGGATGGCGCGGGAAGTCTTCGCAACCATTGAACGGTTGCAATTGGGCGACAGCGTGAAGCATGTGGGATTCATCCCTGCCGCCGACTTAGCCCTCTGGTACAATTGCGCCGAAGCCTTCCTCTATCCATCGGTCTTTGAAGGCTTCGGGCTGCCGGTATTGGAAGCGATGGCTTGCGGAACGCCGGTGATCACGACCAATGTATCGTCATTGCCGGAAGTGGCGGGAGTGGCAACGCAATGCCTGCCGCCGGACGATATCGAGCGCTGGTCGGCCGCGCTGCGCGATCTGCAGCGAAACGACGCCTGGCGCGAATCGGCGCGGATGAAGGGCTTGGAACGGGCGAAACTCTTCAGCTGGGCGCGCACAGCCGAATTGACCGTCGCCAGTTATCGCAAGGCTGCCGCGCTGCGCGAGCGCCCGCTCAGCGAAAGCGAAAAGGTTAGGCACGTTGAAACCAAGTAGATCTCGCTTGACGCGACACAGCAATATCGTCTGAGCGGTTGACCGCCGCGCGATGACATGACCACTGATCACAGGCTATCGGAACGCCCCACACTGGAACCGCGTTGGCTTCTGCCGGTCATTGACGGAATCCTCGCTTTCCTTGTCTTCGGCGCCGCTTATATTCTTCGCTACGACTTGCAGATTATCCGTCCTCTATATGATCCGCTGGAGCGCGGCTTTGTACACTATATCCCCTTTGCCGCCGTCTACGCGCTGCTCGTCGGGCTGAACTTCCAGCGCAACGGCTTGTATCGCAATATCGCGGGCCGCGCCTGGCTGGAAGAAGTCTATCTGATTGGCAGCAGCGTCGCCGTCGCCATCGTCATCGTGCTGGCGATGTTCTTCATCCTGCAGCCACTGGTGACCAGCCGCCTGATGCTCGTTTATGTTGCCGCGCTGACGCTGTTCACGAGCGCCCTTTCGCGGCTAATTCGGCGCTGGATTCTGGCCTATCTGCGACATCATGGCGTGGGAATTCGGCGTGTGCTGATAGTGGGCATGGGCGAAGTCGGTCGCTCGCTGCTGGGCATCATGCTGACGCGGCCGGAATTCGGTTATTCACCGGTCGGCTTCCTGGATGATGACCTTGACACCGCCTCAGCCGATATGGGACGCGTGCAGGCTTTGGGCGGCGCCGATCAACTGGCAGAGGTCATCAACGAGCATACGATAGACACCGTGGTCATCACCTTCCGCTGGAAGCACTATGACTTGATTCAGGCGCTCACCGAGGTCTGCCGTCAAGCCGGCACGGAGCTGCGTATCGTTCCCGAAATCATGCAATTGAACATCCGCCAGGTGCAGGTGGAGAATCTTGACGGCATCCCCCTGCTGGGCATAGGCGCGCATCGGTCTTTCAGCCGCGCCAATCAATTGCTGAAACGCGCGTTGGACGTCATTCTGGTGTTTCTTGGCTTACCGTTTTGGGCGCCAATCAGCCTGCTGGTCATGCTGGCGCTGGCGCTGGAAGGCGAAGGTCCGATTATTTTCCGGCAAATCCGCGTTGGCAAAGACAGCCGTCTGTTTGAGATGTTGAAATTCCGCAGCATGGTTCGAAACGCCGAAGACATGCAAGAGGAAATGCTGCGGGAATCGGGCGAAGACCCGCGCCACCCCAAATTTGTCGATGACCCGCGCGTCACCCGCGTCGGCAAGTTTCTGCGCCGCACCAGCCTCGACGAATTGCCGAACCTCATCAACGTGATTCGCGGCGATATGAGCCTGGTGGGTCCACGCCCGCCGACGCCAAACGAAGTCGAACTCTACGAAGCGCGACACACACGCCGCCTTCAGATCACGCCCGGCATGACCGGCTGGTGGCAGGTGCGTGGGCGCAGCAGAGTGCCCTTTGACGAGATGTTCGAGATGGACATGTATTACATCGAGAATTGGTCAATCACGATGGATATCGAAATCCTCATGCTTACCATCCCGCGGGTCCTTATGCGCAGCGGCGCCCTCTGACGCTCGCCTCAACTCAGGCAGCACAATCTCCGCCAGCTTGGCGATGCCTTGCGGAAGCATCGGCAGAAAAAACAGCGGACGCATAAGCTTGAACAACTCGCGCGTCAGATTGAGCAGCTTGCGCGTGGAAGCTTGCTCGGGCGACCGATCGTATAGCCAGAATAAGATCGCCAACATGTGAAAGGCGTAAAGGGCGATGGCAAGCTCCAGCGCCGCGGGATCACGGAAGGCATCGTCAGAGGTCAGCGCAAGCCGATGGTAAGCGCGCGTCAGCCGCTCCGCTCTTTTGCCGCGCAGCAAGTCAAATCCGGCCTCGTCAGCCATTGCGGAAGCAAACAACGCTTGTATGGCAGCGCGGTCTCTTGACAGCTCGGCAAGCGCAAAGGCGAGAGCCAAATGATAACTGTCGGCTAGCGGACCCGGCGGCAGTTCGGCGATCTTCGATTCGACCGAAGAAATGCACTGGTCATACTGCGCCAGATTCTTCCGCGTCGATTGACTAAGGGCGCCGCCGCCGTCTGCTAGCATCATTCGCTCGCTTGCATTTTGTCATTCGCAAGTTACAGCGATAGGAGTGGAGAGTCAAGCGCCGACTGGCGGCCGATATCTTTACAGAGTGTAATTATTTAACGACAAGATACGTTACTTTACGCGATATTCTGTTATTTCTTTCCGCCGAGCAGCCTACGATGCGGGCCGACGAATTGCCATACTTGGCGGCAAGGGGCATAATGCGAACGAGAGTCACGCGCGCTGTGTGACACGACTACTTTGGGGACATGATGGCGGAGAACTCGAGAATCGCGGGGCTGTTCCTTTTCTTGCTGCTCGTGGCGGCAAGCGCCTGCGAGTCCGCATTGCTTCAAGAGGGCGTAACGGCGGTTGCGGCAACTCCTGCTCAACAGTTGGAGTCAACCAGTGGCGAACCAGCTGATGTACTGGCGGCATTCGTTGAAGCCTGGGACGAAGTCGATTACGAGGCGATGTACCGGCTGATCGCCCGGCGCAGCCGAGACTTGTATCCGCTGCAGCGCTTCATCAATCAGTACACAGCCGCGCACAGCGTCATCCGGTTCGCCGGTGTCGAGCATTCTCTCCGCAGCGTCGCCCGTCAAGGCGCAACCGCGGTCGTCCATTACGATGTTGTCATTACGTCGCCCACCTTTGGCGAGATCGCCGACAATAACCGCGTGATGCGTCTGATCGAGGAAGGGGGCTGGAAAATCGCTTGGTCGTCGATGGATATCTTCGACGGCATGTCGAGCCACGCGCGACTGACGGAGAGAGCCGATTTCCCGGCGCGCGCCGATATCTATGGCCGTAACGGCAAACTGCTGGCGGAACAAGGGGGCACGGTCTACAGCCTGTATGCAGTCAAACAAGATATGCCCAACCTTGAAGATTGCCTGGCGACGCTAGCGGAAGCGACTTTGCGCCAAATCAGCAGCTTGCGTGGCATCTTCGCCGCTTACCTGGGCGAGACGCGCTTCCACGTGGCTGAGATGGACCCCGAGCGCTACAACAGGTATCGCGAAGCGCTGGATACCGATTGCGCCATCACCCGAACAGAAGGCGCCTTCAGCAAAGTCTTGACCTATGACTCGCGCAGTTATTACGGGCACGGCATCGCCACCCATGTTGTCGGTTATATTGGCGCGGTACCAGCGGATGAACTGGAGCGCTGGCAGGCGCGCGGACGCTCGGCGGGCGATCTGGTGGGCCGCGCCGGCATCGAAGAATCTTACGAAGACACGCTGGCTGGCAGACCGCAGCGCTATCTGCGCATCGTTGAAGGGGGCGGCACGGTTATCCGCGAATTGGCGGGCGCGGCCCGATCGCTGCCCAGCCCGGTCACGCTAACCATCGATCGCGACCTCCAGGAAATCACGGCGCAGACAATGGCGGACGCCGTCAGTTTCGCCGTGCCCAATTGGGGCGGAATCACTGCCGGGGGCGCAATCGCCGCCATGAATGTCAATTCGGGGGAAATCCTGGCGCTGGCGAGCTACCCCAGTTTCGACCCGCATATCTTCAATCCGGAGACGGACTACAATATCGGCAATGCGGTGCTGCGCCTCGATCGTGATATCCGCAATCCCTTCGTCAACAAGGCGCTCGCCGAGCAGTATACACCCGGTTCGGTCTACAAGATTGTGACGACCCTGGCGGCCGCATCTGAAAACATCTGGGAGCCAAATGAGATCTTCGAATGCGGCTATATTTGGCGCGGCGCTGAATACGGCGATTCAGAGCGCATCCGCACCGACTGGCGCCTGCTGGAAGATCGCGAGCCGACCGGACCGGTGACGATGCCCCAGGCGCTGGCGGCATCTTGCAATCCCTTCTTTTACTTAATGGGCGCCTTGATGTACCGCGAAGATCCGCTGATGCAGGCGCGTTATGCCGAACTGCTTGGTTTCGGCGCGCCGAGCGGACTCGCCGGGCTGGGTATCGAAGCGGCGGGCAGCGTCGCCCCGCCGGGCGAGCCCGCGGCCGCCATCAACAACGCCATTGGCCAGGGTGAAGTGACAGTAACCGTCGTGCAGATGGCGCAACTGGCGGCGCTGATCGCCAATGGCGGGCAGTTATATCAGCCCTACATCGTCAGCCATATCGGCCGCCCAGGCGACGCCGACTACGCGGTAGTGAATGAACCGACACTCAAGGCGCAGCTGCCGCTGGACGAAAATGCGCTGGAGGTCGTTCGCGATGGCATGTGCATGGCGACTACTGTGCGGGACCTCGGCACGGCTGAATTTGTCTTTCGCAGCGCGCCCTATCAACTCTGCGGCAAGACCGGCACCGCCGAGACCCTGGGCAATCCGCATTCCTGGTTCATCGCCTATTACCCGCGCGAAAACCCGGAAATTGCCATCGCGGGCGTAATGGCGCATTCGCGCGAGGGCTCGGAAGTGGTCGCGCCGATGATCCGCCGCATCATAGATGTCTACCGGCGACACGCGGTCGAACCTTTTCCCGATTGGTGGCAGGCGCCCTATATACCGGTAAAATCGCAGCAGCAAGCGCTGACGGAGCATCTGGCGCGGGAGAATTAGCCAGCGCAGCCCTGTGGCCGATTGCGGACGGGCGCCCAAGGCGGCAAGTCGTAATTGATGTCCGCCGGTGGGGAACCTAGCAGATAAACCCAGGTATAGCTTCCCCAGGTGATCCAGTCGTGGTCGCTATAACCGAGATCAATCCAATATGGCGTGCTGCGGGGACCGGCTCCAGTATCGCGAACGACTCCGATGCCATAATCGGGCACGTACACCTGAGTGTAGTAGGGGATGATATGCGGCTTGGCCGCCACAATGCCTTTCGCCAGCGTCGCCCCGGTTGAGGTGCGTGTGTTGCCGCTGTTGGATTCTGGCTTGTAACTGGTGGCGTAGACGCAGAGCCGCCGCCAGTAATGACGCGGTCCCGCCGGCGTATCGACAACTTGCTGCGCGATCCGCGAGCCGTAGGCGACAATTTTGTCCACCGGCGCCGCCACCACGACCGACTCTAGCTGTTCGCGGCTGATTTCGACGCCGTTCTCATAGCGGACACGATAGCGCGTCTCCTGTCGGCCCTGCCGCCCTTCCTGCACAACCGCGACATCATCCAAATCGAGAGCGTCGTCCAGCCGCGTCGATACCGCGAAGTCGATCGCCTCGCTCACGGTCAAGATGTCCTCGGTGACGCGCAGGATCTCGATCGTCATATTTTCGCTGATGACGCTATCCGCCGGCGGCAGCGCGTAGTCCAGGCCGAATAGCGGCGCATTCAACTCCGCCAGCGCATCGCCGACTAGCGCGGCGTTGGTTCGCGCGTCAATTTTCACACCATCGACGAGCAGTTTGATGGGCAGCGCGCGCTTGATGTGAATGGTCATTTGATCAGTTGGCGCCGTTTCCAGCTCCGGCGTCACCTGGTCGGCTATATTTAGCCTGATTCCAGCTTGGAAAAGCGCGTCGCCGACCGATTCGGCCTTAGCCAGAATGCTAGACTCGACGCCATCATCAATGATCGTCAAGCCGGCGGCGCGGCGGATTCTGATATGCCGCGCGGGCACGGTCCAATCGGGCAAGGCGTCCAGATTGGCGAGCGCGCCATTAACCCAGATTCTGTCGGTCGCGCCCACGGTGACCCCAAGGCTAAACAAAATGTCCCAGGGGTTCTCCAGCGGCGTCTGCAATTGGCGCTCATCGCCATTGATGACGAGGGTGACAGCGCGTGGCGGCAGAATCCGAATCAGCATGCCGTCGACAAGGAGATCCTCGGCGGAATGCGACAGGGCGCCATTTTCCGGCGCCTCCAGCCCCAACTGGCTGAGCAATTCGCCGACCGTCTCCAAACGCGTCGAAATCGTCTGCCGCGCGCCGTCATGCTCAATGCTGACCAGGCTGCCGCCAGTCTCGCTGTTCCATCGCGGGATGGCGCGCGCAAATAGAAAAAGTGTGAATACGAGAGTGCAACATGTGCTGAAAATGATTAGCAGCAGCAGCCCGCGACCACGCCTCTTCGCTCGCGCGCCGCGCCTCCCGTCATGATGTTCGCCAGCGATCATCGGTTAGGTATCGTCCCTGCCTTTCATAATGTCGAGTTTACCCACAAGCCCAGTAGTTGAACAGGAGACTAAACGCGGCCGCCTTCATTTACAGCCCTGACAACTTCACTCACAGATGCGAAAGAGCGCCTTGAATTCAATATCGCCTTCGCCTATAATGAGACGAAGTATCAATAATGAGAGAGGAATTGACTTGATGAGTTGGAAATTCGCCTCAGTTCTAGTGGTATTAATCGGAATGTTGCTGCCTGGCGGCGCATCATTGGCCAATGGCGGTCAGCTGCATGTTGTGGCGACGCACGGCATACTGGCAGACGTCGCGCGCAATGTCGCGGGCGATCACGCGGAGGTGATTTCGCTTGTGCCGGTCGGCGCTGATCAACACGGATTCGTTCCCAGGCCCAGCGACTTGACGACGGTGGCGGAAGCTGACGTGGTCTTCATCAATGGCGCGGGCTGGGAAGAGAGCTTGCTGGACGCGGTGGAGAGTGCGGGAGAAGGCGGCAATATCGTCAACGCCTCGGCCTGCGTTGGGATTATCCCCTTTGGCGCCGGCATGGGACACGACGACCACGATGACGAGCATGCCGATGACCATGATGACGACGACCATGCCGATCACGACCACGATGATGAGCATGCCGATGACCATGATGACGACGACCATGCCGATCACGACCACGATGATGAGCATGCCGATGACCACGATGACGACGACCATGCTGATCACGACCACGATGATGAGCATGATGACGACCATGCTCATGAACACGATGATGATGAGCACGCCGATGAGCACGATGACGAGCATGCCGATGATGATGACCATGCTGATGAACACGCCGATGAGCACGATGACGACCATGCTGATGAGCACGATGACGATGACGATGAGCACGCCCACGACGATCATGATGAGCACGCCCACGACGATCATGATGAGGAAATGGCGGGCGATATCGACTGCGATGCCCATGACGCCGAAGTTTCCGCCATCGTCGGCGAGGAAGAGGACGGTCACGCCCATGTTGAGACCTTGGGTAGAGCCAAGGACATTGATTGCTTGGGCGGTCATGACCATGAAGATGACCACGGGCACCATCACGGTGAGGGCGGATGCGATCCGCATTTGTGGATGGACCCGCACAACGTCATTTACTGGGCGCTGATGATCCGCGATTCCTTGTCGGCGCTGGATCATGACAATGAGGAGGCCTACGCCGCTAACGCCGCCGCTTACGCGCAGGAATTAGTGGCGCTGGAGGCAGATTTCATCGCTTCGGCGCTGGCGGAATTGCCGGATGAGAATCGTGTGCTAGTCACCAATCATGGGTCCATGGGTTACTTCGCCACAACATTCGGCTTTGAGATCGTCTCGATGATCGTGCATAGCGTGTCGACAGAGGCCGAGCCGAGCGCGCGAGATATGGCGGCCGTGGTGGATGTAGTGCGCGATGAGGGTGTGCCAGCGATATTCAGCGACATCCACCTTTCCGATGTGCTGATGAACACGATTGCTTCTGAGACGGGCGTTGCGGTAGTCGGCTTGCATAGCGACTCGCTGGGCGCGGCTGACGGACCCGCGGGGACCTACCTCGATTACATGCGCTACAATGTGAACGCGATCGTTGAGGCGCTGAAAGGCGATTGGCGCTGAGCAGCGCCGCAACCATGATATGCTATTCAGCTCTGTAGTGCGGGAGGATTCTGGCGTGGCGGCTTCGGCAATGACTGAGACGAACCGCGAACCATCAGACAACCCTCCCGCCTTACATGTCAACCGCGTGTCGGCCGGCTATCGCGGCAACCGCCATGCGCTGGATGACATCAGCTTCAAAGTCAAAAGGGGTGAACGAGTCGCCGTCATTGGTCCCAATGGCGCTGGCAAGAGCACCCTTTTCAAAGCCATCGTCGGCGTCATGCAGATCAGCGACGGGCGCATCACCATCTACGGCGAAGATACCCATAGCAGCCATACTAATGTCGGCTATGTGCCGCAGCAGAGCACGATCGACTGGACGTTCCCGGCCTCGGTATTTGATGTAGTGATGATGGGTCGCTGCCGGCATATCGGCTGGTTTCGCTGGCCCGGCAAGCACGACCGCGATATCGTGCGCGACATCCTCGAGCATCTCAGTCTGGATCAGCTGGCCGATCGCCAGATCAGCGAGCTCAGCGGCGGACAGCGGCGGCGGGTCTTTATTGCGCGGGCGCTGGCGCAGGACACGCGTCTCATGGTGTTGGATGAGCCATTCACTGGCGTAGATCAAAGAGCCGAGCAAGAGATCATCGAGTCGCTCGATATCCTGACCAATCACGGTATTACGCTTCTCTTATCAACGCACCACATGGAGAACGCCGCTTTGCACTTCGACAAGATCTTGATCTTGCGACAGCGGCTGCTGGCGTTTGGTTCGCCGGATGATACGCTTACGACCGCCAATCTGCGAGAAGCCTTCGGCAGCGCTTTGCCAGTGATGGCACAGGGCGACGATCTCCTTATGTTCAGCGTGGACTACGATGGCGAGGTCGGCGATGGATCTCGCTAGTTTGCTGTCAGAGCCACTAAGCTATTCCTTCATCCAGAGGGGCATGCTGGCGCTGATCCTGGTTGGCGGCGTCAGCGCGGTAGTAGGCTGTTTCGTGGTCGTGCGCGGAATGTCCTTTTTCGGCGACGCCTTGGCTCACTCCATTCTTCCCGGCGTTGCCATTTCGTACACCGCCAGCGGCGGGTACGTGGCGAGTAACCTGTTTATCGGCGGCTTGGGCGCCGGCATCGTATCGGCGCTGGTAATCGCTTGGCTGACGCGCAAGGTGGAAGTGAAGGAAGACAGCGCCATTGCCATCGTCTTCGTGACCATGTTCGCCCTGGGCATCGCCATAGTCAGCACTCAAACAAGTTATGCTCTTGACTTGACGCATATCTTGTTCGGCAGCATAAACGGCATCAGCCAAAACGATCTTCTGACGGTGGCGGTGATGGGCGCGGCGGTCTTGGTGATGATCGCCTTGCTCTACAAGGAGTTTCAGATTATCAGCTTCGATTTGAGCCTGGCGCACAGCCTGCGCTTGCCGGTCGAGTTTCTGCGCATATTGTTGCTGATACTGATTGCACTGACGATCGTGGCCAGCTTGCAGGCGGTAGGCATCGCGCTGATGTTGGCGCTACTGATTACACCGGCGGCGACGGCGCGGCTGCTGGTGAAGCGGCTGCATCACATGATCTTCATCGCCAGTCTGCTGGGTATCGCGAGCGGCGTGGTCGGCTTTTACCTGTCCTATTACTTGGATATCCCCTCGGGCGCTTGCATCGTGCTCACGACCAGCGTGATCTTCGGCTTGGTATTCTTGCTGCAATCGGGCTGGAATCGACTGCGCGAGCGGGATTGAGGCGGAATTGAGCCACTTCGCAGCTCTGGGTAAGGCGCGGTATGTATCACTCAAAACCTACCGCGCCCGCGGACACATTCGGGGCGGCTGGGCCGATGCTGAAGCGCGAGTATTGGCACGTCCAGCTGACCTGCGTAAGCAGATGAGGCGCATGCGGGCGAAATACGGCTTATTGTTTCTTCCTTTTGCTTGGTGGCCGCGCCTTACCAGAACCGCCGCGTCCGTCATCGAGTTCAGCGAAGCGGGCGAAACGACTTAGTCGGCGGCTTGCCAGCGCTCCATGCGCTCGAGCAGGGCCTTCATCCAGTCGATCGCCCACTGCTGCCCACCCTGGTCCATTCGCCGGAATTGTGATTTGGTCACGTGCTTGTCAAATCGTTCTAAGGCGCCCGGCAGCGTGGACGGCTTGCTATTAGCATCGTGTTTCGTTACTGGCGTAGCGCTTTTGGGATGCAGCCACTTTCGCAGTTGGAACTCCGCGATGTCTCGGTCATCGGCGTCCGTCCATTGCTCCGGCGCTAGGCGCAGCAGCGCGCGATACTGCCGGATGCGCGAGGCGTTCTCAAAGCCGCAGGCGGCGCATAATTGCTCGGCGCGACCATAAGGAACGCGCCATTTGGCGACATCAGCCACTTGTGCGTAGAAGTCCTGCTCACAATCAAATGTCTCGATTGGCTCGAATTTCTCCCAGCCGTGCATATCCATCAGCAGCAGGGCGATTTGCCGCGCCCGCGCGATCGCGTTCAGATTATCGCGCGCCGTATTTTCGCTCGCTTGCCGCCATAGATTGAGCTCGGCCACACGCCGCGCCGGAATCGCGCGATACGCGTCGCCGCCAACATAGGCGTGAAGCACATGATAAGCCACCCAGCGCCGCTCGCCCGTTTCTATCATGTAGCTGTCGCCAGAACCAGCGACCGTGATCGGATTCGTCAATCCCTCTCGATGAATACTGGCGGCCAAGTCGGCAAGGCGCAACAGCGGCAGTTCTTCCGCGGTTGCCTGCCTTTCTTCGCGCGCGCGCAATTCGACCTTGCCCAGAATGAGGGCTTCCAAGGGAAAGGCGCGACCGCTTGACACTTCTACCTCGTCCAACCAGGCTTCAATCTGGTCTATCAGCGGTCCGCCGCGAAACTGAGACGGCACCACACGGCGCGGCTGCATCGGATTGGGTTGAATCTTGAAGATATCGATTGGTTTGGCGCGAATGATCGGTTTCGTCTGGATGTCGATGATCTGCGCGCCCATATCATGACCGAAGCCTTCGCTGGCTGCGACGCCCACATCAAACAAATTCTCGTCAATTCTCACACCACGTTTGCGCGCCGCGTTAGACATGATTGGCTACCCTTTCCGCAATTACCTTGACGATGTCCCAAGTCACTTGCGTGATCTTCGATTTCGGATGATAAGCGAATATGCTGGCGGCATCGCTCTGCGACAATTCACCCCATAATATGGTCAGCGGAATCGGCTCGGTAATCACGCGGGCGAAGGGCTTACTCAGCAACTTCAAATTTTCATTATGCAAGCCCGTCGTGCGCCGAAACATATTGGGGATGAGCGCGATCATCGAAATGTCGCGCAATCCCATCTGACGCCGCTGATGGCTGAAACGCTGCAGGTTTTGCAGGGTCTGCTTGATGCCGTCAAAGCTCATCGCTTCCAGTTGAGTGGGAATGATGATGTGGTCGCTCGCCAGATAGAGCATTGCATGCAGGGTCGAGCGAGTCGGCGCCGTATCGATGAAGACATAATCAAAGGCGTCTTCCACTTCTTCCAGCTTATTGAATAAGGCGAACGAATCAGTAATATTGCCGACAATTCCCGCAGTTTCCGGATTGCCCGGCACGAGGTACACCGCGCCATCCGACTCGCGACTTGGAAATTGATAGAGCGCGGGCTCGACGACTGTCAGGCATTGCTTCCAGGCGCCGCCGTCGAATTCGTCGCGTACGAGCAGGTTGTAAAAGTAGGGCCGTTTTCGCTGCTTCAGCGCGACGGTCAGATGCGCTTGCGGATCGGCATCAATCATCAGGACCTTATGCCCCATAATTGCCAGACCGGCCCCGAGTTGCGCCGACAGCGTCGTTTTGCCTACGCCACCCTTTTCGTTGTAGACCATCACCGTGCGCATTTGGCGCCGCCTTCTGCGTGCTTGAATCCAAGCGTCATTCGGACTGTATCTATTCTATTCTCGCCGTGCCGCGAAAATTCGCCACTGCAATACGCGGCGAATCAGGTAGAATCCGTTACCGCAGTCACGAATCGAGTTTGATCGAGGTAGAAAACATGCGCTATACACTCGAAACCATCATCAATTTGCCCCGCGCCCGAGTGATCGAGTTGTTCGACAGCTTCGAAAACCTGGAGAAATGGCAAGAGGGTCTCATTAGTCACGAGCATCTTAGCGGCGAGCCGGGCCAACCAGGCGCCAAGACCAAACTACTCTACGACATGGGGAAACGGCGCGTCGAAATGATTGAGACCATCATCACTCGCGATCTCCCCGATGAATTCTCCGGTACATACGATGCCAAAGGCGTACACAACATCGTTCGAAATTACTTCCACGATCAAGGCGACACAACGCGCTGGGTGCTCGATTCCGATTTTCGTTTTCACGGCATGATGCGTCTCATGTCGCTCTTCATGCCCAGCAGCATGTTCAAAAAGCAGACGCGCCAAACGATGGAAGCCTTCAAGCAATTCGCGGAGGGCGCCTGACCTAACGGCGGTCCAGCAATTGCCGCGTCATCCCCGCATGACCCAAGTGTTCGGCCGTGTGATCCAATCCTCGCAGCAAAGCGTAACCCCTTGTGACCACCTGTGACGGTCGCGCCATATAGAGGCTTACATCAACCTCTTCACACAGGCGACTCAAATCCTGCAGTTTGAATGCCTCTTCGTAGAAATCGATATTCTCGGCGAATAAGGCCTTCAACGCCGCCAAGTCATAACCGGAAGCCAAAAACTCGGCATCTCGATCCCGCTGGCTTACGTTGTCGATTCCGATGCCTATCCAAAAGCGCTCCGCCGCGGTTACGTGAACCCCTAGCACGCACATCGAATTCATCTCAGGACCTGGCGACCAATCGAGCTCGTCCGTAGACAATCCGTCCATGTATTCAATATATTGCTGATGCATCTCTTTCAGTCGCGTGAGCGCGGCGGCAAATATCGGATCCATCTATTGATCTCCTCTCGCATTTTCGCAGTCCGATCAATTCGTGACGACAGTAACGACTTACTGAATTCGCAGCATGACCTTCGACGAAGCGTCCCACAGGTCTTCGAGGGCATAAAACGCGCGCTTCTCCGGGGCGAAGAAATGGACTACAACATCGCCGTAGTCCATTACTATCCAGCCGCTGTCGGCCGATCCTTCATTGGTGAAGGACAGCTTCTGAAACCTGTCCTTTACCTCAACCCGGACAGTCTCCGTTAATGCGCGCAGATGGCGCTCATTGTCGCCGCTGCAAATGATGAAAAAATCAGCGATAATCTGGTCAGGCCGGAGATCGAGAAGCAGGATATCTTCCGCTTTTCGATCATCGATCACATCGACAATATAATGGGCAAGCTCCAAAGAGTTCAAATACTGTATCTCCATTCTGCGAGCGCCTGAATAATGCGCTTATTCTAGCACAGGAGCCTCTTAGCCGATACCGACCTTCGTCAACCAATATCCGCTGCTCCAGTTCCCGCGCAGCTATTACCATTCGCGCCAGTTTTCGAGAAACACGCCGACCCGCTAAACCTAAAGGAGCAAAATGGTGAACATCACCCATCCCTACCTTGACGCAATTCTTGACTGGGCTCGCCAGGAAGATGCCATTCGCGCCCTGGTGGTAACCGGCTCGCTTGCGCGCATGGACGACACGACCGACCAATACTCCGACCTTGACGTCCAGGTCATCGCCACCGATATCAAGCGCTACATTGAGGACGACCGCTGGCTCAATCATTTGGGAGACGTTTGGATACGCTACCCGATTCACCAAGATGCGCCTTATCGATTGGTCTGGTTCAGCGGCGGCATCAAGGTCGACTTCCAATTCCTTGAATCGGACACTATTCAAGGCGATCAGCTCACGGACGAATATACACGCGGATACCAGGTTCTCTTGGACAAGGACGATCTCTTCCGCGATCTCCCGCCGTCGCCGCGCCTCTTTCCGCAAGCGCCACCACCCTCCGCCGCCGAGGTTCAAGCCACCATTAATGAGTTCTGGTTTGAAGCGATTCATGTGGCGCAGTTTATCCGCCGGCGCGACTTCTGGGTGGTAAAACACCGCGACTGGACGATGAAAGCCAATGTGCTGCGTATGTTGGAATGGCAAACGCGCCATGTCCGCCGCGAGTCAATCAATACTTGGCTGATCGGCCGACGCATCGCCCACTGGGCGGACGAAGGCGCCTATGCTGCGATAGAGCGCATTTGGGCAGGCTGGGATGCGCTGGCTCTTTGGGAAGCGTTGCTAAACCAACTGGAACTCTTTTCGCGCCTCTCACGCGAAGTCGCCAGCGCGCTGCAATTCACCTATGAAGAGAGACGATACCGAGATATTGGCGCCTATATCCACAAACTGTGGCGCGAAGATCCCGCCATTGAATCTAAAGACTAAACTCGCCGCCGGGCTCGAGCAGGATGGCGCTGGCCGATGTTTCCGCCTCGACCCGCGCAGCCCAAGCAGCCCCGTCTTGCTCAATCGGTGGGAAAGTATTGAAATGCATCGGCGAAACGCGCTTTGCGTTGAGAAAATCGATCGCCGTGATCGAATCATCTATGCCCATTGTGAAACAATCGCCGATGGGCAAGAGCGCCAAGTCAAGCCCTTCGTCGCCTATCAGCCTCATGTCGCCGAAAAGGCAGGTATCACCGGCGTGGTAAATCGTCGACCCGCCGCCACGAATTACGAAACCGTTCGGCTGGCCGCCATAAGTGCCGTCGGGAAAGGAAGAACTGTGATGCGCGACCGTCCATTTCGCGCTCATCCATTCGTTGCGGAAGGCGCCGCCGGGATTGCCCTGAAACACATTTTGTACGCCATGCGCCATGAACCAATCGCCCATCTCAAAGTTGCAAACCACCAGCGCGCCGGTACGCTTGGCGATCTCGACCGAATCGCCGACATGGTCGCCATGAGCATGGGTTAACAGGATGACCTCCGCGTCAAGATCATTCGCCGCCGCTTTCGCGACCGGATTGCCGCTCACAAAGGGATCAATCAACAATTTACGCCCATCAATATCGAATGAATATGCCGAGTGTCCTAACCATTTGATTGAAACTGCCATGACTTACTCCTTGCCACTCTCCGAGCCACGATGATACGGGATGATTGTAGCATTCTCTTGGGCGTATTGCGAAAGCCGGCGGCATCCGCATTTCGAGTCAAAAGGCAACCTTGGAATGAGATTTCTTTGTCTTAGTAGTAGTTCTAGTAGAGCCTGTGCAAACTGTTCAAGGCACAGCGGCAATTTATATGTATTGGGTAAAATAACCCAAGTCTATCGCAGATTAGCCTGGATTTCGCTGATTATATCCCAATAATGGCCAAGTCTCTTGGGAAACTTGGGATAAATGTTTTGAACAGCCCCATGTACATAACCGAGCTGGCTTTGCACACTTTGCCACAGGGCGCGTCGACCTTTGAACAATGTCGACGAACATTACGATCTTTTGAACAGATCAGGCTGGCTGGAGGGGAGAATGTCGATACTTTTCGACAGGTTTTGCACAGGAGCGCCGCGCTTCTTGTGCAAAGTTTTGGACAGGCGAATGGAAGGCGCGGTGTCGAAGCAGATGATTCTATTGGGATATATTGGGATAAAATGTAAAGTCGCTTGGGATAAATAGCTGAAACGGGCGCATCACGGGAGTTACAATATTTCGAGTCCCGCAATCGGCGCCGTTCACTGGAGAGTTTACAGTTTATTTGCGAGCGCTTCCGTATTACCTTATAGGATGTCCTTGGGACCTAAGCAATGAATCGTAGAGATGGAGACCCCAAAGCGAATGTCAAATTCAAACCGGAGCGGAGTATCTTATCCCTTGGTCGTGCTGCTCTTGCTGGTCGCGTTGGCGGGCGGCGCCGCGGCTGGCATCCTTGGTTACATTTGGTACACCGGCGGCTCGGGCGAGCCGAGCTTGACCATAGACGAAAAGCTGGCGACCCAAACAGCGAGTGATGCGGCGCTGGCGGAAGCGGTCGGCACTGCGATGATGGATGTCGCCAATTCGGTGATTGCCGATGTGGTGGCGGTAGCGGTAGCTGAGGCGGTCGATACCAGCGTAAGCGCTGCGATGGAAGCGGCCGCCGCTGTGAGCGAGCCGGTCGAATTCAAGATTGTGTCGGCGGAAAGCGCTGCCAGCTTCACGCTCGAAGAAGACCTGCGCGGCGTGCGGACAACTGTGATCGGGTCCACCAGTGAAGTCGGCGGCAGCATTATAGTCGATCTGGCGAATCCGGCCGCATCGTCCATCGGCGCCATCGTGATCAACGCGCGCACGCTGGAGACCGACAACAGCTTCCGCAATCGCGCGCTGCGCAGCCAGATTCTGCGGTCGGCGCAAGACGAGCATGAGTTCATCGTCTTTGAGCCACGCGAGTTGAGCAACTGGTCGGCCGACTCGGTGGTTGTGGGTGATCTCTTAAACTTTGACGTGACTGGCGACTTGACCGTGGCCGGCGTCACCCGCAGCGTTACCTTCGCCGCCGCGGTTGCGCTGGATAGCGAAACACAGATTAGCGGCAGCGCGGACGCGAACCTGCTGCACGCAGACTTCGGTCTGGTGATTCCCGACGTGCGCTCGGTGGCCAACGTGACCGATGATGTGGACTTGAAGCTGGAGTTTGTCGCACGGGCGGATTAAGCGCTGTCATTTCGCCGGTGTCTTGTTGAAATCTTTGAAGACCAGGTGACTAGAGCCGTACACAAATGCCGAATGCAATGCCTGGCTCAGCTGGTCTGGGTCAAGTCTGACTCACTGTTCGATTCTGAACTGTCTTCAAGCCTGTCATCCCGAGCGCTTAAGCGGCGCTTCCGCCTCGTATCAATTTGCTCGCTCTTCTCATTAGGCTCGTTACGCTTTTGTTGAGGTTTGATCATGCGTGAAGCGAGCACGATTATCGCGGCAACGCCAATCAGAAACTCGCGTATTTGCGCGCCTTCGTATCCTAAGACAAAAAGAGCGGATGCAAGCAGTACGATGAAGATACACAGGCTGTATAATACAAACCGCATGCATCAGCCGAAGAAAATGAATGTGATGCCCGATGTAAATCCGAGATATGCTACGATATCGAGCGGCGATCGCCCCTCATTCAAAGCCAAGAGCACGGTTATCGCAGCGATTATAGCTATCAGATAGAGGAAATTACGCTTGTCCGGCACTGAAGAGTTTTTCTCGCTCACGGTAGATGCTCGCAATATCTTAGTCGACTACAATTCTCTCTGCGCTGTTAACTCCTCGTACAGCAATTCTACTTCAACAGTTTCACAAACTCAAGTGATTCTAAACAGTAGAGGAGCAATTGTACTAGTAAGCGCTGGTGACTTCGCACGTCGTTTCGACGCGCCGTCGCGCTCCAAGCAGTTGACCATGCTTTGACTTGACGCCACTATCCCCAATCGCGCGTCTCTGCGATAATTGGAGCGTACATCCGCGTCAAACTTGGACAATAGCGCCATGCCCCGACCCCTCTACGTGACCGAGCCCAAGGTCATCAACGCGCTGCAACCGCGCCGCGCCCGTCATGCTTATCTTGAAGTCGCCACCACGAACCGCAACAAACTGGACGAATTTCGCCGCATCTTGCCCGACATTGAAATCGTTGGCGTGAAGCTCGATATCGAAGAGATTCAGAGCCTTGATCCCTACAAGGTGGTCGAGCGCAAGGCGATCGAAGCCTACAAAGCCAACGACTGCAACCCGATCCTGGTAGAAGAAACTTCGCTGGCGCTGCGCGGATTGGGCGGCAGACCGGGCGCCTATATCAAGGACTTCTGCGAAGAAGCGGAAATGCGGCGCATGATCGCCGAGGGCTGGCTGAACGGACGCGATCGGGCGGCGCTGGCGAAGGTCCTGATCGCTGTGTATGACGGCGCCGAGGTGCAAATCCGCGAGGGGAATACGGCCGGCGCGATCGCCGAGACATTGCGCGGCGCGAACGGCTTCGGCTGGGACGATATCTTCATCCCCGACGGCGAAACGCGCACTTTCGCCGAGATGAGCGATGGCGAGAAGGACTGCGTCAATATGCGGCGGAAGGCGCTGCTGGCGCTGCGGGAAAAGCCTTTTGCGCTGGGGCAGGGCGTCTTCATGATCCCCGAGCCCTATCGCCAAGAGGTCGAGCGCGTCGATTATGCCGCGCTGCAAGATGAGGCGGCGCTGCAATTCGCCTTTTCGCTGGAGGCGCTGGAGGATGCCAATCCGCCCAACAGCCGCTTTGAGGCGCCCAACTATGAGCCGATTCAATACGAAGAAAACATCTATTACAGTCGCTATCTGCCAAAGGCGGACAGCAGCAGCATCGGTCTCATCCTCACTGATGTCGACCGCGGCACGCTGCGCATGAACAAGAATGGCAGTCCGATCATCTGGCAATTTGGTCCCGAGCGGCGGACGCTCAGCCTGGCGCAGCGAGCCGATTTCTTTCGCAGCAATCAAAGCGCGGAAGTGTTGGCTACATTGGATGGCGTCGGGCGCGCTGGCGCGATCCCGCAGCGCAGCAATCGCCGCTCGCTGACGGTCGAATCCGTCCTCGGTTTGAACGAGAATCCCTTCATCACCAGCACCTATTCCTGGAAGGACCTGGGCTATCGCAAGATGTCATCGGCGCGCCACGTCTCGCGCACCCACAGCGCCGAATGCGGCTTGTTCAATCGCATCGGCAAATATCCGCGCAGCGTGCTCGGCTTCGGCTCAATGCCGGCGATATCAGGCTGGCGCGATGTATTGGCCACGGCGGCGATAGGACATCACGCCATCTTCACCCATCGCAACAGCATCTTCGCCGGCTATATCGATCGGCAAGCGGCGGTGATCAACGCGGCAAAAGATGCGCTCCGATCGGTGCTGACGAATGAGACTGATTATCAGCGCGCCGCGCGCAATATCGGCGCCGCCATCGGCTGCAGCAATGTGGAAGACGAGGTCGCCGACGCCCGCTATCTGTATGAAAAGGCCGAGGTGCGGCTTTTCCGCATCTATACCATCAATTCCGACCCGCGTGTTATCGAAGTGGCGGCCGCCATCCGCGCTGAATTCGGCGATGAGATCGAGCTGTTCGTCGGGCAGGTCAGCGACAAGGCGCAGTGTCTGAAGCTGATCGCGCCCGATGTACGCGCCGATGGCTTGTTCTTCGGCCATGGCGGCGGGCGTCAATGCACCTCAGCGACCAACGGCATGGCGGTGACAACCCTCGAAGAAGTCTACAGCATCACCACCGATGAGCGCTTCAACGATGTGACCATCGCGGTCGAAGGCGGCATCGGCGCCGGAATGGGGCATCTGCTGCTGATGGGCATCGACCTGATTTCTTACAATCAGCAATTGGCGCGCTGCGTCATCGAGCAGGGCGATATCTACTTCGAGCATAAGAGCGGGGTGGTCTGCATGCCTTATCACGGCAGCGCTTCGGCGCCGACGATGATCATCGAGAGCGCCAACCCCGCTTTGGCGCGCAAACGGCTGCGTCCCGGCGGCCGGACGCGCAATGTCGAAGGCAAAGCCGGCTACCGCTTCTTTGAAGAGAAAGCCAACTCGATGGTCTTCTACCTCAACACCTTCAAGCATTACGCGGCGCGGACGCTGGCTGATGTCGGCGTGACCGACATGGCGGAGCTGCGCCAGTTCGCGCGCGACCATGACGAGGAGTTGATTCGGGTGGTGAGCTCGCAGGCCAGCGCGGTCGGGCAGGCTTACGGGAATCGGATGTAGACTAATAGTTGTAATGTATCGGTGATCAAGTGAAGCGGTTTAGTCGTCGAGGAATCCTTCTTCCCTCAATATAGATTGAAGAAGTTGAGAGGACATTGTATGTAACTGATTTCGTCTTATGACCATAAGAAACAGGACCAGATCATCTTCATAATAGTAATACACACGGAACCCGCCACGTTTTCCAATGTTTGATGAGCTGTCTCTCATTCGATGCTCTTTAACCGGTAAACCGCCAATCCCTCTAACCTGATCGCCTGGAAGGCGGCGGCCATCAAACTCCCGCTGGAAACTCTCGACATCCAGGTCGATTTTATGGCTCTTTCTTGATAATCGTTCCAATCTCCGGCTAAACTCAAGAGACCACTTGATCTTTCTTTCCATGATTTGCCATTACTTTGCGCAATCTGGCTAGACCTTCTTCCGCGGTATAGACCTTCCCCTCGCGCAACTGCTTCAATCCGCGAACGAAACTCTCCGCCAAGGCTTGTTCTTCTTCATAGTGGAATCGGCTGTTCTTCCGGTACTCGGGGAAAAGAAGGTATATCGCCCGCACAAGCTCAGCGAAGGACATATCTATAACCCAGTCCACCGTGTCCGCGATGTAACGCTTTAAGTCCGCGGGGAGTTGAATGTCATCGAGGTAGCAGTCCTGCTCGATCATATACAGATCGTCTCGCCGGTCCGCGCCATACTTGATGCTGATGCAACCCAAATCATTCAACATTTCAGCATCGCGATAAACTTCACTTGAAAAAGGACCGTAGTGATACTTGTCAAACTCATAGAAATCTTCCGGCAGCTTGCCTTTGTACTCCTCAGACACTAGAAATATAACTTTCTGAACGTAGACGCGGCTGAAGTTCCGCTCGCCCGCAGCTGCAATTATGGCGAGCAGAATGTCGTTCCTGTTCATCAATTTCAAGTTCATGCGTCTCTCCCTCGTTAAACATGAACTGTGAGACAGTTATGGTTTTCGATCCGCGCTTCTCTAATCATTCAAGGTCCATAGGACGGCGAAAGGGCGCTAATTGTATGGTCTTGGATTATGATGGTACTCTTTCCAAGGAGCTAAAGGAAGCATTATGGGACAGGTTCTCCACCCTCGCGCCACAACGACTGAGGCAACCCGCCGAGCTATACAAAATAGTCAAGAGAGCATAAGGAAGCTGGCCAAGCGCTATGGCATCAATC
>JAPOYT010000242.1 GCA_026706445.1 Chloroflexota bacterium
TGCCCCAACATGTGGTCGTAGAAACCGATGCCGGTGCTGATATCGGCGGCGCCGGCGCCATCCAGGTCGAGGCTCAGCTCGATGGCGGTCTCTTTGGTGTTACGATTGATTTCAGCTTTTCGCTCGCTCATGGGATATTTCCTCGTCGGGAAAGATAGCACAGAATGTCGGATAGAACAGGGTGCGGGTCGAGAGGCGCAAGGGGCGAGCCACCGGCTCGCCCGTACAGACGATTGCTGGCAAGGCGAGCGACCAGAATGAACGTCCCTGCAATCGTTCATTCACGTGTCAGAGGGTGCGGAGGGTTTCGAGCAGGCGATCGACTTGATCGCTTGTGCCGGCGCTGATGCGTATATGGTCGAAGAGACGCGGTTTGTTGTAATAGCGGACGATGATGCCGGCGCGCGCGAGGCGATCGCGGAAGTCTTCAGCGCTCATTCCGCTGACGCGATTCAGCACGAAATTTGCCTGGCTGGGATAGGGCGAGAGGCAGGGCAATTCGGCGAATGCGGCTTCCATCCGCTTTCGCTGCTCAACCAGTTGCCGCACGCGCTCTAGCAGATAGCCGACATCCGTCAGCGACGCCTGCGCGGCCACGTCAGCGGCCACATTGATGTTATAGGGCTGCTTGATCTTCCATAGATGCGGCATCAATGCCCGCGGAAAAACGCCGTAGCCGATGCGCAAACCAGCCAGCCCAGCCCACTTGCTCAGCGTGCGGAGGACGATCAGATTGGGGAATTCCGCGACCCAGGGAGCCAGGCTTTCGCCTTGGGCGAATTCGACGTAGGCTTCGTCAACGACGAAGGTCGCGGGCAAGTCAAGCAGCGCTTTGATGTCAGCCGGCGCGATTACATCCCCGCTGGGATTATTGGGCGAGCAGAGGAATACGAGCTTGGCTTTGCGCCGCGCCACCGCTTCTTGAATAGCGCTCAGGTCTAGCGAAAAGTCTGCGCGGCGGTAAACATCGACGACCTCCGCGTGATAGATGGGCGCGTTGAAGCTGTACATGGCGAAAGTCGGCGGCGTATTGATGATTGCATCGCCCGGCTCAATGAATAGTTGCAAGACAAGTTCAATCAACTCGTCGGCGCCGGCGCCACAAAGGATTAGCTCCGCCGGCAGGCTCGTGTATTCCGCCAGCAATTCGCGAAGGCGGCCCGATTCCGGATCCGGATAAACCTGCATATTTGGCAGCCGCGCCAAGGCATCCATGACCCGCGGCGAGGGACCGAAGGGATTCTCATTGGCGTCTAGCTTGATCAGATCGGCGGCGGCAATGCCCAGCCGCTCAGCAAATACATCAAGCGATGTGGTCGGCGTATAGGCGCTCATCGACGCGATATCGCGCCGGATGCGGACTTTCTCATTTGCCATAGTGCTAGCGGCTCCGCAGGCGCGCGGCGGCGGCGTGGGCGTCAAGCGATTCGGCCTTCGCCAGCAGCTGCGCCGGCTCGCTTAATTCGATAGCGCTTCGTCGATCGAGGGCGATCAAGCTGGTGATTTTGACGAAATGCAGCAAATTCAGCGGCGAGGCAAAACGCGCGCTGCCACCGGTCGGCATAACATGACTGGGACCGGCGACATAATCGCCCAGCACTTCATAAGAATGCTCGCCCAGGAAGATGCCGCCTGCGTTGCGTACTTTGCCAATCCACGACCACGGGTCAGCGACCAGCAGACAAAGGTGCTCGGCGGCGTATTCATTCGCCAGCTCAAAAGCCTGCATCAGGTCCGCCGTGATGACCGTGCCGCTTCGCTCATCCATGGCGCCCAGGATAATGTCGCGACGAGCGCGCTGATCCAGTTGGCGATATATTTCGGATTGAACGGAAAGGGCAAGTTCGTGGCTGGGCGTCAACAAAATCGCGGACGCGAGTTCATCGTGCTCGGCCTGCGCCAGCAGATCAGCGGCCGCCAGCGACGGGTCGGCGCTCTCGTCGGCGATGACCATCGTCTCGGTGGGACCGAGGATGCCGTCAATGCCGACATCGCCGTAGACTTGCTGTTTCGCCAGCGTGACGAAGAGATTGCCGGCGCCGACGACAGTGGCGACGCGCGGGATGCTCTCGCTGCCGTAAGCCATGGCGGCGATTGCTTGCGCGCCACCAACGCGGTAGAGCTTTTCCACGCCAGCGATGGCGGCGGCTGCCAGGATCGTCGGGTGAATGTCGTCAGTTCCACTGCCGGGCGGGGTGCAGACGATGATTTCGCGCACGCCGGCCACCTGCGCCGGAATGACGCTCATCAGCAGCGATGAGGGCAGGGGCGCGGTACCGCCGGGGACATAAACGCCGACGGAATCAAGCGGACGGACCAACTGCCCCAGGGAACCGCCTTCCGCGGCGTCGATCCAAGAGCTCAGCGGCTGCTTTTGGTGAAATTCGCGAATGCGCGTCGCCGCCAATTCAAGCGCGCGGCGCAATTCGGGCGCGATCGATTGAAGCGCCGCAGCCATTTCTGCGGGCTTTACGAGCAGGCTATCGGTTTGAGCGCCGTCAATCTTCTGATTCCAAGCATGCAGGGCTCGGTCGCCGCCGTCGCGTACGCTGTCGATGATGCGGCGTACCACTTCTTCCGGCATGATCCGTTCGCCGAAGAGATCAACCGAGCGCTCGATGACATGATCGGGCGCCACATAATCGCGCAGGGAGCGCCGCTTGAGGATCGAATCACGCGCCTCAGCGATATCGGTGATTATGCGCCAGACTGGCTCGCTGCTCATGGCAAAGACTCATGCCGCTGGATAACGTGCTAGGTGATTGTATCAGTTTGGCGCGGATTCTCAACGGAGAGCGAATCCGCCGCCGAAATAATCGAGGGCATGTCTACCGGCGACGCAAGCGCCGCCCCTACAAGGCTAGTCCACTACTGTGTCAATTCAAATCAACGCAAATTAAAACAGAATTCTGCAGGGGCGAGCCACCGGCTCGCCCGTACACACGCCATATTTGGGACAAGGTCTACGGGCATCTGACAGCGTAAGTGGTAGTTTGGCCCCCACGCCTAGGCCGTGCAGACACTGACCGCCGGACGCCCCTGCAACGTCGATTGAATTACAAACGTTCATCCCTCTGTGCCCTCTGTGTTTCCTCGATTCCTCTGTGGTGAAGCCTTTGTACGCCTTTGTACTGCGCAGCGTCGGAAGCGAGCCAACAAGTAGCGGACAAGCCCTACATCTGCTTGGCGCGGAGTCGCCTGGCTGCCAGCAGGAAAGCGCATTCTAATCGATGGTTGACAGGAGGGTTCTCACGTCGCTGAGTGGCGCCAAGGTCTCAGTCGTGCCGGCGACTTGGCACATCAGGCTGCCGGCGGCCGCGCCCCATTTAACCGCTTCGCGAAGCGGCAAATCTTCCAGCAAGCCGTATAACAAGCCCGACTTGAATATGTCGCCCGCGCCGGTTGTGTCAACGGGGCTGACCGGTGGCGGAGAGACCACCCCCCGTTCTCCTTCGCGCGAAATGAACTGGATATCAGCCCCCGCGGCGGTGACGATCACATCGCAATCGCCGGCCGCCATCAGTTCAGCCGCCAAGTCCAACGGATTCTTCTCGGCCTGTCTATTGCGAGCGACTTCGGCGGAAATGACCAGCACATCAATCAGCGGCAGCAGCGGATGATCCGGCTGGTAGACGTCGTTTATCAAGACCGGTACTCTTCGTTCGACCGCCATTTCCGCCGCTTTCAGACGCAGCGACTTGGGACCGGACATGTCAAGGTTCAGCAGCTTCACACCCTCGAACATCTCCGCCGACGGCGCGGTCATGCGGACCTCTGCGGGCCAGTGCGTGATGAAGCTGCGCTCGCCGTCCGGCGTGACCAGGCATTGGCAGCGCGGACTACGATAGCCGGGGTGGCAGGCGATGTAGCGGGTATCGAGCAACGGCAGCGCCGCGAGCAATTCTCGCACGAGATCGCCCGGGCGATCGTCGCCAAGGTCGTGGCCCGCGAGCCGCGTTGGCAGCTCCCAGTTGGCAAGCCACATGGCGCTGTTTGCCGCGGCGCCGCCGATGTTCTCGAAGTCCTCCGAGCACCAGGCGGAACGTTCCATCGTCGGCAGCCGGTTGAGCTTGACGTAGATATCGAGATCAATTTCGCCGTAGCAGAGGATTGTCATGCTCTTGGTCTACCCCATCCCCCGGCCCCTTCCCCAGCAAGCTAGGGAAAGGGAGCATAGCGCAGCGGGTTGCAAGGTATTTCGCGTGGGCGGAAGCATTGTCGCGCGTGTGTCTACAGAAGTTGAGATTGACGAGACCTAAATCGGGCGCACCTCGACATCTTCGCAGCCGATGCGCCCCTCTTCGCAGACCAGGGCGATGCCCCCGCCGGCGAAGCGCGCTTCCGGGTCTTCCGCTTTGACCACAAGTTGACCGTCGAGATAACCAGAAAGCGTATTGCCCTCGACCTTGAGCGCAAGCTGATGTTCGCTGCCCAGGGTCCAGCCGCCGCTCGCTTCCGCCAAGATGGTATCTTTGCCTTCCAGCGTTGAAACAAGGCGCGTGCCCTCCTCATCGCAAAGCAAGGCGTAGTGGCGTTTCATGCCTTGTACGCGGGCGCCGAGTCCTCCCGCTTTGCACATATGCGGCGTCATAGTGGCGCTGACCTGATAATCGGTCCAGTCACGGCAACCGTGCATCATCAGCCCGCGTCCCTCGTTTTGAATGAGCCGGTAAGTCTCCGGATAGCGGTCGATGAATACCATCTTGCCCTTGGCGGCATCCAAGCCATTCACCCAGGCCTTTTTCCACATCATGCCACTCAGCTTGCGGTCCCAGCGGGTGAAATCATGCGCATGCGGCCGCTTCAGCCGGATGTTCGGCGCGCCGTCCCAGGTCAGCCAATCGAGATAGACACGGCCGCTGGCGCCGCCGTCGCCGCTTATTTGGATGCCAACGTTGGCGATGGGATAGCCTTCGAGATCCGGCACTTGCCATTCCAGCTCGGCTGTCTGCCCGGCGCTCATTTGCTCAGAAACGCCAACCAGCGTATCCAAGCCGTCATCGCGGTTGTAATGCTGCGCGTAAATTCCGACGTCGACGGCGCTGGCATTGGCGCTATCGGCGAGGACGCGGGCGCGGATCGTCTGACCCGGGTAGAGCTGCGGGCTGGCAAAGAGGTTATAACCGGGTCCTTCGAAATGCTCCGATACGGCGGCCGAGGGCACAAAGGCGGCCGTGCCTACCCGACCAACGCGCCCTGGCGCCAGGGCCGCGTAATCCAGCGCGAGCAGCCGTTCGCCGCGGTTGCTTAGCTCCGGCGCCTGAACATTGCTGATGTCAACAACATCGCGCGATTCGACCGAGTCGTCATTCATGAAACCTTGCACCGCCCCGGGCAGATCGAAGTGGTAGCGGGCGCCGCCCTTTGGCGCGATCGGCGCCTGGCCCTGCATCGCGCGCGCCGTGTTGACCAGCCGCACCGTTTGCGTTACCGCATCGGTTATGGCGTTGCCGCCATCGGCGGTGGGGATGTACATGCGGTCGGCGACCGGTCCGCGATAGTCGGGACCGGTGGAAAGGCCCGCCAGCCCGTCCTTGATGCCCATCAGGCAGCCGATATTGCCCGAATTGCAATCGGTATCCCAGCCGCAAGTATTGACGATCATCAGTGTGCGCTGGAAATCGTCATCGCCGTAAAGCAGCGATAAAATCATCAGCCCGTGATTGGGCACCATGTGGCAGTTGCCGCCATAAATGTGATAACCGTAACGTTCAGCCAGCAGCTCGCGTCCTACCCGCCAATCCGGTTCTTTGGCGCGCCACTCGCGGATGTCGTTGATCATGGCACAAATGATGGAATCGCCGGGAATGACGGACAAGCCGGTGTCGATCAGCTTGTTGATGTCGGATTCGACGAAGGCTTGCGCTTCCATCGCCGCCAGGCACTGGGCGCCATAGACCGCTTCTCCGCCATGGCTTACGCTGCCAGCGCGTCCGGCCAGGTCAGCGGCGAACTCGGGATCGCCCGGCGCCACCAGCGCCCAGCCGTCAATGAATATCTGCGCGCCGATCTGCTCGGCGACGACCTTGCCATTGAGCTCAACCGAGCCGCTGTGCGGCGGTTCGTAGCCCTGCTTGAGCCGCAGATAGGCGGTGTGCTCGGTCGAATTGCCCATGCCGCCCCACCAGAGCACGGTCTGCTCTTCGATGAGGTAGTTAAGCCAGGTCTGTCCGATTTGCGCAGGCGAAATCTCTGGATCGTAGCCGTAGTCTTCCAGGGCGCGTATGAAGGTGAAGGTGCCGGAGATGTCGTCGTCGGTGACGATCAGCGGTACGCCAAGGCGGTCGTGCACGTAGTAGTTGATCTCGCCCAGGCGCGCAGTGATTGCCTCGTAGGGCCAGCCTTCAAAGGGACGGCCGAGATAGACGCCGATAATCTTGCCCAAGACGCCAGCATAGACGCGTTCGAGGTAATCGGGAGGAAGTGCCATTTTGTTCTCCTTTACAGACTGTAGATGTTAAGAAGCCAGCCTGTGGCTGACTTCTGATGGTAAGCGGAAATCCAATATGGTTGCGGCTGACATTGCGCTTGCTAGAGCTTGACGCCGCCTTCAGCCAAGCCTTCAATGAATTGCCGCTGCAATGACAGGAAGAGCACCATGACGGGAAAGATGATAATGATGGCGCCGGCGCTGGTTAAAGCCCAATCGCGATCAAAGCGGTCGACGAATTTGTAGAAGCTGGTGGTGACCGGATATTGCTTTGGGTCGTGGATGAAGGTCAGCGCGAGCAAGAATTCGTTCCAGACACCCAAGCCAACCACCAAACCGACGGTCAGAAAGCCGGGCTTGGTCAAGGGAAATACGATACGCGTCATCACCTGGAGTTCGTTGGCGCCGTCGACGCGGGCGGCGTCTTCCAGCTCGGTGGGCAAGTCGATCATGTAAGAGCGCAGCAGGAAGATGCTCAAGGGAGCGCGGGTGGCGACATAGACCATGATGAGCAGAATGCGCGCATCCACGCCAATCTTCACTTTTAAGAAGTTGATTTGGACGAAGAGAGGCACGATATACATCCAGAGTGGGACAGTCGAGGCGACGAGAAAATAGAGCATGAGCAAATCGGAGCCAGGCGGTTTCTTGCGCGCCAGGGCGTAGGCGGCCAGACCGCCGAACACCAGTTCAGCCGCGATTGTGGCGACAACATAGATAATGCTATTGCTCATGGTGGTGGCGAAGTTGCCTTTATCCCAGGCATTGGGGAAGTTTTCAACGACGACGTTGACCGGCGGTCCCAGCGGGTTTTGACCGATTTCAAGGTTCGTCTTCACCGAATTGAAAGCCACTACCACGAGCGGGATGACAGCGAAGGCGGTCAAAGCCAGCAGCACGACATGGTTGAAGACTAGCAACCGGCCGCGTTCGCGGCTGCGCCCTCGCTGCAGTACGGTGTCTCGAAGCGATACATTGCCGATGGCGCTCATATATCCCATCCTCTGCGCTTGACGGTGACGAATATCAAGATGATGAAACCGGCGAATATGCTAATCACTACGCCCTGCGCGGCGCCATAGCCGGCTTGAAATCGGAAAAAGGCGTTCTTGTAGAGTTGGGTGGCGATCACCTCGGAAGCGCCGCCCGGTCCACCCTGGGTCAAGAGGAAGATGTAATCAAAGGCCAGGAAGGAAAAGATCGCCACCATCATGAACATGAAGACAAGGATTGGCCTGATGCCGGGCAAGGTCACGTGGCGAAATTCCTGCCAGCGGTTGGCGCCGTCGATCTTGGCCGCGTCGTATAGCACTGGCGGGATGGATTGCATGGCCGCCAGGAAGAGGATCATCAAGAAACCCCAGAATTGCCAATTGTCAATGAAGGCGATGGACATGAGGGCGCTGTCTGTGCGGCCCAAATAAGCGACGCCGAAGACGCCTTCCAGCCCAAGGATATTATCCACGGCGGCGCCGATGCCTCGCTGCGGGTTCAATAGATTTTTCCAGATTGTCGCCGTGACGACGCTGGCCAGCACGTATGGGATGAACAGAATGCTGCGGTAGAGCATGCCGCCGCGCCTAACCTGTGACAGCATAGTGGCGCAGAAGAGCGCGAGGATGAAAGGCACCGTGAGGAAGAAAGCCATCCATAAGATATTGTTGCTTAACGCTTTGCCGAATGTCTCATCTTCAAAGAACAATTCGCGGTAATTCTCCAAGCCAACGAAATTGACATTCATCCCGACGCCTTTCCAATCGGTCAAGGACATGTAGATGCCTTGCACCGCGGGTATGGCGACGACATAAAGATGGATGATCAGAAGCGGGGCGATGAAGATCCAGGGGATGAGAACATTGTTCACGAACTTTCGGCGCCAGGTCTGATCATTGAACTTTTCGACAAGGGTCGTCGGCTTCTTTTGGGTGAGAACCGCCATGATGTTGCCCTTTCCTGAATGACGGAGGAGCGGGGTTGGCGCCGGCCGCTTTGATTACGGCAGCCAGCGCCAAAATACTAATCGTTAGCGGGTTGGGATCGGTGGAATATCGCCGGCGGCAAGCTCTTCAGCGAAGAGTTCTTGCAAGCCTTCCGAATACTCCATCGCGGTGATTTCGCCGGTCCAGACGCGC
>JAPOYT010000002.1:0-4977 GCA_026706445.1 Chloroflexota bacterium
ATCGATTGAGCTGGCGCGCGGATTCAAGTTGAAGACGCAATGCGGGTACATCGCCACCATTTCGTCTTCGATAGGCGTCTTCGCGCCTTTGGTCTCAGCCTTGCGGTAGATGGCTTGCAGCTGCATCAATTTGTCCATGTAGAGCGAGGCGAAATTTTCGCGTTTGGCTGTCCGCAGGTCGCCGCCCGAGCCCTTTACGACCATGACGTCAACTTCGGCGCCGGTCAGCGGATCGACCTGCCAGATCTTGCTGGAGGTATTGCCGCCGCCGGTATTGGTGATGCGCTGGTCGCTGCCGAGCAGATTGGAGCGGTAAACGAGGCGGTCGACGGAATCGAGCGTTGCGGCTTTGGCATCATCCCAGAGATAGTTGACGTGGCGATATTCTGACGGATTGAATAGTTGCATGGGATCTCCCATTCAGGCGCGCTAGATCTGCCATCGTTGCGCCAGTATAGGTTCTGAAAGTTTAATGGATAAGGGCGAGCCACCGGCTCGCCCGTAGACACTCTCCTCGAAGGATTGGCGCCGCCAGCGTCGCTAAGGCCGCTGTGAAAGAACTGTGCGCTCGTATTCGCGGATTTCGTCCATGAAGGCCATGCCGACTGGCGTCTCTTGCGCCTGGCAGTAGTGATCCCAAACGGCCCCGAAAGGCAATCCTTTGAGCTCTTCGAGCAAGGCGAGGCGCCCGGTGAAGTCGCCATCGTTTTCGTATTGACGCAGCAGATCACGCGGCTCCAGCAGCGCCATCAGCAGGGCGCGGCAAGCGTTGCGCGTGCCAATCGCCCAGGCGCCGATGCGATTGATGCTGGCGTCAAAGAAGTCGAGGCCGATATGCACCCGCTCAAGCGCGTCGCAGCGGACGATTTCCTGCATGATGGCCTGCAAGTCGTCGGTCAGGGTGACCACGTGGTCGCTATCCCAGCGGACGCCGCGGCTGACGTGCAGCAAGATCTCGGGCACGTAGAACAGAATAGATGACAATTTGTCGGAGATGGTTTCGGTCGGGTGGAAATGACCGGCGTCCAGGCAAAGCACCTTCTGGCGCGAGGCGGCGTATCCGAGGTAAAACTCGTGCGAGCCGACCACATAACTCTCTGAGCCCAGACCGAATAACTTGCACTCGACCGCGTCCAGATTGTGCGCTGGATCAACTTCCACAGCGAATATCTCATCGAGCGCGTCGATCAGCCGTTGACGCGGCCCGAGGCGATCGGCCGGCAAGTCTTTGTAGCCATCGGGTATCCAGATATTGTTGATCGAGGGACTGCCCAGGGCGGCGCCGAAGGAAGCGCTGATTTCGCGCGTGGCGATGGCGTGGTCGATCCAGAATTGGCGGATGCCGGCGTCGGCATGGGAGAGGGTGAATCCGTCATCGGCGAGGTCATGGGAAAAGAAGGTCGGATTGAAATCAAGCCCGTGGTTATTGGCTTTCGCCCAATCGACCCAGGAGGCGAAGTGTTCGGGTTTCAGTTGGTCGCGCGGCACTTTGGTCGGGCTATCGAGATAAGAGCCGTGCAGCGCGAGGCGATGATCGCCGGGGATCAAGCTGTAGGCTTTGTCGAGATCGCTGCGCAACTCGTCGATATTAGTAGCTTTGCCGGGATAATTGCCGGTCGCCATGATGCCGCCGCTGAGGCCGCGCTCGGGGTCTTCAAAGCCGCCGACATCATCGCCTTGCCAGCAATGCAAGCTGATTGGCACGGTCTTCAGCGTGTTCATGGCGGCGTCGACATCAACGCCAAAGGCGGCGTAGCGTTCGCGCGCGATGTCGTATGCCGTTTGAATCTGTCTGTCCAATGGTTGAAAGCTCATTCGTTCAATCTTTCTTTCTGCGAGCGACTGAAAAGTCCCTCCCTCTTTATGGGGGAGGGATTTAGGGTGGGGGCGGGTATTTTTAACGGGCGCCGGCTGCTTGCAGGCAGGCTTGCATGTGCCCGCGCGATTCGGCGCCGATGGTGATGCATTGCTCAAGGGTGTGGCCGAGCCTCTTTGTGCCAATTACTTCCAGGTTCAGCGGACCGGTGTAGCCGTGCTCGTGCAGGACGCGGATATAACCGACCAGGTCAATATCACCGCGGCCATTGGCTTGAGCTTCGGGCGCGCCCGGTCCCTGCTGGCTGCCTTTGCAATCGCGGATGTGCACATGCTTGATGCGGTGAATGACCGCTTCAATCGCCTCGACCGGATTCTCGCCGGCGCGATGAATATGCGAGGGGTCCATGTCCAAGCCGAAGTTTGGCGAGGTAATGTCGTTCAAGATTTTCAGGCTGGTCGGCGTATTGTAGACATAATTGTTGACATGGGCTTTGACGCAAAGCATAACATCGTAATGTTCCGCTCGTTGCACCAGCCCGCCCAATTCATCCAGCACCTGCTGATAAGTAGATTCATCGTCCGATTTGCCGCCGGGACCGACGTTGATGATGGGGATGCCGGTCTCGACCGCCGCCTGCATCGCGCGCTCCATCAGGTCGGGATCGCGCGAGGACTGCTCCATGGCCAGCAGCTCCAGGTCGTATTCTTTGGACAGGCGCACAACCTCCGGCGCGCATTCCTGCCAGCGCGAAAGGACGAGGTGCTGGCTCATCTCGTCAATGGCGGAGATCTCGATGCCATCGTAGCCGGCCATCTTTAGATACTTGAAGGCGGTCTCCATGTCCCAACTGCCGAATAAAAGTGAGTTTGCTCCGAGTTTCATTTTCATCTCCTGCGGATTGCTTTAATACGTTCGCTCAAAATCGACGGGCCAATACTTTCAAGAGTTCGTGTGTAAACCAGCCCTCGCCAGTTATGAACCGTTGCGTCCTCGCATTCACCGAATCTCGCTTAATTTCAATCCCATGCAAGCACCTACTGAATGTTACGATCTTATTGTAGCGGATACGAAATTGCGATCGAGTACTTACAAAGTAAATGTGTCTTGTAGTCAAACCCATCGTTCCAGTTCCGACAGTTTCCATACCATACACTGTTGGAGAAACACCACTAGATCTGTGCGTTCTACGCTTTTTTACTCGCTTCTCTTGATACGTAGTGTTTTTGAAGACCCAGACCAACTTCTCTGATTTTTGGAAATTGAATGGAGTTACTTCCTTGGGCAAATTCGGTCTTGGAAACCTTCCAATGCTTAAGTCTTCTATAACGCTCATCAGCATCGTTCGTCTCCTTTTGGCGACCTCCTCTTGTTTTAGACGAATGCGTTGCCGTTCAGCTACCTCCTGTTTGCTTCGTCCGTTTGCGACGGCGTTTTTCTCAACCTTTCTCGCCCGAACAACTTGTTCTGGAAACTTCCAACGCCTTCCAGCCATGAATTTTGACCATATCATGCTTGCCCATATGTTTTCTTGCGACAGTTGATTTAGTTGTGCTAAGCGTCTCAAAGTCCGGTAATTCTCATCCGTAAACTCTTTCCGCTTGATGGCGTCAATGACGGCATATTGCCATCCGGTATATGCCAAGTGGCGAATTTCGTGCTCTTTGATAAAGCCAGTGTCGGCGATTGAGTAAATCTCCTTTTCCAGTACGCTTATCTGCACATAAGCTTTGCTTGCCGCGTGATGCACCAAGTCGACGATCTTTTTCTTTCCCGCGCTATTACGTTGACTGCAATCCCGATGCGCGGCGCGCAAAATTCCTGCGGTTTTTCCACAGTACTTGCACTTACCCATGAAGCCTTTCACCCTCGACTTCAGAGACAAAAACAACCGACTCCGTCTCGAGCGATTCGATGGCGGCCGCCAGCACCTTCTGCGCCGCCAAGCCGTCCGCGCCGCTGCCATCGATAGCTTCCGGCGCGACGCCATCGGTCACCTGCCGCAAGAAGCAATGGATGCGCTCGCGGAAGGTATTCTCGAAGTTGTGGAAGCCGCCGAATAGCGGATCGGTGTATACTGTCTTTTCCATATCGCCGGCTGGGTACAGCGTCAGCTCGCGCCACATGTCGTCGAGCACGAAGCGCCCGCCGGTTCCGGCGACTTCGCAGCGCTCCATCGGATGCCCGCGCTCGATATCATAGCTGCCGGTGAGCGCGCCAACGACGCCGTTGCGGAAGCGGAAGTTGAATTGCGCCGTCGACCAGATTTGGCGCCCGGGCGCTTTTGTCGCGAAGCAATGCGCCGCTTCGATATCGCCGCAGAAATAGCGCATGACATCGACGGTGTGCGGGTGCAGCGATTTGATGTGATAGTGGGGCGAGGTCTCGGCTGGGTTCATGATCCACATCGCCATATTGACGAAGAGCAGATGCCCCAGGCGACCCTGATCTATCCAGGACTTTGCCAGGCGCGCCGCCGGCGTGAAGCGGTGATTGAGGTTGATGCCGTAGCATACGCCCAGTTCGCGGGCTTTCGCCACCATTTCTTCCGCCGGTCCGATATCATTGGAAATCGGCTTCTCGCCCAGCACATGGCAGCCGGCTTCCAGCGCCTGCATCGTCGGCAAGTAGTGGTCGCTGCTGTTTTCGAAACCGCCAGTGGCGACGCTGACGACATCGGGCGCCAGATCGCGCAGCATGGCGTCGACATCGTAGAAAGCTGGCACGCCGCGCAGCGCCGCCGCAATGTCCGCTCGCTCGCGATCAATGTCGCAGAGGCCGACGAGTTCGGCGAGGTCGTCCTGCGCGTAAAGCTTGGCGTGACGATTGCCGATTGGTCCCAAGCCGATGACGGCTACGCGTAATGGCATTGTTGGTCTCTATTTCGCGGACGAGTCGCCGCCTCGCCCCTACAATGGTCATTGGGAGGTGGAATCTCGTAATTGTATTCGCGCATGGCTGGCTCGAAGAAGTCGAAATAATTGACGCCCTCGTCGCGCCGCCAACGGTTGATGGTGTCCTTACGAAGGATGACGCGCGCCAGCGGAATGCCGAGGAAGGCTTCCAGCCGTTCCAAGGTCTCAGCCTGATTCTGCACAAAGTCTTCAAAGCGCACTTCGATCCAGCGCTTCGGTTTGGGCGTGGACTTGACCAGGTCGTAC
>JAPOYT010000002.1:5035-8397 GCA_026706445.1 Chloroflexota bacterium
GTCGTCGGTTTTGTGCGAGCCGATGATGCAATCGCGCGGATTGCGAATCCAGAATATGTAGTGCATGTCGGGGTAGAGGCGCAAGATCCAGGGGAAAACCAGCGTCGTCTCCGGCACCTTCCAGCCCTTTAACGGTCGCGAATGATTCAAGACGGATTCGAGGTAGCGATTGAGGTTTCTGGTGAAAACGTCCGGAATTTCGGTCTCGTGGGCGCGGCTGAAATCCCAACTCAGGTCGCCCGTCCATTTCACGTAGCGGGCGAAGACGCGGCAGGCGTCATACATGGCGTGCGCCGGCACCAAATCGGCTGACGGGTTCAGCGTCTGGCCCATGTATACGCCGGAAGCGTAAAGCGTTTGTGAAATCGTCCGCGTGCCGCTGTGACCGCGGCCGATGATTGTTATCACAGGCTGACCACCTGGCGCGTATCCCAGGACTCAATCGCCGCTTCAATGATGCGTTGGACGTGCAGGGCGTCAGCGCCGGACGCGTCGATCTTGTCGGGCGCGACGCCGGCCAGGTTCTGATCGACCCAGTGATTGATGCGCGTCTGGAATGTCTGGCCGAAGTGGCTCATGCCGCCGTAATTCTCGTGGCGTTCCATAGTGCCTTCAAAGCGCGGATAATAGATGAGTTCTTCGCAGGCGTCGCGCAGGAAGAAGCGCCCGTCCGAGCCGAAGACATCGAGCGTCTCAAGCCCATAGCTGCCGCCGCCCATGCTCGTATGGCCCCAGTTGCCATCGTAGCTGCCGCGCAGGTGGCCGATGATGCCGTTCTCGTAGAGCAGGTTCACCTGTACATTGGACCAGATCTTGCGGCCCTTGCCCTTCTTGAAAAACGCGTGCACCTGCGTCACGTCCGATTGCGCGAAATAGCGCATGACATCCAGCGAATGCGGGTGCAGGGCGCGCATGTGGAAGTGGGGCGAGGTCTCATTGGGGTTGTTGATCCACATGGTCATGTCAATCATATTCACGTCGCCCAGGCGCCCGCGCAGCATCCATTCTTTTGCTAATACAGCGGCCGGCGTGAAGCGGTGGTTGAGGTTGATGCCGTAGCGCAGGTTGTTCTCGCGGGCGAGCGCGACCATCTCCTCGGCTTCCTTAACGCTGTTGGAGATGGGCTTCTCGCCCAAAACGGGATAACCGGCGCCAAGAAGCTGCATGGTCGGCGCGTAGTGGTCGCCGCCATTTTCGACGCCCGCCGTCGTGACGCTGGCGGCGTCAAACTCGAGGCCGCTAGCGAGCAGCGCCCCCACCGAGTAGAAGCCTTGGCAGCCGAAAGCCTCGGCCGCTTTGTCCGAGCGCTCCTGCAGGATGTCGCAGACGGCGACGACCTCCGCGTCTGGATGATTTGTGTAGCAGCGGCCGTGGTTGTTGCCGATTCCGCCCATGCCGACGATGGCTACGCGCAGGGTCATGTGGGTGTCTCCTTTGCAAATGCGGGCGTTTCGCCGAAACGCCCCTACAAGTTTTGACTGGTTCGGGCGACCTGGTAGGTCGCCCCTACAGGTGTCAATTGTTGTTACTCTTCCTCGCGTGATTGCGCCTGCAGTCGGATCGCTTTGCTGAGATCGCCGATGTACAAGGTGTCGTAGGCTTGCTGTGACGACTTGAAGGCGCCGATTCCCTTTGTGCCGTGCCAGTCGCCTTGGGTGAGCATGGGGTTGGTCAAGCCGGTTTCCGCTTCGCGCTTCTGTATCCAAGCCTCCATGCGCGCCCGCAGCGCCTCAACGACATCGGGTCGCTCGTCAGCCAGATTGTTGTCTTCGTTTGGATCTTCCACCAGGTTGAAGAGTTCAATCTCCGGCTTGAAGTGGAAGTCCGGTTCGAGGGCGATCATCAGTTTCCAGCCCGGCGTTCGCCAGCCATGCTTGCGCATCCAGGTGCATTCCGTGATGTAAAACTCGCTTTCAAACGACGATGCATCGCCATCCACCAGCGCCATGAGGCTGCGTCCGTCAAATTGGTAGCCATCGGCGTCCGCCTGGTCCGCCAGCCCGGCCAGATCGAGCAGGGTGGGCAGCAAATCCTTGTGTTGATTGAAGCCGCTCAGTCGTTGACTGGCGGGAATGCGGTCGGGATATCGGATGATCAGCGGCACGTGCAAGACGTTGTCGAAGATGCCGTGATGATCGAACCACAATTCGTGATCGTAAAGCGTCTCGCCGTGGTCGCCATTGAGCGCGATGATCGTATTGTCGAGGACGTCCATACTGCCCAGGGCTTCAAAGATCGATTGGATGCAGGCGTCCATGTAAGCGATGGCGCCATCGTATTGGGCGATGACGTAATCCTTGTCGCTGATGCCCGGCGGCATCCAGGACTTGAAGAAGTCGCCGAAGGGCTTGAAGCTGAGCACCGGGTCCATCGAGCGGTTATTCGGGTCGCATTCGTCGCCGTGATAAAACATGCGCTCGTATGGCTCGGGCGGCAGGTAGGGCGCGTGCGGGTCCATGTGCCGCAGCGTGACGAACCAGGGCGCGCCCTCGGCATTGAGCCGTTCCAGTTCGGGTATGGTCGCGTTATTGAGGTTCTGTGCTTTGGGGCTGCGACCGGTCGCATAGCTGCCCCAGCCGTCGAATTCAATATAGTTGTCGAAGCCGCGCGAACTGGGATTGCCTTTGAAGCCAACCGATGTGGTGTTGTAGCCGTAGCGCCGGAAGATCTCGGCCGCGGTCGGCGCTTCCGCCCGCAGCGGACCCTTATGGCGCAGCGCTACCACTTGCGTGCCGAAGCAGTCCAGCCCGGTGAGCATCGAGGCGTAGGCGGGCGTGGTCGGTATATGAGCGCTGAACGTGTTCTCAAATAATGTGCCCGATTGGGCGAAGCGGTCTATGTGGGGCGTCGTGAGGCGGTCGTAACCATAGCAGGACATGTGATCGGCGCGGATCGAGTCAATTGCGATAAGCAAGATATTTGGTTTATCGGGCACGGGCTTTGCTCCTTCAATCGCGGGGAAGTCTACCATAGGCGCCTACGAAGCGCTACAGATTTGACATCAAGCCATTAAGTTAGCTATTCTCGCGCGGTTTCGCAAGCATGGGAAACGGATTTCTGGCAAAGTCTAGATTGCGCGTTACACTATGCTTGTGATTGTCCAGTCCGGGCAAGCGGGAGCGCCAATTTAGCGATCCTGAAAATCATAATTCTTCTAGTAAGGAGTTTTGCAATGGCAAGGAAACTTATGTTTTTGCTCTTGTTGGTAGTGTTTTCTATACCAACATTTGTCGGGGTGGCTCAGCTGCCAGTCGATCTTCCGCGTGAAGAGGTCTTTGTTGTCGATGTGATCATCACTGCGCCTGTGCCTAATAACCATAACTTCTGGATCACTGGACCGCATCCGCTCGTTACCCATGCCT
>JAPOYT010000065.1:0-7819 GCA_026706445.1 Chloroflexota bacterium
TCGCAACAATACCGGCGGCTTGGGGGTTTTGCAGAATGCCGGCGCCACGATTGAGCTGAATGGCTGCGTCCTCTTTGTGAACAACACTCCCCGCGATATCTCTGGATCTGTCACCGACAACCGCGCTTCGGACTGCGATGCCGAGATTGTCAATCCAGTGATTCCAATTGCGCCGCCGCCGCCGAATACGCCACCCGCCGCGCCGATAGCAGAATGCAATCCGCATTGCCCCGAGCTTCAACTGCAATACTGCGACATCCAACTGGGCGCGATAGGCCGCATTTGCCGGCCCCGAGTCCAGCCGCCCGCAGCCTATGTCTATCGCGTCAACGCCAATAGCGAAGGCTTCTTCAAGCTGGGCGTTACGCAGCCGCAAGTGGAAGCGGTGGAGAATGGCCTCGTGGCTTGCTCGACGGATGGACGAGTGGCTGTGCGCGTGGGCTTAGCGTCCGAAATCCGCCATTTCTTCGAGAATGACCCGAAATACCACGCGCAGTTGCTGATACCGCGCCGCTACATTGTCATCTCCAAGGGTCCTAATGTTGAAGGCAAGGTGAACCATGTTGTGCTGGATAACGCGCTGGACGGGCGCGCCTTCGGCATCGTAAGCACCTATGGCGGGCCACCGGCAGCCGAATGCGTCAAGCGCTACGCGGAACCGGCGCCCCTGTCAAAGCCCGCGCGAGCCTACGCGCCGCCTGTCCAGCCACAAGCGCCACAACCTGACGGCTCCATCATCCATGTCGTGCGGCCCGGCGATACCATCAGCGCCATCGCCGTCGCTTATCGAGCTCATCAACTTGAAATCATTATGCTTAATCAGCTTGAGCACATGGGGCGCTGGATTTATCCCGGGCAAAGCTTGCTCATCCGCGAGGCGGGCGGCGATTAGAGAGAAAACAGGCGCCTTAGCGGCAACGTGAAACCGGGCAAGAGCGCGCCCCCGCTTAATTCACCGTCAATATCAATGATCTCGCTTGTCGTCGCGCCGCCGTCCGCGGCCGTCCAGCTCTCGGCTTTGTTCCGCTCCGGGTCAATTAACCAGACCATATCCGTGCCCTGGCGCAGGTAGACGGCGGCTTTGCGGCGCGACTCGGCCAGCCTTTGCGACGGGGATACCACCTCCACCGCCAGATCGGGCATATAGGGGGCGAAAGTCTTAAGCGGCTTGCGCGCTGCCCGCGCCCAGCTTTCGAAAGCGACATCGGGCAGCAGCACCGTTTGGCGCTCGCCCGACGGGTGATAGCCTACCTCGATGGTTACTCTGCCTAGTTCAAGCTCGACCACATGATTGCCCAAGAGACGCGCGATCTCGCCCGCAATGCTCCCATGAGAATGACTCGGTGACATCTTGACGCACAGCTCCCCATCAATGAGATAGTACTTCTCCGCCAAATTCATTGGCTGACGCTCGAGCCGCCAAACATCGTCTATTGTGTATTCGCGCTCTCGGGTAACCATCGCCGATTTGCTTTCACTCCCTCTCAGCCAAAATCAGTATATCACATTGATAAGTGGATTCCCTGCTGGCCGCTTTGAGTTGCGTGGCTTCGGCAATCAAAACACAATCACGCCGCGCGCAACATCGCCCGTCAGCATGGATGCGTAGGCCTCGTTGATCTGGTCCAGCCGGTAGCGATTGGTCACCAGTTCTTCCAGCTTGAGCTTGCCCGCCATGTACAGATCCAGGAACAGGTGAAAATCGCGCGCCGGGTTGATCGAGCCGTAGAGGCTGCCGCGGATTTTGCGCTCGCTCATGGTGATGACCCCGCCCAGGATCTTGGTCTCGCTGTCTTGCGGTGTGATGCCCACCAGGGTGCAGATGCCGCCCGGACGCGCCGCCGCGATTGCCGTCTCCTGCAAAGCCGGAATGCCGACCGACTCAAACGTGTGGTCGGCGCCGCGGCTCTCGGTCAGCTTCTGTATCTCGCCGACTACGGTATCGTCAGACAGCAGGCAATGGGTCGCGCCGAACTCGCGCGCGATCTCCATTTTATTGCTGTTGGTATCGACCGCGATGATGGGGTCGGCGCCACAGAGAGCCGCGCCCTGGATGATGTTGAGTCCGACGCCGCCGGCGCCGAAGACGGCCACGCTTTGCCCGGCGCGCACTTCAGCCGTGAACATCGCCGCGCCCACGCCGGTCGACACCGCACAGCCCACCAGCGCCGCCACTTCCAGCGGCACATCCGCCCGCACCGGCACGACGCTGACTTCGCGACAGACGATGTACTCGGCAAAGGTGCCCAGCCCGGCGAGGATGTAAACCGGATCGCCGCGCCAACTGATGCGGCTGGCGCCATCGCTCATCACACCGGCGACGACTTGATCAAAGTCGTTCTCACAGATGGATGCCTGGTTGTTGCGGCAATAGAAGCAATCGCCGCAGCTGGCTCTGAAACTCAAGGTGACGTGATCGCCCGGCATTACCCGCGTGACGCCATCGCCGATCGCCTCGACGATGCCGGCGCCTTCGTGACCGAGGATAATGGGCGCGGGGAAGTCGGCTTTGCCGGCCACGATATGCCAGTCGCTGTGGCAGATGCCGGTCGCCGCCATTTTGACCAGCACCTCGCCGGCTTTGGGCGGATCAATCTCCACCGTTTCGATTTTGAAGGGGCTATGCGCTTCGGTCAGGATTGCCGCTTGCATCTGCATGGTGCGCTTCCTTTTGTTAAGGGGCGAGCCACCGGCTCGCCCGTACAGATAACCTAGATGGACACGCGTATAAGCCCGTCCCTCATTATGCGCCGCGTAGACACTGGCGTTCGGAAGGGGTTTGGGGTGGGGGACTAAAACACGATAATTCCCCGCGCCACCTCGCCGGTGAGCATATTGGCGTAGGCTTCGTTAATCTCGTCCAGCCGGTAGCGCCGCGTCACCAACTCGTCCAGCTTAAGCTTTCCCGCTCGATAGAGATCGATAAACATCGGGAAATCGCGCTGGGTGTTGACTGAGCCGTAAAAGCTGCCGCGGATGACTTTTTCTGTGCGGGTGATGATGGCGCCGGGCAGATTGGTGTCGCTGCCCACCGGCGTCAAGCCGACCAGCGTCAGCGTGCCGCCGGGGCGCGTGGCGTCCAAGCCTTGCTCCTGCAAGAACGACAGCCCCACCGATTCAAAGACGTGATCGGCGCCGCGGCCGTCTGTGATCTCCTGGATTTGCCCGACGGTCGAGTCGTCGGAATACAGCGTGTGGGTGGCGCCGAATTCGCGCGCGATCTCCATCTTGCTGCTGTTGGTATCGACGGCGATGACCGGATCGGCGCCGCACATGACCGCGCCCATGATGATATTCAAGCCGACGCCGCCGGCGCCATAAACAGCGACGCTCTCGCCCGGGCGGACATCGGCGGTATACATCGCCGCGCCAACCCCGGTCGAAACGGCGCAGCCCACCAGCGCCGCCACTTCCAGCGGCACATCTTGGCGTATCGGCACTGCAGCCGACTGGTCAATCACCACATATTCAGCGAAACAGCCCAAGCCAGTCATGATGTAAACCGGCTCGCCATCGCGGGTGATGCGGCTCGCCCCATCCTGCATCAAGCCCGAGCGCAGCACCGGCGAATAAACTTCGCACAAGTTGGACTTGTCGCGCTGGCAATAGAAACAGTCGCCGCAATTGGCGCGGAAGCTAAGCGTGACATGATCGCCCGGCTTCAGGCTGGTCACGCCTTCGCCCACGCTTTCCACCACACCCGAGCCTTCATGCCCGCAGATGATCGGCAGCGGGAAGTAGGAAAGCCCCTCGACCACGTGCCAATCGCTATGGCAGACGCCGGCGGCCGCCACCTTGACCAAAACTTCGCCCGCTTGCGGCGGCGCCAGGTCGACCGTTTCGATGCTGAAGGGCGTATTGATTTCGTTGAGCACTGCCGCTTGCATTTGCATGTTGGGTTCCTTTTGTACGAATCCGTTCCCGACCAGCCGAGCGCGACCGAGAAATTAACCCCCATCCCCGGCCCCTTCCCGAAGCGCTGTGTCTACGCGCGCCCAAAATGAGGGAAGGGGAGTTTGTGACGCTCGATCAACTCGTTAAGCCCCTCCCTCTTTATGGGGTCGCGTTGACACTGACCCGCCGGGGAGGGGTTTGGGGTGGGGGCATCACAACACAATAATACCGCGTCCCGGCGCGCCGCTCAACAAATCGGCGTAGGCTTCGTTTATTTCGTTCAGGCGATAACGGCGCGTGATCATCTTCTCCAGCTTCCACCAGGCCCGCGCCTTCGTGCCCGGTGATGATGGGCATCAGTTTCGGCGGCGTGCCGATGGCGACGCGCCAATCGCTGCGGCAGACCCCGCTGGCGGCGATCTTGACCAGGACTTCGCCTCTCTGCGGCGGATCGAGCGTGACCGTTTCGATGCGGAAGGGCGTATTCGGTTCGGTGAGAATGGCGGCTTGCATTTGCAGTTTCACTGGGTCAGCCTTTCAACCCGGAGCCGAGAATGCCGCCGACATAATATCGCTGGAAGGGCAAAATCAAGAGCACCGGCACCAGCATGGCCAAGGTCGAACTGGCGAACATCTGCTCCCACAGGTTCACATTTTGTTCGATGCCGATGATCGAAACGGCGACCTGGACGACGCGCAACTCGGGGACGGGCGCGACCAGAAGCGGCCAGAAGAAGTTGTTCCACTGACCCAGGAACAGAATCACACCGGCGCTGATCAGAGCCGGTTTGGAGACCGGCAGGATGATGCGAATGAAGACTTGCAGCCAGGTGGCGCCGTCGACGCGGGGCGCGTCGATGAGATCCTGTGGAATCTCGGCGAAGAATTGGCGGAAGAGGAAGATGACGATGCCGTTCGCCAAGCCGGGCACGATGAGACCTTGCCAAGTATTCAGCCAGCCCAGATCGCGCACGAGAACGAAGGACGGGATAATTGTCAGGTCGCCGGGGATCATGAAGCTGAATACAACCAGCGCAAAGAGGAAGTTTTTCCAGCGGAACTTCAACCGAGCGAAGGCGAAACCCGACATCGCCCCGACAGCGATGCCCAGAATGACGGTAACGGCGCCGAGAAAGAAGGTGTTCAGCAGGGCGGCGCCGAAGTCTTTTTCGAAGATGGCGCGATAGCCGTCCAGCGTGAATTCTTCGGGAAAGAAGGCGCGCCAACTGAAGGGCAGGGCATTCTTCCAGACGGTTTCGCGCGTGGTGAATGACGACGCGAGTATCCAGGAGATCGGCAGAATCACCACAATTGCCAAGCCGATGAGCAGGGCATACAAGATGATAGCGCGGCCCGCTTTGCGTAGCCTGGCGCTTGTTGCTGCGTCCCAAGTCATAGCGTATCACCGCTCTGGATTGGTTTTCGCCATGTCATTAACAGTTGAGACTCCTTGTACGGATTAATGCTGCGGACGCAGGATGATGAACTCTATGGCGACGAAGACGATGACGACGATTAGCAAGACCGAGACGATCGCCGAGGCGATGCCAATATCGCCGTAGACCAAACCGCGCCGGTAAGCTTCGTACATGACGAGATGAGTCGAAAGCTGCGGACCGCCGCGCGTCAGCAGGTAGACCGGAGCGAACAGCGTGAAATTCACCACAGTATCGGTGACGAGCACAAAGGCGATGATGCGCCGAAGCAGCGGCAGCTTGATGGATACGAAGATACGCAGGCTGCTGGCGCCATCGACACGGGCTGATTCCAGCACATCGCTGGAGATGCCCTGCAGGCCAGCCAGGAAAAACAGACTCCAATAAGGCACGCCGATCCAACTGATGATGCCGATGATCGACCAGAGCGCTTGATCAGGACTCTGCAGGAATGGCTGACGCGGCAGCCCGATGCTGCGGAAAATGCCGTTGATCAAGCCGTAGTTTGGATCAAGCGCTAAGCCCCAGGCGATCGCTGTTACCGGCGCCGAAATGGCGATCGGCACCAGGTAGATGGCGCGGAAGACAGCGATGCCCGGCACGCGCGCATTCACCAACTCCGCCAGCAGCAGCGCCAAGCCCACCTGCAGCGGATTGACCACCAGGCTGAATATCAAGGTCGTCTTGAAGGAACCCCAGACGACCGGATCTTCATAAACCGCGAGGAAATTCGCCAGACCGACAAATTTGCGCGCCCCCGCCTGGCTCAGGGAATTGGTATACAGCGCTTCTTCAAAGCCCAGAACGATTGGGACGTAACGAAAAACGAGCAGAAGTATGAAGGCGGGCGCGAGGAAGAATACCGGCGTCCAGCGATCCAGGCTAAAGCTTTTGAGCACGGATGCTCTCCGAGAAGCAGGCCGGGGCCTTGCAGCCCCGACCTGTCAATGAGCGGACAGCGACCGCTAGGGCCTATACTTATCCATTTCGCGCTGGATGCGACCAGCCGCTTGACTCAAGGCCTCCGCGGCATCGGCGCCGTTGCGAATGTCCTCAAAGGCATCGGAGAGGATCTCTTCGTATTCGAGGTAGCCGACGGTCAAGGGGCGCGGCGTCACGTAAGGCGCTTCACCAGCCGCCACGACGAAGGCTTGATTAGGCCAGTCGGCGTTGTTCGGGTCATCAATCATCTCTTGGATCATCACTTCGTGCGCGGGCCAAACGCCCCAGACCTCAAACCAGATGCGCCCGGCTTCAACCGAACTGGCGAACTTCACAAACTCGGTCGCTTCTTCCGGGTGCTCGGTATTGGCGTTCACGCCCAAATGCCAGCTATCGCCCGGCACGGTCACCTCGCCGCCTTCCCAATAGGGATGGGGCGCCGTGCCCCAGGAGAATTCGACCGGATTATTGATGAACTGGTTGATCATCCAACCGCCGTCAACATAGATGCCCAGCTGACTGTTGCGGAATAACTCGCCCGAGCTGATGCCGCCCTGTGGCGAAACGCCAAGCGCGTTATGCAAATCGCCGAACCAGGTGAAGGCTTTGACCCAATCTTCGGAATCAATGATGCCCTCGACGGTCAGCCCATCTTCGCCGAGCACAGCCGTGGGCAAGCTTTCCGGTATCGGCTGCAGCTGATAGATGCGATTGTATTGGCCGAATTGCAAGCCCCAGACATCGTTGACGCCGTCGCCGTCGCCGTCATTCGCCAGCGCCTGCGCCGCCTCGGTAACCTGCTCCCAGGTCCAGCGCTCATCCGGCGCCGGTGGACTGATGCCGGCCGCCTCCAGCAAATCGGCGTTGTAATACATCACCTGCGCCGAATTCCATATCGGTGGCGCCAGCAATTGGCCATCGTACTTGCTGGATGTATACAAGGCGTCGATCCAGCCATCGATTTGCTCTTGCGAGAAGGCGTCATCCAGCGGCAGCAGCCAGCCGCGGAAGCCGTAAGCAGCCACCACCGGCGCATCCACGCTGACGATATCCGGTTCGGGCGAGCCCGCGCCCAGCCGTATCTGATTCTGCTGGAAGACTTCGCGGAAGGTCACTTTGTCGACGCGGACGGTGATATTGGGGTTGTATTCGGTGAAGCGCTCGGCCACTTCTTCCGCGCCGGGCAAATCGGTGATCCAGCTCAACTCGACCGTGTTTTGGCCGAGCGCTGGCGCCGCCAACAACAAAGACAGCGAGAACACAATAACTATGAGCCTGAGAAAGTTACGAACAATCATGGTTATCCCTCACTACAGAACTAAAAGACCATTGACAATGTCGCGCCGATATCGCTCGCAAAGCGCCTCCTGAATTGCGTTTCTTTCTTTTGAATTGTAGCCAATCGAATATTGGGCGTCAAATCTGCGCGCGTGCTGGGCAGGGGCAAGGGGGCTTGAATCGCGCCTTAAGACTTGACCGCGCCAACCGTCAGCCCCTGTACGAATTGCTTTTGCAAGGCGAGGAAGAGCAGCAGAATCGGCAAGGTC
>JAPOYT010000065.1:7882-8387 GCA_026706445.1 Chloroflexota bacterium
GACCATGCCCGCCATCACGACCGGCAGCGTCTGCAATTCGCGGCTGCGCAGCACGACCAGCGGCCAGACGAAGTCGTTCCAGGAGGTCATGAAGGCCAGCACCGCCAGCACCGCCAGCGCCGGCCGCACGAGGGGCAGGGCGATCTGCCAATAAATGCGGAACTCCGAAGCGCCGTCAATGCGGGCGGAATCGAGCAGCTCACCCGGCACCGCTTCCATGCTCTGCTTCATGAAGAAGATGCCGAATGCGCCGGCCACGCCCGGGATGATGACGCCGGCGTAGCTGTTGACCAGACCGAGGCGGATCACCAGAACGAAGAGCGGGATGAAAATCGTATAGAGCGGCACCATCATCGAGCCGAGCAGCACCAGAAACAGAAAGTTCTTAAGCGGAAAGCTGTACTTGGCGAAGGCGAAGCCGGCCAGCGATGCCAGAAAAAGATGAGAGGCCGTATGAACCACGGCGATAAAGGCGCTGTTGAGAAAATGCTTGTGGAAGTCGAAG
>JAPOYT010000162.1 GCA_026706445.1 Chloroflexota bacterium
TCAGTCGTTGTGGCGCGAGGGTGAAGTATCTGTCCCATAATGCTTCCTTTAGCTCCTTGGAAAGAGTACCATTATAATCCAAGACCATACAGCTAAGGACTGGTCAGGTTAGAAGCTTTTGCAAACTAGACAAGCGGGTCAGCCACCGGCTGACCCCTACAGGTATCAATTATGATGAAGTTTTGTACGGGCGAGCCGATGGCTTGCCCCCGCATAACCCGTTTTCAATTTCCGTTGATTTGAATTGACACAGTAGCGGACAAGCCTTGTAGGGACGACTCTGTGAGTCGCCCGCCTGGCTCGCGCCGATCCGATTTCCGCGGACAACCTGAATGCTCGCCCCTACGGATTGGTCACGGGCTTGTGTACCATGACCCGACGCGTAAAAGGACGAGGTTCATACCATGACTCAAATGGAAGGTAAAGTCGCGCTGGTGACCGGCGCGGCCGCCGGCATCGGACGGGCGAGCGCGCTGGCTTTGGCGCGGGCGGGAGCGGACCTCTGCGCCTCCGATATCAACGGCGCGGGCGCGGAAGAAACAGCGCAGTTGATCAACAACGAGGGCGGCACAGCGATAGCGCGAAGCTGCGATGTAACGATTCCGGACCAAGTGCGCGCGATGATCGAGGCGACGGTCGCCGCCTTCGGCAGGCTCGATGCGGCGGTCAATAACGCGGGCATCGCCGGCTCATTCGATGATCGCCTGCGCGAAGCCGATGACGCCATGTTCGAGCGCGTCCTCGCTGTCAATCTGCGCGGCGTCTGGCATTGCATGAAAGCGGAGCTCGAGGTCATGCTGCCGCATAACCGCGGCGCGATCGTCAATATCGCCTCGGTCGCCGGCTTGATCGGCGCGCCCAAAGCAGGCGCCTACACCGCCAGCAAACACGCCGTCGTCGGCTTGACCAAATCAGCGGCGCTCGATTACGCCAAGCTTGGCATTCGCGTCAACGCCGTTTGCCCCGCTTACACCGATACCGCCATGGTCCAGAGCGCGATCGCGGGCAATCCGCTGATGGCGCATATCATGGCGCGGGCGATCCCGATGGGACGGCTCGGTCAAGCCAGCGAGATCGCCGAAGCGGTCGTCTGGCTCTGCTCGGACGCGTCTTCGTTTGTCACCGGGCACGCGCTGGCGCTGGACGGCGGCTTGGTGGCGACCTAATGCCGCCGTCACATTTGACAGATTGGCGCCAGCTTGCGTATTGTTGGGATGTGAGTATCAATGGTCACTATTCTGAATCGGCGGCGGCATGGATTCGATGTCGTCATATATACGAATGATCATGGACCAGCGCATGTTCACGTGTTTCGAGGCAGGAACAAACTGAAGGCGGAGTTGCAGCCAGTACGCATTGTGTACAGCCGTGGTTTCAACAGTCGAGAGCGTCGCTGTATACGAGCGCTGCTGGAAGAACATCACACCTTGTTGCTCCGCGAATGGACGAGGCTGCATGTTAAATGATAGAATACTGAAAATGTAAAGAAGAGCGCTAAGAAATGAACGAGTGGCCTATAATTCACGCCGAACGCTGCGACGCGCGTGAAGTCCAATTCACCAACGATCACGCTATGATTCATTTGGCGGATGAACGCATTATGGGTGTACCGCTAGCCTGGTTTCCGCCAATACAGAGAGCCACGAATGAACAGCGGCGAAATCACACCTGCTACGGCGATACTATTCACTGGCACGACGTGGATGACGGCATCGACCTGACAGCGATGCTAACTGGTCTCTACATCGTTCAGGTTTCGCAGCGAAACTCACGCTCTGAACCACACGTACCCATTACCTGGCTATACTTGGACGGCGGCGCGCGGCGTTCAGGTGACATTGAAGGTGTCCCGTTTGTGCAAGATACGCGCAATTTTCCGCAAGACATTCGATTCGAAGACGATAACCTGATATTCGACCTCGCTGACGGCCGTATCCTGTGTATGCCGGCGTCTTTTGCCCCCAGGTTAGCTAAAGCGAATGACAGCCAACGAATGGATTTCCAACGTACAGGTTTGACATTGCGCTGGGAAGACCTGGACGAGGACATCAACCTTATCGCCATGCTCACTGGTTTTTATGACTTGGACAAGCCCCACCCCGAACCAGCCGTCGAAAAGGCCGAAGCCACCACTACTTAACCAAGCCGGCGCGCCGCATATCCGGGCAGCGAACATGGTAACAGTCCTTTACCGACAGCGGCACGGCTTTGACGTGAGAATCTTCACTCGAGAGCATGGTCCGGCGCATGTGCACGTCTTCCGCGGCGAAAAGAGTGTTAAAGTAAACTTGAATCCTATGCGCTTCTCTGAAAATAAAGGATTCAACAATCGAGAGTTGAAACGAATCCGAGAATTACTGAACGACCACATGGCTTTGATCATAAGCGAATGGGACCGGCTGGACCCAGAAAAGCGATAGTTCAGGAGAACGATTCATAATGAAAGAGCCTGTTATCCACGAAACGCGCAACGAGGCTCAGCGCCTGCGATTCACGGAAGACCACGTCATGGTTGAATTGGCCGACGGCCGCATACTCGGTGTACCGCTCGGCTTCTTTCCCCTTCTCAAAGCAGCAACCGACGAAGAGCGCCTAAACTACCAACTTCATGGTCTTACTATCTACTGGGAAGACATCGACGACGGCATGGACTTGACTGCGCTGATCTCCGGACTCTACATTGAGCCAAGCGAAGAGTATCTGCAAAGCCTCAAGGAGATTATCGCCGCGCGATACGCCACCACTACTTGACCAAGCCGGCGCGCCGCATATCCGACAGAATCAGCCGCTCCCAGGGCCTATCCGTCACCAGCGGAAAATAATGCGCCCCCCGCCGCAAGCACTCATTGCGAATCTCATCGCGCCAAGCGGCAACCCGCTGCTGATAAATGCCCAGCATCGCGCCGTCCAGCGTCACCTCTTGCTTCACTTCCGTTTCCACATCAATCAAGCTGAGGTCGCCGGTCACCGGCGGCGTCACTTCTTCCGGCGCCAAAACGTGGATGAAAGCCACTTCGTGACCGCGGCTCAGCAAGGCGTTCAAGCCCGCAAGATAGCGGCCATCATACGAGAACATATCGCTGATGATCAGCGTCAAACCCGGGCGGCGCGCCCGCAGCGCGTAATCGCTGAGCGCCTCATCCAGGTCGGTGATGCCGGCGGCGGCGATTTCCCCCACGAAGCGCAGCGCGGCGATGCCCCGCGCCCGCCCGCGCACCGGTCCAAAGGTGGCCGCGCCTTCATCATTCACCGCCGTCAAAACCAGCCGATCATTACTCGTCAGCGAGACGTAAGCCAAACCCGCGAGAATGCGCTTGGCATATAGCAGCTTGTGCTGCTCGGCCTCGCCCTCGGGCGGGAAGTCCATGCTGGCTGACGCATCGAGGATCAGATGCGCCGCCAGGTCTTCCTCGTCTTCCAGCAGCTTGATATAAGGGCGCTCCAGCCGGGCGTAGATATTCCAGTCCAACTGGCGCAGGTCGTCGCCGGCGACATAATTGCGGTAATCGGCGAATTCGATGCTGGATCCGCGCTTGATCGAACGGCGATCGCCTTTGATGGCGCCCGCCCGCACTTTGCGCGCCACCAGCATCAACGGTTCCAGCCGCCGGCGGATCGCTTCCGGCAGCAGCGCCGGCGCCGCGCTAGCGTCTTGCGCCACCGCTAGTTTCGTTCCTCGTCGTCATCGTCAACGTCTTCTACTGGCGAGTCGGCGTCTTCTCCCGCGTCGCCCTCGTCGGCGTCAAGATCGCCGTCTTCCTCGCCATTCTCATCATCTTCCACTTCCTCGAACTCAAACTGAAGCACGGCAACGTGACGATCGCGGAACATCTCCTCACGCTGCACGAAATTCAGTTTGTCGAAGAGCTTGCGCGCGGCGACATTTTCCGGCTCATAGCGCGCGATCACCATTTCGCTGTTCTCGAAGCCATGCACCATGTCGATAAGATAATCGGCGACGGCATAACCCAAACCCTGCCGTTGATACGCTTGGTCGATGGTCAGCCGCTCGATGATCCATTGCGTCGGCTCCTGCGCGTGGATCAGCATGACATAACCGACGAGCGTCCCCTTTTGATCGACTCGGTAAAAGCTGACCGCCGGATGACGCGATTGCATCCAAGAGAGCAGCACATTCTTGGTGAATCGCCGCTGCCTCGGCTTGACTTGTATCACGCTCAGCGCCCAGAATTCGCGCAAGCCGGTTATTTCGGTGAATTCGAGCTCCGGCATGAACGGACCCCACCCAATATACCTCTTGCAAAACAAGATAAGTGTGCCACAAACAGTCAGATATTCCAGTGACTTCCCGCAGCCAAAACAGAGCTTGCGCCTCAGTCTGCCGGGCAGGGCAATGGAACTGCTTTACATTTCCTGCTTTGATGTGTTATCGTGCAAATGAGCGCAAATGCGTTTCATATTGTCTGCGCTCGGTTTGGCTTGGCGCGGCATTTGCGGACAACTGTTCAATATGCAATGCGCCGCCCAACGAGAAAGGAAACAGAATGGGTAGCAGAAAGCAATTGACAACAGCTCACGGGAATCCCATTGGCGACAATCAGAATTCGCTGACGGCGGGCGCGCGCGGTCCTCTCCTGATGCAGGATTACCAGCTCTTGGAGAAAATGGCGACCTTCAACCGAGAGCGCGTGCCCGAGCGGGTTGTGCATGCGAAAGGCTCAGGCGCCTATGGCAAGTTCACCGTCACCAATGATGTCAGCCGCTATACCAAAGCGAAGATATTCTCCCAGCTGGGCAAGCAAACCGACTGCCTCCTCCGCTTCTCAACGGTGGCTGGCGAGCGCGGCGCCGCCGATGCCGAACGCGACGTCCGCGGTTTCGCCGTCAAGTTCTATACCGAAGAAGGCAACTGGGATATGGTCGGCAATAACACGCCGGTTTTCTTCGTGCGCGATCCTTATAAGTTCGGCGATTTCATTCATACGCAAAAGCGCGACCCAACGACCAATATGCGCTCCAATACCTCCATGCGGGATTTCTGGTCGCTCTCGCCCGAAAGCCTGCACCAGGTCACCATACTCATGAGCGACCGCGGCTTGCCGCAAGGCTACCGATTCGTAAACGGCTACAGCAGCCACACCTACAGCTTCATCAATGCTGACGATGAACGCTTTTGGATCAAATTCCATTTCAAGACCATGCAGGGCATCAGAACATGGACGTACGCGCAAGCGGGGCAAATCATCGGCGGCGACCGCGAAAGCTCTCAGCGCGACCGCTTTGAAGCCATAGAAAGGGGCGATTTTCCCAAATGGCGCGTCTGCGTCCAGATCATGCCGGAAGCGGAGGCCGATACCTACCACCTCAATCCATTCGACCTCACCAAGGTCTGGCCCCATGGCGATTATCCCTTGACCGAAATCGGCATCATGGAGCTCAATCGCAATCCGGAGAATTATTTCGCCGATATCGAGCAGGCCGCTTTCGAGCCATCCAACATTGTGCCCGGCATCAGCTTCTCGCCGGACAAAATGCTGCAGGCGCGCATCATGTCTTATGCCGATGCCCATCGCTATCGCATCGGCGTCAATTATGCCGCGCTGCCCGCCAACCAAGCCCAATGCCCGGTTCACAGCTATCACCGCGATGGCAAGCTGCGTTTTGACGGCAACTACGGCGGTGCGGTCAACTATGAGCCGAATAGCATGGGCGGTCCAGCGGAAGATCATCGCTTCAACGAGCCGCCGCTCAAAGTTTCCGGCGATGCCGACCGCTACAACCATCGCGATGGCAATGACGACTACACCCAGCCGGGCAATCTTTTCCGCCTGATGAGCGACGGGCAAAAGGCGCAGCTATTCAGCAATATCGCCGAGGCGATGGATGGCGTGCCGGAGCGCATCAAAGCGCGCCAGCTCGTTCATTTCTACCGCGCCGACCCGGAATACGGGCGTGGCGTAGCCGAACTGCTCGATCTCAATATCGAAGAGATTGCCGCTTTAGCGGAGAATTCGCTGGAAGATTTATTCGCAATGACCAGCGAAGGGAATTAAGGGAATTAGGCAGCGAATTATCCGACCAAAAAGAGGGAGCTTTTCCCTCTTTTCTTGCGTCAATCTTGAAATGCTTTTTTCGCGAGGATTCTAATTGAGAACGACTTCGGTTTTGGCATACCGCGTTGCGCGTTCGCTCCAATCAGTTGAACGCACTCTTAGGTAGTCCTGACTTGCGAATAATCCACGACAATGTACCGGGCTTCAACATCGTACTCAAGACAACGGGAAACGTAACCATCTCCTTCTTTGGTGATGCAGATAGTAATTGTATCCATTCTGTACCCCTCGCGCATTCGCTACGTATTGCAGATGATATGTCATACCAAAGTAGCATATCAACTCGCGGCGGTCGGAGGTCAGGGCAATCGCATCAAATTGAAATGGCGCTCAAATCAACTATTTCCCCACAACTTTCGTAATTCTGTAGGGGCGTTTCGCGGAAACGCCCGCTATTTGTCGACTATTTTCACGGGCGTCTCACGAGACGCCCCTACAATTTCACACTTTTAGACGGAGATCGGCGCGAAACGATTTTGGTGCGATTGCCCTGGGTCAGAGGTAGTGTATCCATTTCGGCGGAAATTCATTTGACTCAGATTCAGTTTCACCGCAGGTCACGTAAACACTGACCGTCAAGTTGCGACGGACACTAAGACAACGGCGTATTTTGCAAGCGATTCTCGGTGTACTCAATTTAACTCGGTGTCCTCGGTGGTAAAGGTTTTGTGTTTCCACCGAAAGGGATACACTACCTTTGATTCGGGGGTGGCGAATATGTTGAGGATCGCCATTTGGCTGGTTCCACGCAGTTTTTTTCATCACCGAGGAAATGAGGGAACACAGAGGGCCGCATAGGTCGCGTAGGTCGCGTGGACACTGACCGCCGACACCGACTGCCGACACAGAGGTCACTTTCGCTGCGCAATCAATCGGCCGCGCATTCGACGACAGGCCGTCGCTGCCTCGCCTATAATTGGATTAGGCGACGTCCACCCACTCCGAAGCGATTATGCTCTCAAGCCCGCAGTACAAATTCCTCTTCAACCCCTACCAGAAAGACCTCATCCTCTCAATAGACGGCGGCGGCATGCGCGGGGTCATCGCCTTGGCGATCCTCTGCTGGCTGGAGGAGCAGAGCGGCAAGCCAGCCTATGAGCTCTTCAAGATGGTCGGCGGCACCAGCACCGGCGCGCTGATCTGCGCCGGCTTGGGCTTGGGCATGAGCGCGCGCGAAATCATGGACGAAGTCTATAAGAAGCGCCTGCCCAAAGCTTTCAGCCGCGCCAAGCGCTTTCTCTGGCTGCGCTTTTTGCTCAACGGCATGCGCCACCTGTATCCCTACGGACCCTTCCTCAAGGCGCTCGGTCCGCTGGGCGAGGGCAAACGCGTCGGCGATATCGAGACGCCGGTCATCCTGCTGACGACCAAGGACCTGCGCACCAGCTCGACCTATTACATCATCAACCAGGGTCCGGGCGCGCCGCTCTTCGCCCATTGGCCGCTAGCGGGCGCCGTCGCCGCCAGCGTGGCCGCGCCCCTCTTCTTCCCGCCAGTTGATGGCAACCTGGTCGATGGCGGCGTTGGCTCTTTCGGCAATCCTTGCCTGGCGACCTCGGTCGAAGCGGTTGAATACCTAGACATGCCGCCGGAGAACCTCGTCCATATCTCGCTGGGCAATGGCTACCGGTCAAATGTACAAGCGGAAGGCGCCGGTCGCGGCTTCTGGCTGAAGACTTGGATTGAGTATTTGATTGCCGAAGGCTTGGACGACGCCGCGCTGCAGCAGGTCTTCATGACGCGCGCCATCTACCGCTCGATGGATTTCCGCCGCTACAATCCGGCGCTCGACCGCGAGAGCGTCGAGCACAACCTGGACCTGGACTGCGGCAAAATTGATCCGGCGGCGCTGGCGCTCGATAGCAGTTCGCGTGAAGAGATCGAACTGATGGAGCGGATCGGCTACGCTTATGCCGCCAAGATCGACTGGATGAAGCAGCGGGCGCTGCCCTGGAACACAATTGGCGGTCATGCCGAGCCGGGTTATGAGCGCAGCGACTGGACGAACTCGCCCTTCGCCGCGCAGAAGTTTTGAATTGGCTTCCATCGAAAAATGTAGGGGCGAGCCATTGGGTCGTCCGCGTGTCACATAATATATGAGGGCGAGCCACCGGCTCGCCCCTGTTTACGTTGCGAGCGGCAAACCCCATCCCCCGGCCCCTTCCCCAGCAAGCTAGG
>JAPOYT010000266.1 GCA_026706445.1 Chloroflexota bacterium
AGAGCAAGGATTCGAAGCAAACCGCAACAATTTCCACCGACTTCGATACACTTCCCCGGAATGCGGGACCGAGCGGCGTCGGAGCGTTCTGGCGCGGCGCCGCCGGTCTTGATTTTGCGTTAAACAAGACCTGCGATAATATGCTTACAATTGTGGCGTATTTTCGCTTCGTTGTGTCCGACCATAATTGCGCCGCTTCGCCTACGAGAAAATGAGGGCATCCATGTTTTCACACCGTTCGAGCAAGTTCAGCCGTCTTCTTGTCTTGTCAATTGTCACTTTGCTTTTTGCATCGGCGCATTTGGCGCCCGCTCAGGACGCGGTCTGCACCCTGGCCGACCACATCCGGTCGGCGAATACGAAAACCGCGGTTGGCTTTTGCCCGGCGGGGACGAGCCACGACATCATCACGATCGCCGCAGACATCACGCTCACTGAACCGCTGCCGCCGATCACAGGAACGATCACGATTGAAGGCGGCGGGCATACGATCAGCGGGGACAACAGATTCTCAATCTTTGTTGTCAATCGCGGCAAGCTCACGATCAACAACTTGACGCTCGCCGATGGCTACGCAGAAATGAACTGGAGCGGTCCGACGAGCGCCGGAGCGCTCACCGCTTATAACGGCGCCGAGATTTTCGTCAACCATTCTGTGTTCATCAGAAACAGAAGCGATCAATCTGGCGGCGCGATTGCGGTGAACGACAGCAAGCTAACTGTCAATAACAGCAGTTTCCTGCGCAACCGCGCGCGCTATGGCGGTGGCGCGATCAATCTGTGGCATAGTACTGGCGACATTCGCAACAGCAGCTTCGTCGAAAACAGCGCGAATCAATATGAACGGGGCGGCGCGATTCTCGTCAGCATCGGTGTGAAGCTCGACGTAAGCAACAGCAGCTTCCAGGGTAATTCAGCGGATAGAGGAGGGGCGGTGGCTTCACAGGTTAAAACGCACGATGGTCGTATCATCCCTTCCACAACTACATTGACCCACGTGACCATCATGAAAAACTACGTGAAGACGGCGGGAAGCGGTATATCAATCGGCGCTTTCGACAAGAACTTCAACCTGCGCAACAGCATCGTTGCTGGCTTGCCATTAATAGCCGACTCGATCGCGAAATATTGTGAGGGACCATTGAATGAGAACATCGGCAACTTGATCGCCGATGGCTCCTGCGCGTCGATGGCAGGCGGCGATCCGATGCTGGGCGAGATGACTGGCGCTCCTGCGTATTTTCCTCTCTTGGATGGCAGCCCGGCGCTGGATTCCGCTGACGCGCGCTTCTGCTCTGCGACCGACCAGCTTGGCGCCGCAAGGCCGCAAGGCGGCGGTTGTGACATCGGCGCAATCGAGTCAACGACCGCTATTCCGGTTCCGACCCTCGTGTCGGGGATCTGCCCCTTGCCTGATCAGATCATCGCCGCCAACACCGATACCGCGGTTGGGAATTGTGCGGCCGGCAACGGCGCCGATACCATCTATTTGATTCGCGACTTCACGCTTGAGGCGAAGCTGCCGCCGATCACCAGCGACATAACGCTGGAAGGCAACGGCTATACGATTAGCGGCGAAAATGCTTTTGGCATATTCGAAGTCGATGGCGGATCGCTGACGATCAGCGATGTGACCTTGACGGAGGGCAATGCCTCCCGCGGCGGCGCGATATCGCTGAAGAATGGCGGAGTCGCTAATGTGGCGGATGTTACTTTCAGGGAGAATTCCGCTTTCTTCGGCGGCGCAATCGCGACAGAAAGCGCCGGCGACCGGTTGACAGTCCGCAGCAGCAATTTTGAGGGCAACTTTGCTGAAACTTCTGGCGGCGCGATCATGATTGATGGCGGTGTCGGCGAGGTCGGCGAAAGCGCCTTTGGCGAAAACTACGCGCGGCAGTATGGGGGCGCGCTGGCAACCAGCAGCGGACGGCTTAGCGTTTCCAACAGTACGCTGCATGGCAACAGGGCGGAAAAGGGCGGAGGCATCTATATCAATGGCGGCGATACCAGGCTGACCCATCTCACATTGATGAACAATACAGCTGGGCGCGTCATCGGCGCTGGGATATACCGCGAGGCGGGCGCTGTTTATCTCCGCAACAGCATTGTCGCCGGCAGCGGCAGCGGCGATGATTGCTTCGGAAACATAGCCGAAAAGCGCGGCAATTTTAGCCAGGACGGCAGGTGCGCCATGAAAGTGGGCGGAGACCCAATGCTGGCGGAATTGGTCAAATCACCGGCGCATTATCCGCTTGCTGACGACAGCCCGGCGCATGGCAGGGCTGATCCTGCGTTTTGCCCCGCGACTGATCAGTTGGGCAATCCGCGCACACACTGTGATATCGGCGCGATCGAGTCGGCGCGCGACCCCAACTACAAGCCCGCTCTACAGGCTGTGCCGCCGGCCGGTTGCACGCTGGCCGACCAAATCATCGCCGCCAACACGGATGCGCCGTCGGGGAGCTGCCCGGCCGGCAATGGCGCCGATACCATCCATATCAGCAGCAGCCTTACCTTAGCTGCATCGCTTCCGCCAATCACGAGTGATCTAACCATTGATGGCAATGGGCATACAATTAGCGGAAACAGCCGTTTTCGGTTATTTGACATCGAATCCGGGAAGATGACGATCAAACACGCGACGCTCATACGTGGCACCAATCCCGAAGGCTACGGCGGCGCGATCGCACTGCAGAACAGCGCCAATCTCACGGTCGTCAATGTTACCTTCCGCGACAATGGGGCGCGCTTTGGCGGCGCCATCTCGTCAACGGATGACAGCCGCCTCCTGGTATTTGACAGTCGCTTCTTTGACAATGTGGCTGAGGAGCAAGGCGGCGCCGTCTGGAGCGCCGGCTACTGCGGCGACAGTGACAATAGCGTTTTCCGGCGCAACAGGGCTGGCTCGCCCACACCCGACTTAGCAGGGAGGACAAATGTGACGACGCATTTCGACGGTAATTCCCAACCCTGTTTAGGCAGATCGAGTAACAGTTTCTCCGACAGCTAGCCAGCGTCAATGATTCGAGGCCTTGCACAAATTGTCGGCGTCAGGAGTGAATACGATGTCATTTAGTCGCTTGAGACAGCTTGGTTGGGTCGTCCTTCTATTTGCAACCGCGCAATTGGCACCGGCTCAGGACGCGGTCTGCACCCTGGCCGACCACATCCGGTCGGCGAATACGAAAACCGCAGTTGGCTTTTGCCGGGCGGGGACGAGCCACGACATCATCACCATCGCCGCTGACATCACCTTAACTGAGCCGCTGCCGCCGATCACTGGCGCGATCACGATCGAAGGCGGGGGGCATACGATCAGCGGGGACGGGAAATACCGGCTATTCGATGTGGTTGGCGGGAATCTCACGATTGTAAATTTGACGCTGAGCGAAGGAAAAGCTCCCAGCGACGAACATGGAGGCGCGCTACGGCTGGGCGCGGGCGCGCGGGTTACCGTCGAGAACGTCACGTTCAGCGATAATACAGGATTTCAGGGTGGCGCAATCGCCACAGGCGCCGATGATGCCCGCCTTAGCGTCCGAAACAGCAACTTTCTGCGAAACAGCTCGGGCAGTTACGGCGGCGCGATCTTTGCCGAAGGCGGCATAATCGACATAACACGAAGCAGCTTTCAGAAGAATCGGGCTGATTATTATGGCGGGGCGATCGCCGCGCACGCCGGGCGGATGTCCATCAGCAACAGCACCTTTGCGGGCAACCAGGCATACGGCGGCGGCGCAGTAGAAGTCTTCGTCGCCGAAGCAACCCTCACACATGTGACGATGATGAATAACGTGGCGAGGCATACCCACGGCAATGCGATACATCGTACCGCCGGAGTCGTTAATCTGCGCAATAGCATCGTTGGCGGAGAGCGCGGCTGCACGGGGCGCTTGACGGAAGCCCGCGGCAACCTCAGCCAGGACGGCTCATGCGCGCTGTTGGAGACGAAAACCGATCCAATGCTCGGCGAATTGACGGGTTCGCCCGCCTGGTTTCCGCTTCTTGATGGCAGCCCGGCCTTGGATGCGGCCGACCAGGCCTTCTGCCTCGAGACCGACCAGCGCGGCAGTCCGCGGCCGCACGGGGCAGGCTGCGACATCGGCGCGATAGAGTCCCTTACCGGCATACCGGCGCCAACAGCCGTGCCAATCATTTGTACTTTGCAGGACCAGATCATCGCCGCCAACACCGACAGCGCCTATAACGATTGCCCAGCTGGGTATGGCGCCGACACCATACTCATGGTCCGCGACTACGATCACAGCGAGCCACTGCCGACCATCACCAGCGAGATCACAATTGACGGCAATGGTTATACGATCAGCGGCAGCGGGCAGCATCGCATCTTTGATGTGGCCGGCGGGATACTCAGCTTAAAGAATGTGACGCTCGCCGCCGGCAGAGGGCTTAGCGGCGGCGCGATCCGGCTGCGCGAAGAGGCCCGAGTCGGCGCCGATCAAGTTACTTTCAGCGACAATGTAGCGGAATCTGGCGGGGCGATTGCGATTTTAAACGACAGCGCCAACGCGACGATCAGCAATAGCAGTTTCGTCAACAACAGTTCCCAAGAATATGGCGGCGCCATTTTTGCGCTGCATGGCCGTGTCACAGTGACAAACAGCAGTTTTGTGAACAATCGAGCCCAGTCCTTCGGCGGTGGGGCGCTCCATTCAGAATATGGCAGCATTGCCGTGTCCAACAGCACCTTCCACGGCAATTCGGCCGCTGAGGGCGGGGCGCTGAATGTCCATTTCGGCAGCGCCAACCTGACCCACGTCACCATGCTGGAGAACGCGGCGACTCAATCGAGCGGCGATGCGATAGTCAATCATGAAGGAAAAATCTTTCTGCGCAACAGCATCGTTCATAGCAGTAACACGACAGGCGATTGCGACGGCGGCTTAACGCAGAGCAAGGGCAATTTGAGCCCGGACGGGACTTGCGCGGTCAGGCCAAGCGCTAATCCCCTGCTCGCTGAATTGACTGGTTCGCCCGCCTATCACCCGCTATTGGATGGCAGCCCGGCGGTAGATACCGCCCTTGAGGAGTTCTGCTCGGCTAGCGATCAGCTGGGAAAGCCGCGTCCTTATGGCGGCGGCTGCGACGTTGGCGCGATTGAATCGAGGACAGCCATCCCGGCAAAGCCCACAGCCGCGCCAGCGGTCTGCAGCTTTTACGACCAGATTATCGCCGCCAATACCGATCGACCGGCGGGACTCTGCCCAGCGGGGAACGGCGCCGACACCATCACACTGAGCGAGGACATCACGCTCAGTGCGCGTCTGCCGGAGATCACCAGCCAACTCACCATTGAAGGGAACGGATTTACCATAAGCGGCGAAAAGAAGTATCGCATCTTTGACGTCAGAGGCGGGCGGCTGACGCTCAACAACCTGACCGTCAGAGATGGCTGGGTAGGGAAAAACACCCAGGGCGGCGCCATCCGCGTTGGGACTGGCGGAAGACTGATCGTCAACAATTCAAGCTTTGTCAACAATTCAGCCGGCGGCAACGGCGGCGCGATTTGGATGGAATACGACAGCTACAGCCTGACGATCAACAGCAGCCGCTTCATCGGCAATGTAGCCAGCCTTAGCGGCAGCGCGATTGGCTCCGCCCTGGCATACGATCGCGCGATCTCGATTACCAACAGCTCCTTTATCGACAACGGCGGACTGTACGATGGCGGCGCCATCAACGCCGGTAATGACGTCCGGCTCGACATCGCCAACAGCAGTTTCAGCAACAATCAGACCTACGCTGGCGGAAGCGCTCTGGACCTTAGCGATCGGGTAAAGGTTACGCTGACTCATCTGACCTTCGTGGATAACAGGACGACGAACACGGGATCCAGCATACGCCGCGGCCAAGGCAACAATCGCGGCTGGCTGCGGTTGCGCAATAGCATCATCGCGGGCAGCGACAGCGACCCCCATTGCCCGGAGAGGCTGACGGAGAACAGCGGCAATTTGTTCGCGGACGGCTCTTGCCCGTCCAGCGCCGCCGGCGACCCGCTGCTGGGCGAGTTGAGCGGCTCGCTGGGCCTTTACGCGCCGCAAGAAGGCAGTCCGGCGATTGACGCGGCCGACCCGCGCTTCTGCCTGGAGACCGATCAGCGCGGCAGTCCGCGGCCGCACGGGGCAGGCTGCGACATAGGCGCGATAGAATCCGGGTCGACGCCTCGTGCCGAGCCGGCATCCAGCGTGGCTGCGCCCTCGCAGATCGAATGCTCAGTTACTACGACACTCAATCTCAACTTCCGCAATGGACCCAATGGGCTTCGCATCGGACTGGTCCCGGGCGGGTCGACTCTTCAGGTCATGGACCGGGCGCCCGGCTGGTTCAATGTGGAGTATCGGGGCGAATCGGGCTGGATCAGCGCCGATTATGTGGTGGCGCAAGGCGATTGCACTTAGGCGGACGGCTTTCGGACAGCTAAGCGCGGGGTTTGCGCGCCTCAGCCGGTCAGATAGGCATCGGGGCGGCGGTCTTCAAACACGGGAATCGTACGCCGGACGCGGTCGACTTCTTCCAGATCGATTTCCGCCGTCAGCAGGCATTCGTCTTCGCCCGCCTCGGCGATCACCTGGCCCCAGGGATCGATGATCATCGAATGTCCGCCGAAGACCGTGCCGCCAGTGTCGCCGCAGGAGTTGGTCGCGGCGACAAAACACTGATTTTCGATCGCGCGCGCCATCAATAAGGTACGCCAATGCTCGACGCGGACGAGGGGCCACTCGGCGCAGAGCAAGATCAGCTTGGCGCCATGCTCCACGGCATAGCGGCGAAATAGCTCGGGGAAGCGCAGATCGTAGCATATCGCGAGACCGGCGTCGCCCCAAGGCTGAGCAAGCATTGTCGGCGCTTCGCCCTCCCCCAACCATTTGTGCTCATCAAAGAGACGGAAGAGATGGATCTTGCGATAGACGCTGGCGAGGCTGCCCTCCGCGTCGTAATAGGCGGCGCAATTCATGAACTGATCGCCGCGCCGCTCCAGGATCGAGCCAAAGACCGCAATTGAATGGTCTTTCGCCGCCCGAGAAAGCTGGGCGAACATGCCCGCGCCCAATTCATCGGCGTAGTCGCCGGCGTTTTCCAAGTCGTAGCCGGTCGACCAGAGCTCGGGCAGGACGATCAGCTGCGAGTCGCGCTGTGCCGATTCGGCGATCATGCGCTCGGCCGATTCGAGATTGTCTTCGACGCGGGCGAGCTTGATGTGCATTTGACCCAGGCTGATTGTAACTTTCGTCATGCTGCGCTCATTTGATTGGATACGGACGGCAGAGTGCGCTGAGTCTAATTCATGAGCGAAGGCGGCGCAATGCGGGACTGCCCGCGGGATCACTGTTTCCGCGCGTCAGCAAAGTTTGGAAGTGTATCCTTTTCGGTTGAAACACAAAAAGCTTTACCACCGAGGACACCGAGAAAAGCGAGAGCGCCGAGAATTGTCTGCGAAATATGCCACTTCCTGAGTGTCCTTCGCGCCTTTGTGGTGAAGTTGAATTTGGCTCATTTGAATTTCAACCGAATTCGACACAATACCCAAAGTTTGAATTGCGGCAAAACTTTCGCTAGCATTCAGTTAAGAATGATGTTTGAATCCTCAATCTAACGCGGAGTTTCGCATAGGGTCTCTGGAAGCACAGACTAATCAATGGAGATGACAATGTCTAAAAAGCGACTAAGTTGGTTCAAAGCGCTGTTTCTGATTGCTGTTTGCTGCCTTTCATTCTGTTCAACGCTTATTCCCGCATCTGCGCAAGACCAGGTCTGCACGCTAGCGGACCATATCCGCTCGGCGAATACGAATACAGCGGTCGGCTTCTGCCCGGCGGGGACGAGCCACGACATCATCACCATCGCCGCTGACATCACGCTGACTGAGCCGCTGCCGCCGATCACGGGGGCGATCACGATTGAAGGCGGCGGGCATACGATCAGCGGGGGCGGGAAGTACCGCATCTTCGATGTTCAGGGCGGCAATCTCACGATTAGGTGTATGGTCTTGGATTATAATGGTACTCTTTCCAATGAGCTAAAGGAAGCATTATGGGACAGGTTCTCCACCCTCGCGCCACAACGACAGCGGCAACCCGCCGAGCAATACAAAATAGTCAAGAGAGCATAAGGAAGCTGGCCAAGCGCTATGGCATCAATC
>JAPOYT010000016.1:0-899 GCA_026706445.1 Chloroflexota bacterium
GAGCAAGGATTCGAAGCAAACCGCAACAATTTCCACCGACTTCGATACACTACCCCTGACGGGGGAGTGTCAAAATCGATGGATACGTCTCTGTGTCGAGTACGATGGGCGAGCCAAGGCTCGCCCCTACAGAGCTCCAAAAAAAGAGAACACGAAGAACATAGAGAGTTTGGCTGCAAGCACATATCCTCATAGTTAGACAGTCTACTGACGGCTTGCCCTTTCGCGCTCTTAAGCCCGTGTTATAATGAGCGGCGTTGTCTGGAAAGCGAGCGAGCTCATCCGGGTTTCGCGGAACGGCTAGGCTGAGAAAGGGAATCGCTTGACTTCTCTGGTTCTAACGGTGCGGGAGACGCTGCGTTATCGCGGCGCGATCGGGCAGTGGAGTTGGGTGCTGCATCGGCTCACCGGCGTCGGCGTTGTGCTCTTCCTGGCGCTGCATGTGATCGACACCTCGTGGGCGGTCTTTTATCCCGACTTGTACGTCAAAGCCATCGCCGCTTATCAGTCGCCGCTTTTCACCATCGGCGAATTCGGGCTGGTCTTCGCCGTTGTTTACCACGCTTTCAACGGCATTCGCATCGCCATATTTGATTACAAGCCGGAGTTGTGGCGGCATCAAGCGCAGGCGGCGGTCGCGGTGCTGGTATTGACGCTGCTGGTCTTGGCGCCGGTCTTTCTGGGCATGGCTTCCCATGTGGTCGACTTTTATTTCACCGAGGCGGCCATCGCCGGCGAGAAGATGTTTGATGTGGTGATCTTCTCTATTTTGGAGCAGCTTCCGTTCATCGCCGGTTTCGTCGGCGTGCTGGCGGCGGCGATTGTGCTGGCGGCGGTTTACAGCCTCATCCGCGGCGATGGCGGGCAACGCGGGAAATACCCGGAAGCGAGCGGGATTG
>JAPOYT010000016.1:909-8096 GCA_026706445.1 Chloroflexota bacterium
TGAACGATTCTGGTGGGCTTTTATGCGTGTGAGCGGCATTTTGATTGTGCCGCTGGTGTTTGGTCATCTGGCGCTGATGCATGTGGTCCAGGGCGTCTTCGATATTACGGCGGCGCAAGAAGTGGCCGGCACCATGTCGAGCAACGGGACAATCGGCGCGGTTCCCAGCGCGGTCGAGTTTGTCTATCACCGTTGGAGTTATGCCGCCGGCGGCGTGTTCGTCTGGCGCGTCTACGACCTGTTTTTGCTGGTTCTGGTTACGCTGCACGGCTTCAACGGACTGCGCTATGTCTTGACGGATTACACGAGCTTCAATGATTTCGCGCGGCGGACGTCGGTCGCCTTATGCACGGTGATGGCGGCGGTTTTGTTGGCGGTGGGGGCGGCTGCGCTCTTCGTGCCGCTGGAGAAGGACATCATCGACGAGGCGATGGCGGCCACCGCCGAGATATACGAGTTGCGCGGCGAAGAATTGCCGGCGGAACTGGAAGCGTATCTACGCGAAGACACTTAGGGGCTTTTCCGCAACGAGCGGGTCGGTCGCATACACGCCGTAATGCCAAAGAATTCTATGGCTTTACCACAGAGGGTCGCGTAGACACAGACCTACGAAAAGAGGCAACACAGAGAACACAGAGGAATACATGGCAGATTCACAATCGCAAAATGAGAAATGCACGATGAAATGGCTGCGAGCGCCGTGGTTTCACCTGAAATGCTTCGCCCGATAAGGTCCGCCTTGCACCGCCGTTGACCGATGGTGTCTGAGCAGGGTGCTAGCTTTGCGAGGGCGAAAGTTGTGACGCTTGATTAAGTGGGGGCTGAATGCAAATTCACAAGCATGACGCGATAATCATCGGCGCTGGCGGCGCGGGATTGATGGCGGCGCTTTACGCCAGCAGAGGCGGCGCAGATGTCGCTGTGGTCAGCAAGCTCTACCCAACCCGCAGTCATACGGGCACGGCGCAGGGGGGCATCGGCGCGGCCTTGGGCAATCTGGACGAGGACAAGCCGATCTACCACACCTACGATACGGTCAAGGGCGGCGATTATTTGACCGATCAGCACGCGGCGAAGATTCTGGCGGAGAATGCTGTGGAAGCGGTCATCGAGTTGGAGCACATGGGCTTGCCCTTCGACCGCACCTCGGAAAAGCGCATTAGTCAGCGGCGCTTCGGCGGGCATACGCGCAACTTCGGCGAGGAGCTGGTGCGGCGCGCCTGTCATGCGGCTGATCGCACCGGGCACATGATCTTGCAGACGCTCTATCAACAGTGCATTAAGAACGAAGTCAATTTTTTTGACGAATTTCAAGTAGTGGACATGATCGTCGTTGATGGAACGGTCGCGGGTGTTGTCGCCATTGAGCTGGGCACGGGCGAGTTTCACATCTTCCACGGCAAGGCGAGCTTCTTCGCATCGGGCGGTTGGGGGCGCTGCTGGTCGGTGACGAGCAACGCGCATTCGCTGACCGGTGACGGTGCTGCCATCGCTCTGCGTCGCGGCCTGCCGCTGCAAGATATGGAGTTTTTCCAGTTTCATCCGACCGGCATATATCGGATGGGCATCCTGATCACCGAAGGCGTGCGCGGCGAAGGCGGCGTGCTGATCAACAGCGTTGGCGAGCGCTTTATGGAACGCTATGCGCCGAGCGCCAAAGACTTGGCCAGCCGCGATGTGGTCAGCCGCGCGATATACCTGGAGACGCGCGCCGGACGCAGCATCAAGAACCGCGGCTATATGCATCTCGATGTGCGTCCGCAGACGGTCAATCGCTACTTCGCCGAAGAAGGGCGGGATCGAGCCGACTTCATCGACGAAAGCACGGTGGAGCGCAAGCTGCCAGACATCCTCGATTTCTGCCGCACTTATTTGGGCGTTGATCCGGTTGAGGAGCCGATGCCGGTACAGCCGACGGCGCATTACGCCATGGGCGGGATACCGACCAATATCGATGCCGAAGTCGTCATTGATGCCGCGGGCGCGGTGATGCCTGGCGCGTATGCCGCTGGCGAGACGGCTTGCGTCAGCGTGCATGGCGCCAATCGGCTGGGCACCAATTCGCTGGTCGACCTGGTCGTCTTCGGCCGGCGCGGCGGCATGAAAATGGCGGAGTACGTCCGGGGCGCCGATTGGACGCCGCTGCCGAAGGACGCCGGGGCGGAAATCGAAGCCGAGTTTGAGCGGATTCGCAAGGGCGAGGGCAAGTCGCGCCCGGGCGCGCTTCGCCAATTGATGCAGGCGACAATGATGGACAATGTCGGCGTCTTCCGCACCGAGGAGACCTTGCAACAGGGCATCAGCGACCTGGCTGAATTGCGCGAGCGCTTCTACAAGGACTTGCAAATCGACGACAAGTCGCGCGTATTCAATACCGATCTGATGGAAGCTTGGGAATTCGGCTGTCTGCTTGACCTGGCCGATGTCACGGCGCGGACGGCGCTGGAGCGCAAAGAGAGCCGCGGCGCCCACAGCCGCGAGGATTTCAAGAAGCGCGACGATGAAAACTGGCTGGCGCATTCGCTGATTACCCAGCAGGGTTCAACGAGCGACCCGACCTATGAAGCCCACTTCGACAAGAAAGTCGATCTGTCGCTGTGGGAGGCGGAGATAGAGGAAGGCTTGCCGGAAGAGCAGCAAAAGTTCAAGCCAATCGAGCGCGTTTACTAAGGACCATGAGCGGCAACGCTAGGGGCGCCAGAAGGCAAGAGTCGGCGGTCAATGTCACGTGACCTAGGCAAGCCGCTGCGTCGCCCGCCTCGGAGACAGGATATCTGTTAAAATATGGACCTAGCCATCAAAATCAGACTACAGAACCCGGACGCGCCGGGCGGGTGGAAGTCACCCATAATCGCTAATCTTTGAGCAGGCGGATGTTGAGTGGATCGTTATGATGGGTAGACGCGTCGCGAGAATCATTATTGCGCAAGTTCGCTTCACTGGCTTGCTTCTTCATTACTGCTACTTGCGCCTTCGCTACATTCAATTGCATATTGAGTATTATCTGCTCAAAGCAGCGGGAGCGACGCTTGTGGAGGCGGTGAAAATAGAATACTGGATCAAATCCATGTCAAAAGAAGACCGCGTCATTTTTGCGACATGCGTTGCAGTCTCAATCTATATCCTGGCGCTTATCATGCTTATCCGCATGTAGACTGGATCTAAACGAATGGACGTGACCTTCAGAATCAGACGGCGGAACCCGGATATGCCCGGGCAGGAAAAGCCATATTGGCAGGAGTTTACGCTGGCGGATGTCGACCCGACCGATCGCGTGCTGGAGATGCTGCACCGGATCAAGTGGGAGCAGGACGGCTCGCTTTCGCTGCGGCGTTCCTGCGCGCACGGCGTCTGCGGCTCCGATGCCATGCGCATCAACGGCGTCAACCGGCTGGCTTGCAAGATTCTTGTGCGGGATGTCGGCGAAAAGATTCAGGTGGAGCCGATTTTGGGTTTGCCAGTGATCAAAGACCTGATCGTCGATATGGCGCCCTTCTTCGACCATTACAAGCAAGTGATGCCTTTCTTCGTCAATAATGATCCGCTGCCGGAAGACGGCCGCGAGCGCTTGCAAACGCAGGACGACCGCGAACAATTCGACGATACAACCAAGTGCATCCTCTGCGCTTGCTGCACGACTTCCTGCCCGAGCTTCTGGGCGAACGGGCATTATGTCGGTCCGGCCGCCATCGTAGGGGCGCACCGCTTCATATTTGATACGCGCGATCAGGCCGGTCGGGAGCGGCTGGACATCCTCAGCGAGCCGAACGGCGTATGGCGCTGCCGCACGATTTTTAACTGCACGCCGGCTTGCCCGCGTGATATTGAGGTGACCAAAGCGATCGGCGAAGTCAAATTGGCGATTAGAAAAGGGACAAATGTTGGCATTATCCAAACGAGTGCGATACACTAATGGTTGGTGAGCGTGTTTCGACCGAAAAGGAGCCGAGATGCGCGGTACAATAGCTTATTAGATGGAGGTCAGTATGAAGCGTATAGAGAGAAGGTCCCCGTTCTGGTCGCGGCTTCTGGCCGTGCTGATCACCTTCGCAATCATCGCCGTGCTGGTGTTTGGCGGTGTCAAGAATGTGATGGGTGAGTTGTCGGAGGCGCATGAGGCTTTGGCGGCCAGTCAATATGCGCTTGGCAAGACGCAGAGTGAGTTGGTCGCCGCGCGCAGCCAGTTGGCTGAAACCGAGACCGAACTGGCGGGCGCTGTCGCCGCGGTGGACAGGATGGGGCGCAAGTTGGAGCTTAGCCAGCAGCAGCTTGGGGCAGCCAACAGCAAGATCGTCATCCTGGATCACGCCAAAGATCAGTTGAAGCAGCGCTGGGGCTACACCTTGCAGGCGCTTGCGCAGCGCAACGAGCAGCTCGTGGCGACTGACCGGGCTTTGCAGGCGACGCAGCGTGAACTTGCGCGGCTGCGGAATCAGCCGCAATGGAGCGTGATCGTAACGACCGAGCGGCAAATGCGGCAAGGTTATCGCGAGCGCTTCGCCATGTCGCAGGCCCGCATGATGTTTGAAGGCGATGCTGGCTTCATGTATTACGAAGGCATGGCGGCACAGCATGAGATTGAGCAGTATCAGTCTTATGCCGAGCGGACGCAAGTCGTATTGACGACCACGGCGCCGGGCCAGGATGTGCTGCGGTGCCTCGACGCGAACCTCGGTTGCGGGCAGGTGCTGGCTGTGGGCGTTCAGGCGGCGCGGATGGAAGCCTATTCCTATCAGTCGCAGTACGTCAGCGAAGAAATGATGTTGATTGGCGCGCGTGGCTAGGCTCCTGCTTCGGTTTCGCATCGATCAATCAGTATTTTGCAGTGGTAGATAGGCGGAGGACTCCGGTCGGAGTCTTCCGTTGCTTGTGTAGCGCGTCGTTTGAAGATAACGGTGTAGGCCGATTTCGATTGTGGGCGACCCAATGGGTCGCCCCTACTTTTTCCAGCGACGGTTTGTTGGGGAATGGGCAGGGCGCGTGACCAATGGGCCTAGGCAGTTGGTTGCCAAATCATACGGGCCAACGCATGCGAAGGCTGATTCGAAATTGATTCCAACGGCTGGCGAGCCACCAGCTTGCCCGTACAACCCTTCAGATATTTTGGCGATTTCATTCGTATCGCAACCATTCTCAATACTTTGTTGGAATTGATTCTGTGACTCAAGGGCGTATATGACTGAGGATGTGAAACTGCAGCGCGCGGCTATCATCGGCGCGGGCACGATGGGTTTGGGCGTCGCCGAGTGCTTCGCGCTTGCCGGGTTGGATGTTCTGCTGGCAGACGAGACGCCGGACGCGTCTCAACAAGCGCTGGGTCGCCTGAGCCAGCGCGTGCGCGGACAGGTCGAAGCGGGTCTCTTGCCGCAGGCCGCTGTCAAGGCGGCGAGCAGGGTAGGCGCGGCGGCGGACATTGCATCGGCGGTAGCATCGGCCGACCTCGTTTTTGAAGCGGCGCCCGAGCGCATCGACATCAAGCGCGATGTGCTGGCTGCCGCCGACGCCCATGCGCCGGCAGACGCGATCGTCGCCACCAATACATCATCGCTGCCGATTGATGATCTCGCGGCCTTCGTCAAACGCAAAGAGCGCTTTCTAGGCTTGCACTGGTTTAATCCGCCGGAGTGGACACCCGCGGTCGAGGTCATCCCTTCGGCGCATACGGACCCGGAGATCCTTGCGCGGGCCCGCGAATTCCTGCTGGCGATTGGCAAGAAGCCCGCGACGGTGGCCAGCGGACCCGGTTTCGTCGCCAATCGCATTCAGTTTGCGCTCTTCCGCGAGGCGCTTGCCTGCGTGGAGGATGGGCTGGCGACGCCGCAAGAAGTCGATGAAGTGGTGCGCAGCAGTTTCGGCTTTCGCCTGCCGTTTTACGGTCCCTTCCAGATCGCCGATATGGCGGGCTTGGATGTCTACGTCAGTATCATGGATGTGCTTTCGCAAGGATTGGGCGCTGACTGGGAAGCGCCGAAAAGCCTGCGCGACATCGTGGTTGAAGGACGCCTTGGAACGAAGGCGCTGGCGGGATTCTACGAATACAGCGAAGACGAGCGCGCGGCGCTGCTGATTGAGCGCGACAAACGTTATGCGGCGCTATCGCAGCTCTTGGGCGAGTTTCCCCAGTGAGCAGCCGGGAGGCGGGTGGCGTCGGCATGAAGGAAATCCAGCGCGTGGCGGTGGTCGGCGCTGGCACGATGGGGCGGCAGATTGCGCTTCAGTGCGCGCGGCATGGTTTCCCGGTGGCGCTTTACGATGTCATGGCGGAAGTTTTGCAAGAGGCCGAAGGCTGGCAGCGTCAGACAGTCGCCGCGTGGATCGAGTCGGGCGATTTGGCCGTCGCGGATGAAGCCGGCGTCTTTGACCGGATTCAGCATGAAGCGCAGCTGCCAAATGCGCTGGCTGGCGTTGACCTGGCGATTGAAGCTGTGCCCGAGCGGATTGCGCTCAAGCGGGATGTCTTCGCTCAACTCGATCGTCTGCTGCCGGACAATGGCATCATCGCCACAAACAGTTCCTCCATTCGCGTGAGCGCGCTGGAAGACGCGACTGGACGACCCGAGCGAGTCGCCAACTTGCATTTCTATCTGCCGGTCTGGGACAGCCCGATGGTGGAAATCGGCGGGGGAAGCTGCACTCTGCCTGAGGTACTCAACGCGCTGACGATATTCGCGCGCGCGATATCGCTTGTGCCTTTGCGCGTGCGGAAAGAGAGCGCCGGCTTCGTATTCAATCGCGTTTGGCGGGCGGTGAAGAAAGAGGTGATGCGCGTTGCCGACAGTGGCGTGGCGAGCATCGAGGATATCGACCGCGCCTGGATGATCAAGTTCGGGCGATCGAAGCCGCCGCCTTTCGCGCAGATGGATCGCATCGGTCTCGATGTCATTTGCGATATTGAATTGCGCTACGCGGCCGAAAGCGGCGACCCGGAAGACCGGCCGCGGTCAATTCTGACCGACCGGGTAGAGCGGGGCGATTTGGGCCTGAAGACGGGGCGGGGCTTTTATCAGTATCCCGATCCGGCCTGGCAGCGGGCTGACTTTTTAGATCCCGATGCCGGCGGCGTCGACTCATCTTGACATGTAGTGTTGCCCGTCGTACAATCGCCTTTCATCAGGGGAAGCAAACCTTGAGGACGCTCTGCCGGCGTGGTACAATTTCGCGGTTGCGCCACCATAGCTCAATTGGCA
>JAPOYT010000132.1 GCA_026706445.1 Chloroflexota bacterium
GCGAGGAGCTTCTATGGCAATCGACAGCATCCGCCAAATGACGGTCGAGGAATACTTCGCCTTCGACGAAGCCAGCGAATACAAGAATGAATACATTGATGGCGAGGTATATCCGATGACCGGCGGGACAGCTTATCACGCAGAAATCATGTATAACGTTGGTTTCGCGCTGGGATTGCGACTGAGAGATGGTAACTTTCACTTTTACACCAGCGCCATGCGCAACAGCGTCAGTCCAACGCGCTATCTTTATCCAGACTTTAGCATCGTCCGCGGCGAACCGGAGCTTGATGAAGGCGCGATAAACTTGTTTAACCCCACGCTGGTCGCGGAAGTGACCTCGCCCGCGACAGCCGCCAGAGACCGCGGCTTCAAGCGCGAACAATACCAAAGTATCCCCTCGCTTCAGGTCTACCTTGTTATCGACCAATTCAAAGCCCAAGTCGAAGTGGATTCGCGTCAAGACGACCGCTGGCAGACACAAGAATACGCCGGCTTGGACGCCATCGTGCCGTTGCCAGCGCTGGATTGCGATTTGCCACTAGCGGAAATCTACTCCGGCATCGAGTTTTGACGCCGCGAGAAATAGCGCATGGCAGGCGAATAAGGTGTAACAATCATCCCTAAGTTCCGCTAACGCCTCTTCAAAGCATAGGAGAGGGGAATGATATAATATCGCTTGTAGCAAGCGCGCGAGGAGCTTCTATGGCAATCGACAGCATCCGCCAAATGACGGTCGAGGAATACATTGCCTACGACGAAGCCACCGACATCAGGTACGAATACATAGACGGCGAGGTGATCGAATTGACCGGCGGCACAATTCACCACGGCCTTATCACGGCGAATGCCAGCGGAGAACTCCGACAGCTCTTAAAAGGGAGTGATTGCCATGTCATCAGCAGCGATATGCGCAATCGTGTCAACCCGACCCGCTACCTTTATCCCGACTTTAGCGTCGTTTGCGGCGAGCCGGTGACAGATGAACGGGCTGTAAACTTGTGGAATCCCACATTGGTTGGAGAAGTCACCTCCCCTTCATCAATCGAGCGTGACCGTGGCGATAAGCTGCGCTTTTATCAAAGCATTGCTTCATTACAGATGGTTCTCGTCATCGATCAACATCGGGTGTATGTAGAATTGTACGAGCGGATGGACGATGGCTGGCATCGGCGCGAATACCACGACCTGGAGGCAACAGTGCCACTGAGGATCTTGAATTGCGATTTGCCACTGGCGGAAATCTACGCCGGCATCGAGTTTTGACACGAAAAGGAATAACGCATGGTAGCCGAATACCGAGTAACGATCTGCTCGGCGCTTGGCTAAAGGAGTAACTCATGGGAACACTATTCAAAAACGGTACCGTCATCACCGCCAGCGACATGGTGAGCGCCGATGTGCTGGTCGAAGGCGAAGTCATTACGCTGATTGGACAGGACCTCAACGGCGACAATCACGATGTCGTCGATTGCGCTGGCAAGTATCTGATGCCGGGCGGCATCGATGTGCACACCCATCTCGACCTGCCCTTCGGCGGCACGATAAGCAATGACGACTTTGATGTTGGGCATAAGGCGGCCGCATTCGGCGGCACAACTACGCATATTGATTTCGTCGTGCAGCCGATCGGCGGCAGCCTGCGCGATGGGCTGGAAACCTGGTGGGCGAAATCGCGCGATATTGCTCAGATCGATTACGCATTCCACATGGCTGTTACTGATCTCAATGACGCTGTCTTGAATGAAATTCCAACGATGATTGACGAAGGCATCACCAGTCTCAAACTATTCATGGCGTACAAGAATGTCTTCATGATTGATGACGCAACCCTCTTCAACACCATGCGGGTGGCGGCGGATAACGGCATGATTGTGATGGTTCATGCTGAAAACGGCGATGTCGAAGCGGCGCTGACGCCGGCGCTGCTGGCGGCGGGCAAGACCGAACCGATTTGGCATGCCTCGTCGCGTCCGCCGGAGATCGAGGGCGAAGCCACAAACCGCGCCGTCGTCATGTCGGGCTTGACCGGCTGCCCGCTTTATGTGGTGCATGTGACTTGTGAACAGGCGGTCGAGGCGATTCGGCGTGGACGCGCGCTGGGATACCCGGTGATGGGCGAGACCTGCGTGCAATATTTCTTCCTGACTGTCGACGAGCACCTGGGCGCGCCCGGCTTTGAAGGCAGCAAATACGTCTGCTCGCCGCCGATCCGCAGCAAGCACGATCACAGCGTGTTGTGGGGGGCGGTGCGCGACGGTTCGCTGCAAATCGTCAGCACCGACCATTGCGACTTTTGGTATGACGGCGGACACGGCCCCTGGCAGGAATGGAACGAGCGGACCGGCGGTACCGATTGGGTCGGCTACGAGAAGCAGGATCCATCTTATCGCCGCCCGGGCAAGGAACTGGGCATCGGCAATTTCGCCAAGATCCCCAACGGCATGCCGGGCTTGGAGGACCGCATGATGGTTATGTGGGATTCCGGCGTGAACAGCGGCCGGTTATTGCCGACGCGTTTCGTTGAGCTCTGCTGCACGAACCCGGCGAAAGTCTTCGGCATGTATCCGCGCAAGGGCACGATCGCGGTGGGGTCCGATGCCGATATCCTGGTATGGGATCCCGAGAAGGAACACACCATCAGCGCGGAGACTCACCACATGCGCGTCGACTACAACTGCTACGAGGGCATGACAGTCAAGGGCGTTCCCGCGCAGGTTTACCAGCGCGGGGTGAAGCTGGTCGATGGCGAGCAGTGGCTGGGTCGCAATGGCGCCGGTCAGTTCATTCCGCGGGCGGCTGGGGCGCCGGTGCTGTAAACTGAAGCTTTTCAATCAAGGAATGTGTAGGGGCGAGTCATTGGCGGCGGTCAGTGTCTACGCGACCTCGCCCTTTGCCTGTCATATTCCCGAGTATTTTGAAATGCGAATCGCCGCGTGGTAGGATTATGTTAACAAATGCTTGAGCGCTGGAGACAGTTATGGAAGTCCAAGAGCGTGTTTTCGATGTTGACGAGTTTTGGCGCTTCGCCTGCCAGCCTGAAAACGCAAATAAGCGCTTTGAGCTAATCAATGGAGAATTGGTCGAGATGCCTCAACCAGGCGAAGAGCATGGATTCATTGCTGGCGAGATATACCACTGCATTCGACTTTTTGATCCTCAGCGAAAGCTTGGTATCCCAACCGTGGACGCCGGCTACTACTCGCAAGAAGACCGAAGCACCGTTCTCGGTCCCGACGTCGCCTTCAGACGCGTCGATGTCTCGGCGCCGCCGCTGCAAAAGAAATGGGCGCCGACGATGCCCGATCTTGCCGTCGAGATTAAATCTCCGAGCAATACGCTGGCGGAATTGAGGCAAAAAGCCGCTATCTATCTGCGGCGCGAAACACAACTCGTCTGGATCGTCATTCCCGACAGTAGGGGCGTAGAAGTCTGCCGGCTTGATGCAAATGGAGACGTCGAGCGCGAGTTTGTTGCGGAAGACGGCGCACTCTCCGGTGAAGATGTCTTACCCGGTTTCGAGCTTAAGCTCGCTCAGCTATTCGCCTGATTCACCCGCCGCCTCCGACTAACTTTGGGCGCTTGAAGCGCCCACGCTATAATCCTCCGCATACATAGAAACAGTTGCAGAGGCGCCAATGCCCCTCACCACAACCCAGCTCAAAATCAGCGACGCTGAATACGCGTTGCGCAACCAACTTCTGCCCGAATTCATTGACCAACTCGATGTCACGGGCCTCGTCCTCTTCGATGCCGACTACATCAAATATTACACCGGTTTCGCCTTTATCCCGACCGAGCGCCCGATGGCCTACGTGATAAGCCGCGCCGGCGAACGCGCACTCTTCGTCCCGCGCCTGGAGTTGGAACACGCCGAGTCGATGTCCATCATCGACCGCGTCGCCCACTATTCTGAATATCCCGACCTCAACCATCCGATGAATGTGCTGATCAACCTCATCAAGGACATGGGCATTGACGGCAGAATTGGCGCTGACAGCGATGGCTACCCCTGGATCTTCGGTTATCGCGGCGAAACGCTCTCGAAGCTGACTGGCAGCGAGGTCCTCAACTGCCGCGCGCCGATCGAAGACCAGATGATGGTCAAGTCGGAGGCGGAAATCGCATTGCTCAAGGAAAGCTGCAAGTGGGGCAATCTGGCGCATACGCTGCTGCAGAAATACACCGCAGTCGGCATTGGCGAAGTAGAAGTGTCGCAGCGCGCCAGCGATGAAGCGACGCTGACGATGCTGGAGACCATTGGTCCAATTTGGCGCGGCAACAGCGCCTGGTTCACCGGCGCCATCGCCGGCTATCGCGGGCAGATCGGGCGTAACGCCGCCATCCCCCATGCCTTGACCAGCAACATCAAGTTTCAAGCCGGCGACGTCCTGGTTACCGGCGCGAGCGCGGCTGTCTGGGGCTATGTCAGCGAGCTCGAACGCACCATGATTCTCGGGCAGCCATCAGACGAGCAGAAGCGCTTCTTTGGGCACATGCACAACCTGCAGACGATTGCCATGGAAGCGCTGGAACCCGGCAAGCCCTGCAGCGAGGTCGACCGCGAAGTCCGCGCCTATTTCAATGCGCATGACCTGATGACCCACTGGAAGCATCACAGCGGACACACGATCGGCTTGCGTTATCACGAGGGACCTTTCCTCGATATCGGCGATGACACCCCGATCGAAGCCGGCATGGTCTTCACCGTGGAACCAGGACTTTATGTTCCGGATCTTGGCGGATTTCGGCATTCGGATACCGTGCTCGTGACTGAGGACGGCGCGGAAATGCTCACGTATTATCCGCGCGACCTCGAATCGCTGACGATTCCCATCTGAGGTTTACAGACGATTAACAGCGGCGCAACGACTTTGTAACGACCGTCTTTCATGCTACAGTGAAACTGTGCATCGAAAGGAGACAGGTACAAATGAAGCGTCGCATGCTCTTAATCTTGGTCCTGCTGCTGGTCAGCGGGCTCAGTTATGCCGAGGCGGAACAGTCGCTTGATCTGGAGCGCTACTGGCTGGAAAACGGTCTTGAAGTCATCCTGGTGCGGGATACCACTGCGCCAACGGTTGCGGTGGATATTTGGTATCGAGTCGGCAGCGCCAACGACCCCCCAGGCAAGAGTGGATTCGCGCATCTCTTTGAACACATGATGTTCGAGGGTTCGCCACATGTTCCCAACAACGGCATGGATCAGTTGCTGGAGCCGGTTGGCGGCTCGTCGAATGCCTATGTCAACAACGATTACACCGTCTACTACGACACAGTTCCTTCGCATCAACTGCCCCTGGCCCTCTGGCTAGAAGCCGATCGCATGGCCGGCTTGGATGTGACGCAGGAGAATCTCGATAATCAGCGCGCCATCGTCATTGAAGAGCTGCAAAGGAGTTATGACAACCGACCCTACGGCACGGCGGTGAAAGCCCTGATCACCGTGCCCTATTCCTACGAGCCCTACAAACGTCCCGCGATCGGCAACATTGACGATGTCAATGCAGCGCAAATTGAAGATGTCATTGAGTTTCACCGAACCTACTACCTACCGAACAACGCCACGCTGGTCGTCGCCGGTGACATCGACTTTGAAGTCACGAAGACGATGATTGAAGACCTGTTCGGTCCTATCCCGGGTGGAGACGACCCGCCTGCGCTGCCGGAATTTGTGCCGGTTGACCAAGAAGAAGCCGAATTCATCACCATTGAAGATCCCTTCATCAACATACCGGCGCTGCTGGTCGCTTACGAGATTCCGCCGCTGGTTCATGAGGACTACCCCGCGCTAAGCGTACTCTCGCGCGTCCTGAGCGTCGGCGATTCCAGTCGCCTGGCGAAGCGACTGGTCGATACCGGCAAAGCGCTGCAAGCAGACGCCTGGATAGACGGCAACCGCGGTCCCGGCTATTTCGCCTTCATCCTGCTCGCCAATGTGGGTGTCGATCTGGCGGAACTCGAAGAAGCGTCCTACGAGGAGCTTCAAAAGATCATCGACGAAGGCGTACCCCAAGAAGAGCTTGAAAAAGTCATCGCCGGTATCAGAAGCAGTAATATCCTGGGTTTGGAAACAGCTCTGGGCTTGGCGGAAAGCGTGCAAAGCGCTAACTACTACAGCGGCGATCCGCAGGCGGTATTCTCCGGCATCAATCGCTATGAAGCAGTGACCAGCGAGGATATTCAGCGGGTAGCGCTTGAATACCTGGAAGAATCTGATCGCCATGTCTTCAATGTAGTGGAAACCGACGCCGAAGCGCCCCCGCCGGTAGAACCTTACGCCGCCGAAGAAACGGTTGAACACGAACCGGATTACCGCTACGTCATCGAACAGGATGAACCGCCGCCGCCGCTGGACTCGAACGAGTTTAACTTCCCGACCATTACCGAAAACGTCTTGAACAACGGCTTGGAAGTGGTCGTCATCGAGCAACCCAATATGCCCATCATCTCGCTGGATGTTTACCTCGCCGGCGGCTCAACCGCCCAGCCGACGGACTTGGCAGGCACAGCGGGCATTACCGGATACTTGATCTCGCGCGGCACGGAAACCCGCAGCGCCCAAGACATCGCCGGCGCGATCGAACAGGTTGGCGGCGCCGTCGGCAGTGTTGGCTCAAGCGACTTTCTGCAGCTTGGCGTCTTTGCCTTGATCGAAGACGCCGATTTGGCATTTGACCTGCTCGCCGATATGGCTCTCAACGCCAACTTCCCCGAGAATGAATTCGAACGCGAGCAGACGGAGTGGATCAGCAGCCTGGAAGCCGGTATGGCTCAGCCCGGATTCGTCGCTCGCCGCATCTTCGACAATCGGCTCTACAGCAGCGAACATGGCTACGGTAATCTGTACACCCTAGAGTCTCTCGAAGCCATCACCCGCGATGACATCGTCGCCTTTTATGAGTCGCGCAGCACGCCGGATAACGCCGTGCTAATCATCGCCGGCGCCATCACCACCGAGGAAGGTCTCGCCTACGCCGAGCAGCACTTCGCCGATTGGGAAGGTTCGGCTGAGGCCATCGCTTATCCCGCATTGCCGGAGAACAGCGGCCAGCAGATATTGTTGGTGGATCGCCCGGGCAGCACGCAGGCGACCTTCCGAATCGGCAATATCGGCATTCAGGGCGCCAGCCTTGACTACTTCCCGGCGCGCGTGCTGAACCATGTCTTGGGCGGCACTTTCTCGTCGCGCCTGGTGCAGAACATCCGCGAAGAAAAGGGCTACACCTACAGCATCGGCTCCGGCTTCAGTTTTCCGGCCGATATGGGCTACTTCCGAGTCGCGGCGGATGTGCGCAATGATGTCATCGCTCCCGCCCTCGAAGAAGTCTTCAACGAAATCGAGCGCATTCAATCCGAGCCGCTCACTGACCAGGAGATCAACGACGCGCGCGACGGCATTGTCGGCGAGTGGGTGTTTGGTCTTGAGACTTATCAAGACTTCGTCGAAGCGGTGGCGTCCTACAAGATCCGTGGCGTCGAACTGGACCGGCTCAACAAGTGGCTGGGTTACATCAAAGATGTAACAACCGACGATGTGTTGGAAATCGCCAACACCTACATCCGACCCGAAGACTTCATCATCGTCGTGGTAGGTGACGCCAGCGCGATCCAGGAGCAACTGGAGACGCTGGGCGAGGTCGCGCTAATAGAAGCGGAGTAGCGTTCTCGGTTTCTCGTCCCTGGCGGCATCTAGCGGACGAATGCTTTAGCAAATGATGAGAGTGCGGTTCGACAACCGCGCTCTCTTCAATTAAGTGTTTTGCGCGGGGTTGGCAGGCGGTCCTTCTTCAAATTCAATGCGCTGATAAATGTCCCTCAGGGGAAGGCTACAACCCAGCGCTTCAAGCGGTATTTCATCATCCAGCTTGGAGTAGGCTTGCAAACGCCAGCCCGATTCGCCGCGGGTGTAGAGTTCGACCAATGGACGGTCCTGTTCGACAATCAAATAAGCTTGAATGGAATCAACCATTTGGTAGAAATCTCGCTTCACCACCCGGTCATGGTCGATTGAAGACGGCGAAATGACTTCTACGACAAGAATCGGATTGAGCAGAATTCGCGTA
>JAPOYT010000153.1 GCA_026706445.1 Chloroflexota bacterium
CCGCCGCATCGGCACGGCGCTGGCGGAATTTGTCGTCGATATCCAACCCACCCTGTCAGAATCCTCAATGACGGAGAACGCGCTGGCCGGATTTGACTTGCCGGATCCGATCACGATGGCGGCGGTAATTGACCCGAGCATCGCCGAATACCGCGACTACCGCGTCGATGTGACGACCGGGGAAGGCCTTGAGCGTGGGATCACTGTGGTGGATGTGCTCGGCGTCACCAAGCGCGCGCCGCAGATGCGCGTCGCGACCAGCGCCGACCGGTCTGCGTTTGTCGACATGCTAAAGCGCTCCGTCTCGTAAAGGACTTTTAAGCGCCTTTGGACCGAAAACGTCTGCGTTGCCGCTAGGATTCACGTGTCGCGTCAAGCGGGATGGCGCCGTGCCCGGCGAAACCGCTGCCCGGGCTGGGTATGACCAGCTTCGTACCGCTATATAGCTTGATTGGCTCAGCACCAAGATTGCCGAGGATGATTTCGGCGACGCTGGTCTCATAAAGACGCGCAATGCTGTATAGTGTATCGCCTCGCTCGACAACGTGAACATGCGCCGGCGGATGCTTATAGGTTTTGCGCTGCGCCCAGCCGTTGACGCGCGCGAGGCTGTTCAAGGCGTCTTGCGCGCGTTGGCCGCGGGCGATTTCCGCTTCCGATGCAAGGAGCGCGCCGCTCCAGTCCAGCACTTGGGCGGCGCCAGCCGGCGTTTGCCCCAGAATGCCGATAACGCTTTCGCCTTGCCGCACAGTTTGTCCAAATATCGTCGTAACTTTGCCCCGATGCACGGTCAAACTCAGCGCGTTGCGGTGGACCTGCTGAATGGTAACCATTGAGCCGATATGTATATCGACCCCATTGATCGTGAGACTCGTCGGCAAGTCCTCCGCCGTCTGTATGGCGACCATCGGTTCGGCTTGGTCGCATTCCGGGTACTCTGGATTTGTTGATATGGACATGGACTTAAACGGGAAGGCCGCGCCGACGCCAATTGCGGGCAGGGCATCCATTGCATTCAAGCGCGCTAGATCCTGGCGCTCTACCCAAGAGATCTCGCCATCGTTCACAACTCGCAGCCAATCGCCGCTGTCGTCGAATGCGTCGACAAGCAAGAGATCATCGACAGCCACCGGTCCCAAGGGTTCCGGAATGATGCCGGGATTCTTGAAGCGTGTGGTTGCGGTCAAGGCGGCTGTGCTGAGCGGTTCGGCAATCTGCGTGACGGCGGCTGGGTCGGATTGGTTGATGACTTCGGCCGCGCCCGCCAGCATCACAAGTATTCCCATTCCCTCATAGGTCAGCGGCAAGTTGGCGCCAAGATGCAGCAGGGCGATGCCCCAATGCGCCTGTTGAGAATCCAGCGCGCTGGAGCGGACACTTGACAAGCCAAACAGAGAAGCTCGTTGGGACGGCGATGTAAAATCCGCCTTTGCGCTGTTGTCTGCAAAACCGGCTTCCACAAGCGGATGCGCGTAGCAGAGACTGTCGCGCTCCAAATCAGCGCAATTCTGTCGGATGCTCATCAATGCCTTGTCGACAGTCTCGCTGCAGACGAGGTCCTGCGCCAGCGCCGCGCCCGCTGCGGAGCATAAGAACAGAAAGACCAAAGCAATTAGGCGGATGGATGCCACTAGAGTGTTGCTTTCGATATGATATCCGGGCGCGCGCATGCTAAAACAGTTCTTATAGCGCAAAGTCATGCCCATCGCGATAATTCATGGTGCCGGGCGACGCTGCCGCCGCTTTTTCCGTCGCGGCTTTTTAGCCTTCTTCTGGTCCTTGCGCCACTGATCGCGCAAAGTGACCGTGCGGTTGAATACCAACTCTTCCGCCGTTGAATCTGGATCGACGACGAAGTATGCCAGGCGCTCAAACTGGTAGCGATCGCCCGCCAGCGCATTCCGCAGATGCGGCTCCACGTAGATTGGATTGACCACGCGCAAGGAATCGGGATTGATGAAGGAAGTGAAGTCTCTATTGCGATCGCTATCGGGATTCTCCACGGTGAAGAGCGTGTCATAGAGGCGGGCTTCCGCTTGGATGGCGTGTTGAGCCGATACCCAATGCAAAGTCGCTTTGACGCGTCGTCCATCGGGCGCCGAGCCGCCGCGCGTCTCCGGGTCATAGACGCAGCGCAGCTCAATGATCTCGCCATTGTCGTCTTTGATCACATCGGCGCAGGTGATGAAGTAGGCATAACGCAGGCGCACTTCGCGTCCGGGCGCCAGGCGAAAAAATTTCCGCGGCGGATCTTCCATGAAGTCGTCGCGCTCGATGTACAAGACTTTGGAGAAGGGTACTTTGCGCGTGCCGGCCGATTCATCTTCCGGGTTGTTGACCGCCTCCATCTCCTCCACTTGGTCGTCCGGGTAATTCTCTATGACGACCTTTAGCGGATTAATCACTGCCATGACGCGGTTTGAAGTCTTGTTGAGGCGCCTACGCAAGTGATATTCCAGCTTGTGAAGGGCGACGACGCCTTTCACCTTGCCGACGCCGATATCGTCGCAGAATTCGCGGATGGCTTCTGGCGAATAACCGCGGCGGCGCAAACCTGAAATCGTCGGCATGCGCGGGTCATCCCAACCGCGGACGTAGCCTTCCTGCACCAGCCGAATCAGCTTGCGCTTGCTTAAAACCGTGTGGCTTACATTAAGGCGAGCGAATTCAATTTGTTGAGGGTGGAAGATTTCGATATTGTCCAGATACCAGTCGTAGAGCGGGCGGTGGTCTTCATACTCGAGCGTGCAAATGGAATGGGTGATGCCCTCGATCGAATCCGACTGGCCATGGGCGAAGTCGTACATTGGGTAGATTTTCCATTTGTCGCCGGTGCGCGGGTGGGCGGCGTCGAGAATCCGATACATCACCGGGTCGCGCAAGTTGATGTTGCCGCTGGTCATATCGATCTTGGCGCGCAGAACCGCCTCGCCCTCTTTGAAACCGCCATCGCGCATTTTCTGGAAGAGCGCCAGATTCTCTTCCACCGGGCGATTGCGATAGGGGCTTTCGCGCCCCGCTTCGGTCAAGGTGCCGCGATATTCTCTGATTTCGTCAGGGCTTAATTCATCGACGTAGGCGCGGCCAATTCGGATGAGATCAACCGCCATCTCGTATAATTCATCAAAGTAGTCGGAGGCGAAATAAAGGCGATCATCCCAGTCGTAGCCGAGCCAGCGCAGGTCTTCGGTGATGGCGTCGATATATTCCTGCTCTTCTTTGGCTGGATTGGTGTCGTCAAAGCGAAGGTTGCACAGACCGCCGTACCGTTCGGCGATACCGAAGTTCAGGCAAATCGATTTGGCGTGGCCGATGTGAAGATAGCCGTTGGGCTCGGGCGGAAAGCGCGTGCGCACCACTTCATTAAAGCGGCCATTCTCATTATGTTCATCAATGATCTCGGTGATGAAATTTCTGCTGTTGTCGCCGTCCGTCATGGACTCGTACTCGCTGGTGGATGAACAAACGGTTGAACTGACCGACTATCTTAGTCAACGAGTCCTGCTCAATCAATAGGCTATCGGAATCAAGCGAGGACAATTCTGCGGCGCGATTCGAGTACAATGTCAGGGTGATGCGTGGAATAAGCGCGAAAGCAATCGAGGCGAAATTGAACGGGCGACATTGTCTGCTGCTCTTAGTCTTATTTATGACGTACCTGTCGACCGCCAAGGCGCACGGCTACGTCGTCCGCGCGATTCCGGCCGACCGCAGCACGCTGGAACGTCCGCCGACGCGTCTGCAGTATTGGTTCAGCGAAGACCTGGAGCCGCGCTTTAGCGAAATCAATTTGCGCGACCAGTCGGGCGCAATCATCGCAAGCGGCGCTGTGGACTATGAGAATCGCGCGCTGCTGGCTTTAAGAGTGCCAGCCGGTCTGAGCGATGGCGCGTATATAGTTGAACTGCGCCCGGCATTCGCCAGCGATGGACATGTCATCGCCGAGAGTCGCGTGTTTTTCGTCGGCGAAGAGGTGGGCGGCGTCGCCGGATCGCGGGCCGATGACCGCGCCATACCGCTTGAAGCGCTTTGGCGGGCGGCGCTCAACCTGGCGAATTTCCTCTTTTTCGGCTCGTCGCTGCTTTATGCGCTTGTGCTGCTGCCGGCCTGGGGCGGCGCTAGACTCGGCGCCGGCTTGCCTGATCGCGTAATGCGCCGGTTGCGAGCCTGCTTGATTGGAGCGGTTATTCTGGCTGTGCTCGCCAGCCTGATCGCGCTGCTGCAGCAATCCATGGTCTTTTTTAATGCCGATGCCCGCCAAGTGATTGAGCGAAATCTTTGGGGGGTTGTGCTCATGGGATCACGATTTGGCGATGTCTGGGTGTTCCGCATGGCGCTCCTGATTTTCAGCGCAGTCCTCATATTTGTTTCGGAATACTATCGCGCGTTGATGCCACAGATATCAGCCGGCATCTGGAAAGGAATGCCCTGGCTGGGCGCGCTTTTCATCGGCTTGACCATGGTGACCAGCCATGCGGCCGGCTCGACGCTATTGCCTTGGCTGGCGATCGCAGTGGATTGGATTCACGCGCTCGTCGCCGCATTTTGGCTGGGCGGCGCGCTGACGCTGACGCTGGCGCTGCCCCCGGCTTTGGCTTCGCTAGGCGAAGATGCGAGGCGGAGCGCCATACGCGCGGTAATGCTGCGATTCTCGCGGATCGTCACGCCGCTTGTCGCGCTGATGATTGTCAGCGGCATATACAACGCAATGAATTTTTTCCTGACGCCATCCGATTTGGATACAAGCTATGGACGGACTTTGGGCGTCAAGCTGCTTATGGTGGCGCCCCTGCTATTGATTGGCGGCTGGCAGCATGTCGTCCTGCGTCCGCAACTGGCGGCGCGATTGGATGCGGCGTTTGCGATTCTGCCAGGCCCATTGCGTACAAGATTGCAACTGGCTGCTGAAACAGGAAAGGCGTTGCGGCTGGAAGTGTGGCTGATGCTGGCGCTGCTCTTCGCCGTCGCCTGGCTGAGCGCGACGCCGGTACCCGAGCCACAGTCGCTACGCAGCGAGATTGAAAGTCCGCAGGTCACGCAGACAATCGGCGAGTTCACCTTTACATCCGCCATTATCCCGGGCGGACCTGGGGTCAACACGTATGACACGGTGGTCACTCGCGGCGACGCGCGGGCGACGGATGTGAGCGTAACCATTCAGTTGGTTAATCCGAGTCGTGGAATTCGCAGTCCCTGGTACCGGGCGGAGCAAGTGGAAGACGGGCTGTTTGTGGCGGCGGGCGACGATATCAACGAAGCCGGCGAATGGTGGTCGCTGATTGATGTTGTGGACAAGACCGGCGCGGTGACGCGGGTGGCGACCAATTGGGCTATCAGCGAAGCGGCGGCGGTTGCGCAACTGCGGAATCCAAATGTGATTCACGTTGCGCTGCTGCTGACGATGGCTGCGATTCTCGCCGCGCTACTACGACGGCGGGCGCAAAGCCTGATAAGCGGCTTGCATTTGACGCCAACGAGCGCGGCATTGGCGCTTGGCGCATTGGTTGTTTCGGTTGGAATCATGGCTTTTGGCGCGGCGCTCATCGGCGAGCGGCAGCGCGATTATGAGCGAACCCTGCGCCCGCCGCTGGAGCAGGTCAATACTGCCCTGCCGGACGCAGAATCCTTGACGCGGGGCGAAGCGCTTTATCGCGCGCGCTGTTTCGATTGGCAGGGGCAGTCGGCGGATTTCCGCGCGCTGCGGAATCGGCTGAGCACGGCGCGCGACGACTTCCTGTACGGCGCAGTGGTCGCTGGTTGGCGGGATCTGCCGCCATGCGAGGGCGAGTTGAGCGCGGCTCAGCGCTGGGATATTGTGAATTATGTCAGGACCTTTGAGGCGCGGGGATGAAATTGCTACATAGGCAAAGAGACACCGACGGCACAGAGTCGCGGGCTACAACGATTGCTCTAGATTAGCGGATTCGATATGTGTAGTTGTGACTATCGTAGTGGACATACAGTGTAGCGTCCAAGTAGAGCACACTGTTGACCATACTCTTGTTGATCATTGTCCAGCCATAGATACGGCGCAACTCCCAGCATATCTCTTTAGCCATTCGTGGGATTCCATCAGACAAGATATCGAGAGCGGCTGTCATCACTTCATTGCGACACTGAGGCTCTTTGCCCATACATGCTCCTCATAGTCATTCTCGAAAACAGATGTTATCCCGCAATCATCCTCCGTGACTCGATGTCTCTGAAGCTTACAACCCCTAACGAAGAAAAGCGTCGCGCAGGCCGCCGTCCACGTTTATCAGCTGCCCCGTCGTTTTGCTGAAGGCATCGGTGATCAGCAGATAAGCCACTTCCGCCTGATCTTCGGGGCTGATGGTTCGTTTGCTTAGGGTGCGCTGGGCATAGAAGTCGGCCAGACGTTCGCGCAGCGTCTCCGTGTCTTCGTCCTCGTTGAAATCGAGATTGTATTTGAGCAAGGATTTGATGACGCGGTCGCGCGGGAACATGCTGCTGCCTTTGACCACGGTCGCCGGCGCCAAGCCGTTCACGCGCACGAGCGGCGCCAACTCAATCGCCAACTCGCGCAAGAGGTGATTGGCGGCCGCTTTGCTGGCATCGTAGGCGATTGAGCCGGCTTTGGCGACGACGGCGTTGACGCTGGTTGTCAGCACGAGCGAGGCCGGCAGATTCTGCGCCTGCCAGAGCGGTCGGGCGCAATCGGCGACGACATAGCCGCCGCGGACGTTTACATCGAAGCTCAGGCGCCACTGCTCAACCGAGTTGCGACCCGCGGCATCGGGTGTAAAGAATACGCCGGCGCTGACGATGATGTCGTCGATGCCGCCATAGGCAAGCACGGCTTGATCCAGCATGGCTTTGACGCTGCTTGAATCGGTGATATCGACCGAGAGGGCGATGGCTGGGCCGCAATTCGAGATGCCCGAGCCGGCCACGCCGATGCCGGGACCGTGCTTGGCTGCGAGCGCGTCCGCTGTTGCCGCCGCCCCGTCGAGATTGCGATCCGCGCAGACAACGTGGGCGCCATCGTCGGCGACGCGATTGGCCGTCGCGACGCCGATGCCGCTGCCGGCGCCTATGACCAGCACAATTTTGCGCGCCAGTTCCTTCTCCGGCGGCATGCGGCGGAGCTTGGCTTCTTCCAGCGCCCAGTATTCGATATCGAAGGCTTCTTGCCGCGGCAGCGCGACATAATCGCCGACCGCTTCCGCTCCGCGCATGACGGCGACGGCGCAACGGTAAAACTCGGCAGTGACGCGCGATTCGCTTTTGTTCACCCCGTAAGCGACCATGCCCAATCCGGGGATCAGAATCACGGTCGGATTCGGATCTCGGATTGGCGGGCTATCAGGAAGTTTGCAGGCTTCATAGTAGGCGCTGTAATCGGCGCGATAGCGCTCGATGCCGCTGGCTAGCTTATCGACCAGGGCATTGGCGTCCTCCGCCTGCGGATCCCAATCGACGTAGAGCGGCTTGATCTTGGTGCGCAAGAAGTGGTCGGGGCAAGAGGTGCCCAACTCGGCCAGTCGAGCGGCATCGACGCTATTGACGAAGCTCAACATTTCGCCGTCATACTGAACGGTGCTGATGAAGCGACTCTGTCGCGTAGACACTGACGATTCTTCTTGGGATACCAAGCCGCGCAGTCTCGGCAGCACATCGGCCAAAAGCGCCTCGCGCTCGCTGTCGGATGGATTGGCGTATTTCGCGCCACCAAAAGCGGCCTCGCCGAGGTCTTTTCCCGCCAGGTAACGGGCCGCTTTCTCGATGAGCGTCAGCGAGCGCTCATAGCACTGCTTGTCATCGTTCGCCCAGTTGATGAGACCGTGCCCGCCGAGCACGATGCCGACGATGCCCGGCTTCGCGGCGATTGTTTCCTGCAAGGCGAGACCCAGATCAAAGCCGGGACGCTGCCAATCGAGCCAGGCGACCGCGTCGCCGTAGATTTCTCTTGTGAGCTGCTCGCCCTTGCTGGCGGCGGCGATGGCGATGACGGCGTTGGGATGACTGTGATCAACATGGCGGAAAGGGATGAAGGCGTGCAGCGGCGTATCGATTGAGCTGGCGCGCGGATTCAAGTT
>JAPOYT010000110.1:0-17479 GCA_026706445.1 Chloroflexota bacterium
AAGACCATTTTACGCATTTATGAAAATGCCAATATCAAAATGTCAACAGAACCTAGTCAATCAAATGACCGTTTGGAACAGTGCGCCGCCCCTACATTATGTTTGTGGCCTTCTCGCCTTTGTGGTTCGTTACACCACCAACCAGCGCCTGACACTCCTCGCTCTCAAAATTATCCCACACCCAGTCGGCTCGCTCGCGCGCATGCTCCCGCGCCAACTGCGCCAAGCCTTCGTCTTTCATCCAATTGACCTTCTTGTTCTCGCGCAGTAATCCGCGCAGCGTCAGATATTGCCCCTTGCGACCATTGCAGGGGCGACAGAGCAAAATGCGGTTGCGGATGTGATTCTCGCCGCCGTCCACCCGCGGCGTGATATGATCCAATTCCATGAACTCGCGTTCCAGTTCGCGGCCGCAGCCGGCGCAGATTACATTGCCATTGCTGCGTTGCGCAACTTCCAATACCTTCACCATCTGACGATGCGTCAGTTTCTCCCAAGGTTCCACTGCTCGCGGTGTCTTCAGCTTGAGGCTGGGCGCCGCCAATTCGTTGTCGTCACTGCGGCGCGGCGGCTCGGTTTCGTAGTGAACGCGCTTTGTCCAAAATTGCAGCGGTTTCTTGTCTTCTGTGAGCATACCCTCATCTGCCAGGCGGTTAAGGACTGTCTCATGCGCTTTGTCCCAAATGTCTATCCCGACCCATTGCCGTCCCAGTTGCTCGGCAGCTACCGGCGTGGTGGCGCAGCCGCAGAAGGGGTCAAGCACATAATGGCCTTCATTGCTGGCGGCTTCAATGATGCGGCGGTAAAGCGCGAGGGGTTTCTGGGTGGGATAGCCCGTTATCTCGCCTCTGTTGTTGGGAAACCACCCTGACGAGCCATAGAGCGACTTTATATCCGTCCAAGTATCCGATAAGGGTACGCCCGGACTCTCATCAAGATATTGCCTGACGATTTCTCCTTTGCGTTTTCGAGTGCGATACTTTCGACCGTCGGCATCCATGTGCCTAAACCAATTTGTCCTGTAATTCTCGGAGTACGGCGTGTACTGCTTGTTATACGTATGCTTGCTGTACTGCTTCGCGTAGACGAGCAGTGTTTCATGAGCCTTAATGGGTTTTTTCCCGCCAGCCCTGCCACCAGACGGCGTGCCGTAATTCCAGATTATTTCGGTGATGAAGTTCTTTTGACCAAATATGCCGTCCAGCAGGCATTTGACATAGGCGACGGCTGTGCGATCAAGATGCAGATAAAGCGTACCATCCAATCGAAGTATGCGATGCATCTCCATCAGGCGCACGCCGAGCCAGCATAGAAACGCGCCCATGTCGTCGCCATAGGCTACTCGCGCCGCCGCAATCACGCTTTCGACGGCGCGCCAGTCGTCCTTGATACTGTCGGTCCATTCTTCGTGAACGTCGTTGTCCCAGCGCCAGCGATCTTTGAATTTCGCGCCGGCCGCCAGACTCTCCGGCGTCGCGTGAAAATCGCGATTCTTGTTGAACGGTGGGTCAGTGGCGATGAGGTGAACCGTCTCGCTGTTCATGCCGCGCAGAAACTCGAGGTTTTCGCCATGAAACAGCGTGCGATTCTTGAAGTTAGGTTCTGCCATGGCTTAGAGTCTCCACGTCTCCCTTCGCTAAATTTAGCTACAGTTTCACATAATGGCAACTGACGACTTTGCGCCCTTCGCGCCCTTCGTGACTTTGTGGCTAATAACCAAATCCTCGGCGGCCTCTCTTTAAACTCGGTGACCTCGGTGGTGAAAAACACCATAACCGCTCATCACATATTCAATGGTATAATCCCCCCAAGCGGAGGATCCACCCATGACCATCGACATCCCCGAAGACGTCGCGCTTCAATTGGAAAAACTGGCAAAACGCAATGACATTGAAGTTGGCGACCTGCTGCGCGAGTTGCTTGAGCGCGACGAGGCTGAGCGCGCCGCCAAACAGAAGCGCCGGGCTACAGGCGCCGACTTTGCCAGAAACGCCAAAGCCGCCGGGCTGGCATCGCCCGAGCCCGTAGATACCTCCGAGCGCAGCCGAGAGATACTTAACACAGAATTCGCAGACTACTTGAAACGCCGCGCCAGCCGATGACCTTCATCGCGGACAGCAACTTGGTCTATGCGCTCTACAACGCCAAGGATATCCATCATCAAGACGCGATGGATTTCCTTTCGCAAAACACAGAAGTTATGCTCGTGCCCGATGTAGTCCTGCCAGAAGTGAGTTATCTCATAACGCGCGACATTGGCCACCGCGGGATGCGCACTTTCCTTGAGTACTTTATGCAGTTAGATGTTCAGCTTGAAGCGGTAGGCATGGAAGACTTGGCAATAGTACGCGAAATTGTAAGCGCCTATCCAGATGCTCGATTCGACCTAGTCGACTGCTGCATCATGGCAATCGCCGAACGCCTGGACATCAGACGCATCGCGACCTTCGACCGGCGCGATTTCGGCATATTCAAGCCGAGCCACTGCGATTACCTCGAACTGTTGCAATAATCTGGCGGGCGACTCACAGAGTTGTTCCTATATTTCTTTGTGGCTAATAACCAAATCCTCGGCGCCCTCGCCAAAACTCGGTGTGCTCGGTGGTGAAAAAAGCGGGCGAGCTACAACTGGCGCGCTGAATCTTGACAACCACGCCCCTCGTCCGTTCTAATTCACCATCATGGCGCAGGTAAAATTCACGCCCAACCTCAAACGCTTCTTCCCCGACCTCTGCGAGTGCGAGATCGACGCATGCACCGTCGCCGAGATCGTGACCGCCGTCGATAACCGCTGGCGCGGGCTGGGCGATTACATCATCGACGAGCAGGGCGCCCTGCGCAAACACGTCAATATCTTCGTCGGCGACGAGCTCCTGCGCGACAAGCAGACCCTCTCCGACCGCGTCTCCGCCGATACGAAAATCTTCATCGTCCAAGCACTCTCCGGAGGCTGAACTTTGCACAAGAAACTCCTCGTCGGCACGCGCAAAGGCTTGCTCATCATGAACCGGGACGGCGGCGACTGGGCGGTCGAGTCGGCCCATTTCGAAGCGATTCCGGTCGTCTATTCTTTCCGCGATCCGCGCACGGACACGATCTGGGTCAGTCTTGATCACGGGCACTGGGGCGGCAAGCTGCACCGCTCGCGCGATCTGGGCGCCCGTTGGGAAGAAGTCGAAGCGCCGAAATATTACGAAGGCGCGGCCTGCCCGCCCGATTTCAGCGTGCCCGCCAAGACCAATTACATCTGGCTGGTTGAGCCCGGCGGCGCCGATGAGCCCAATCGCCTCTATGTCGGCACCGACCCCGGCGGCCTCTTCGTCAGCGACGATGGCGGCGATTCCTTTCAGTTGGTCGATACGCTCTGGCATCATCCCAGCAATACGCACTGGTTCGGCGCCGGGCGCGATCATCCGGGGGCGGTCGCCATTCAGGTTGACCCGCGCGACAGCCGCCGCCTCACCATCGGCATCAGCGTCGGCGGCGTCTATGTGAGCATGGACGGCGGCGAAAGCTGGGAAGCGCGCAATCGCGGGCTCTACGCCGATTACCTGCCCGATCCGATGCACGAGCACGGGCACGACCCGCATATCATCCTCGCCAGCCCGTCGAATCCCGATGTGCTCTGGCAGCAGAATCATTGCGGCATCTTCCGCAGTGAAAATGGCGGTTTGCAGTGGCGCGATATCTCCGACAAAAACGGCGGGCCAGCCGGTTTCGGCTTCGCGCTGGCGGTCGATGATCAAGACGAGCGCGTCGCCTGGGTGGCGCCGGCGGTCAGCGCCGAATATCGCGTACCGGTCGATCGGGCCCTGGTCATCAGCCGCACCGAAGACGGCGGCGACACCTGGCAGGATCTGCGGCGCGGCTTGCCGCAAGCCAACTGCTACGACCTGGTCTTCCGCCACGCGCTGGACAAGACGGGCGACACCCTCGCCTTTGGCACGACGGCGGGCAACTTCTACGTCTCCGATGATCGCGGCGACAACTGGCGCTGCCTGACGAACAACTTGGCGGTGGTCTACTCGGTGCGGTTTATGTAATCGGGGCTCTGTTGTCAATCCTGCAAGGGCTCACCACAGAGGAAAACGAGGCAACACAGAGTGCACAGAGGGATGCGTTTTTTCTACAAACGACGCTGTAGGGGCGTTTGATCCGCTGTGTCTACGCGCGGCGATAAATCTTCCGGCTGTGCTTTTGCATGCCTGTAGGCATTGCTTCATATTTGCTGTGTGTACGGGCGAGCCGGCGGTCAGTGTCTACGCGACCCGGCGGCTCGCCCCTACAACTATGCATTCTGATAGCGTATTTTACTGCTGAAAAACTGCAAATTGCGAACGAGAGGATGCAACAACTAATGACGGATTCACCCGATCTCCTGTTAAAGAAAATCCAGGGCTGCCTCTACGGCGGCGCGATTGGCGATGCCATGGGCGGCGTCGCCGAGTGGCGCATGCCGGATGAGATTCGGGCGCGCTATGGTTATATCACCGATTTGGTCGAAGCTTGGGACGCGCCAAACGACACCAGCGGCCGCGGCGATGGCCGTTACACCGACGACAGCCACATGGTGCAGCTGCTCAGCCGCTGTTATATCGAGCGCGGCGACCACCTCGACGCTCACGAGTACTTCCGCCGCATCGGACCCATGATCGGTTACGAAACCCGCTGGATCCCCGACCGCGGACGCGAGATGCCCTTGGCCGAGCGCCTCTTTTATCCCGAAAAATGGCTCTTCATCCGCTGGCTGGCCAATGCCGACCCGCGCTATGCCGGCGTCGGCAATATGGTCAATTGCGGCGCCGCCATGTACGCCGCGCCCATCGGCATCGTCAACGCCTGCGATCCGCAGCGCGCCTACGCCGAAGCGGTCGATGTACTCAGCCCGCATCAGGTCAGCTTTGGGCTGGAAGCGGCCGCTGTACAAGCCGCTTGCGTCGCCGAAGCCTTCAAGCCCGATGCTTCGGTCGCCTCCATCATCGACGCCGCGCTGACAGTCGCCAAAGACGGCACCGCCGATTGCATCGCCGCCATCGCCGAAGCCGCCAGCACAATGACCGACTGGCGCGCAGCCATTGGCCCCCTGCGCGATGTCATGCGTGAATACGACACCTCGCCCGATGACGCCAAAACCGAGCGCGGCAACGGCAGCGATGACTGGACGCCCAGCCGCTCGCACAGCATCGAAGAAGTCCCGATTGCGCTGGGCTTCCTGGTCGTCACCGGCGGCGATTACGAAGAGACCGTCTTTGGCGCGACCAATTACGGACGCGACAACGACTCCATCGCTGGCATGGGCGGGGCGATCGCCGGCGCGCTGCACGGCATCGACGTTCTGCGGCCCGAATGGGTCGAGCAGATCAACAGCGCCAACCGCATCGATCTAATGCCCATCGCGGACGATCTTGCGGCGCTGACGCGGAAGCTGCAAGCCGAGCAGTTGGCGGCCGCCCAGGCTCGGCGAGATGCTTTTGCTGCGCTGTGCGGGTAATTCGCCACAACGGCACAGGGCAAACCCCATCCCCGAAGGTCTATGTCTACGTGACCCGGTCCCTTCCCCAGCAAGCTAGGGAAGGGGAGCTTAGCGCAGCGGGACGCAAAGCCTTTTGCGTGAGCCGCTGCCATGCAGCGCGAGGGTCTACAAGCGTCCTGTTGTTGTTTTGAAGATAATCTATGAAAACGCATGAAAGGTGGAATGAGCTAATGACCGAGCCAAGCGATCTGCTCTTGAAGAAAATCCAGGGCTGCCTCTACGGCGGCGCCATTGGAGACGCCCTGGGCGCGCCGGCCGAGGGGCGCATGCCGGAAGAAATTCGCGCGCGCTACGGTTATATCACCGATTTGGTCGAAGGCTGGGACGGTCCCTCCGATCTCGGCAAAGGCGATGGGCGCTATACTGACGACAGCCACATGGCGCAGCTGCTGAGCCGCTGCTATATCGAGCACGGCGACCATCTCGACGCCCACGAGTTCATGCGCCGCATCGTGCCCATGATGGCGCAGGAGTTGCGCTGGGTGCCCGAGCGCGGAAAAGAGATGCTCCTGGTCGAGCGCCTCTTCTACCCCGAGAAATGGCTTTTCATGCGCTGGCTGGCCAACGCCGATCCGCGCTACGCTGGCGTCGGCAATATGGTCAATTGCGGGGCCGCCATGTACGCCGCGCCCGTGGGCATCGTCAACGCCTGTGATCCCGCCCGCGCTTATGCCGAAGCGGTCGATATCTTCAGCGCTCATCAAGTCAGCTTTGGGCTGGAAGCGGCCGCCGTGCAAGCGACCTGCGTCGCCGAAGCCTTGAAGCCCGATGCCTCGGTCAGCTCCATCATCGACGCCGCGCTCTCAGTCGCGAAAGACGGCACCGCCGATTGCATCGCCGCCATCGCCGATAAAGCGAGCACGCTGACCGACTGGCGCGAAGCCATCGCTCCCCTGCGCGATGTTATGCGCGAGTACGACACCGCGCCCGACGACTTCAAAGGCGCGCGCGGCAACGGGGGCAACAACTATACGCCCAGCCGCGAGCAGGCCATTGAAGAAGTACCAATCGCGCTCGGCTTTCTGGTGGTCACAGGCGGCGACTACGAAGAGACCATCTTCGGCGGAACCAACTACGGGCGCGACAACGACTCCATCGCCGGCATGGGCGGGGCGATCGCTGGGGGGCTGCACGGCATCGACGCCCTGCGGACCGAGTGGGTCGAGCAGATCAACACGGCGAATCGCGTTGATCTGAAGCCGATGGCGAGTGATTTGGCGGCTCTCGCGCGGAAGCTGCAAGCCGAGCAACTGGCGGCGGCGCGGAGTCGGCAAGCGGCTTTCGAGGCGCTGGGCGGGTGATTCACCACCGAGGCACAGAGGGCACAGAGGAAAATGTAGGGGCGAGCGAACCGCGGTGTCGGCGGTCAGTGTCTACGCGACCTACGCGCGGTAGTAGGTCGCCCGCCAAAACACACAAGATGTAGGGGCGAGCCGGCGGCTCGCCCGTACGCACGGCATTAAGGTAGACATTGGGGCAAGCGCTGTGGAGGAGACATAATGACCGCGCCCGAGAGCCTGACCCAACTGGTCGATAAATTCGAGCGGGAGCGGGAACGCTTCCAGCAGCCCGATTACAACGAAGCCCAGCTGCGAGAACAATTCGTCAATCCCTTTTTCCGCGCGCTCGGCTGGGACCTGGGCGAGCAGGTGCTGCACGAAGCGGGCTTGCGCAGCGGCGGCGCCGTCAAGCATCCCGATTACACCTTCCTCGCTGGCAATCGCCGCGCCTTCTATGTCGAGACGAAGAAACCCGCCATCGACATCGGCAATTCCATCGAACCGGCCGAGCAGCTCCGCTCCTACGGCTGGTCTGGCGATACCGCGCTGGGCATCCTGACCAACTTCGCCGAGTTCGCCGTCTACGATTGCCGCATCGAACCGAAACAAGGCGATTCCGCCGAAGAAGCGCGCGTCCTCTACCTGACCCATTCGCAATACCTCGACCAATGGCAGCGGCTGCGCGCGGCGCTCGCGCCCGAAGCCGTCCGCCAAGGCGCGCATCGCGACCTGCTCGAGGCCACCGCCAAAGGCGTGCTGCGCGTGGACGAAGCCTTCCTGCGCGATATGGAAAGCTGGCGCGCCGACCTGGCCGAGCACCTGCACAAGCAAGCCCGCTTCATCGACCGGACGCTGGACCAGCGCGAGCTCAACCACCTCGTCCAGCGCACCATCGACCGCATCGTCTTCCTGCGCATCGCCGAAGACCGCAACCTCGAGCCCTACGGCCGCCTCGAGCGCGCCGCCGAAGTCCGCCGCAATGTCTACAACGAGATCAAGCGGCTCTACCTGGCGGCCGACAAGCGCTACAACTCGGGCTTGTTCCACTTCGACCCGGCCGATAAAAGCCGACCGGACGCCGATACCCTGTCGCTGGAGATTTACATTGTCGACAACGTCCTGCGCCGCATCATCCGCGATCTTTACCCGCCCAAGAGCCGTTATCAATTCTCGGTCATCAGCGCCGATATCCTCGGGCAGGTCTACGAACGCTTCCTGGGCAAAGTCATCGAAGTCCGCAGCGATGACATCGAAACCAGCGTCGCCGTCGAAGAGAAGCCGGAAGTACGCAAAGCCGGCGGCGTCTATTACACGCCGGGCTATATCGTCGACTACATCGTCGAGAACACGGTCGGCGCCCTGCTGCATGACAAGAGTCCCGATGAAACGGCCCAGCTGCGCCTGCTCGATCCCGCCTGCGGCAGCGGCTCCTTCCTCACCGGCGCTTATCAATACCTGCTTGATTGGCACTTGAAGCGCTACCAGCAAGAACCGGCGCGCTACAAAAACCGCGTCCGCCACAGCCCCGACGGCATCATCCTGCGCCTCGAAGAAAAGTGGCGCATCCTGCTGAACAACATCTACGGCGTCGACCTCGACCAGAACGCGGTCGAAGTGAGCAAGCTGGCGCTGTTGTTGAAGATGCTGGAGAACGAGGGCGACAGCGCCGACCTGCGCGAGCCGCTGCTGCCCGACCTGAGCGGCAATATCAAATGGGGCAACTCGCTCATCGGCAGCGATTTCTTCGCCGGGCGCGTCTTGGCGGAAGCCGATGACGACGAGCTGCTGCGCGTCAAGCCCTTCGATTGGGCGGGCAAGTCCGGCTTCGGGGCGATCATGGCGGCGGGCGGCTTCGACGCCGTGATTGGGAATCCGCCTTATGTGCGCATGGAAGAATTCAAAGACATCAAGCCGTATCTGCGTTCCAACTATGCAGTTCACGCGGACCGCATGGATTTATACGGCTACTTCATTGAGAGAGAACATGAGCTTTTGCGCGATGGCGGATTATTCGGAATGATTGTGAGCAACAAATTCATCAAAGCGAGATATGGCAAGAAACTAAGGAATTACATTGCTGACAAAGCCAACCTAAAAGAGATATTTGATTTAGCTGGATTACCAGTATTTTCAGGGGCAACGGTTAGAACCGTTATCATCTTGTCCACAAAAGGAACAGAACAAGGCAGCGTCAGATACGTACCGGTAATGCCTGTTGAGGACTTTGAGGCGGTAAGCAATTCATCGAGAAAACTGTCGATGATTGGTGACGAGTTGTCGTATTCGATACGACACGAGCAAATCGCCGGGGACAATTGGAGCTTCGCGCCGCCACGGACCTACAAACTGCTAAATCGGCTACAAGAAACAAATCAGTCACTTGTAGACTTTATCGCGCCATTACCTGTATGCAGAGGTGTGGTATCGGGACTTACCGACGCGTATGTTATAGATGACACAACTCGAAGAAACATTATCGAAAACAATCCTGAAGCCAAAGAAATAATCAAGCCCTTGCTGAATGGCCGCGACATTCGCAAGTATCAGATTAACTACAACAATAGATTCCTGCTTTATACGTATCACGGCGTAGATATTGCGAGTTTCCCAGCAATCGAAAAACATCTAAGCCATTTTCGCGAGCGTTTGGAAAGGCGCGCTACCAAGCAAGAATGGTACGAGTTGCAGCAGCCGCAATTCCGTTTTGCCGAGTACATGGATAACCCGAAAATTATTTTTCCGGATATAGGCACCACAACTAGATTCGCGCTTGATACAACCGGCTACTATGGAACAAACACCACTTATTTTCTTCCTGTAGCCGACAAATACCTTTTAGGTGTCCTGAACTCTCAACTGGCTCAATTCTATTTCGAGCAAGTCTGCGCTGGCCTTGAGGGTACGGGTGATACCTACTTGAGATTTTTTGGACAATATCTTTCTGGTTTCCCAATCCGCACAATCGACTTCGGCAATCCCGCCGATGTCGAAATACACGACAAAATGGTCGAACTCGTCGATACCATGCTGGATTTGCATCGCCAGTTGCCGGGTCTGACGGCGGTGCAGCGCGGCGTGGTTGAGCAGCGGATTGAGGCGGTGGATCGGGAGATTGACGGGCTGGTGTTTCGGCTGTATGGGTTGAGTGGGGATGAGGTGGGGATTGTGGAGGGCTAACCTGTAATCAGAGTCCAATCACTTCTGCCACATCTCGCCATAAAACTTGTCAATTTGTGGATACAAGGCATTCCAAAATGCTATCTTGTCTATCAGCAGGGTAGATTTTTTTCCAAATCCTTGGCGTTCAAGCGTAACAACGATTGGCGCAGGAAAACGAAAAGGGCCTTTTTCTTCGGTAACGTCTTCTACCCAGAAGCTGTGAGGGCGGACAAATGAATCGTGTTTTAGCCCGTTCGCGACGTGTTTCCTAAACAAGTCACACTGCTGTTCATCCCAATATGGAAAAAATCTCTTAACAACTTTTGCTAAAGAAACCTTTGAGTTTTTGCTTAGATTATTTTCTAGAGCATACACCTTTTCCATACATGGTATCATTTGCAAAAGCGCTGTGTCGTGGAAGTTTTCATCGGCGTCAAGCAGAAGCATTATCGAACGGCGATGTGTGCGCCACCATGCTTCTTTGGCTCTCGCAAAGTTTGTAATATTTGTGGAAGTGGTCTTCATCCCCTTCCATGTCCTTATTTCTCGGTTCGACATCGCTCGCATCTCTTATTTCTCACAATAGCACAAATGTAGCACAGACTTCTTTGTGTTTCTAGGCGCACCGTGGATTCTTACAGAGTTTATATATTTCTTCGTGACCTTCGTATCTTTGTAGTGAAAAAATCTCTGTGCCCTCTGTGCCTCTGTGGTGAATCCCCACACACACCCCGCACACCCACCCGGCGCAACTGGACGGCGACTGAATTGTGGCTTGGGGCGGGTGAGTCCCCGGCGCTCACTCCCTGACGAAGCCGGCCGGCGGCTTGGGCGGCACATCCAGGTGCTTCATGAGCCGGTCCATCTTGTCGTTTAGTTCCGCGATTTGTCGCTGGTTCTCCGCGACTACGCCTTCGACCCGCTCCAGCCGCTCTCGATTCTCAGCGACCGCTTCCGTCAAGCCCAATAGCGCCGCTTCAAAGCTGTCCACCTTGTCAAATAGCGCGTCTTGCGCGTTACGCACACCTTCGTATTCATGCTTGATGCGATCTAAGCGAATGTCGGTTGTCGCTGCCATGCCTTGTCTCCCTTGTCAGTAGCTGAATTGACTGCCGTCACTCCCGGACGAAGCCGGTCGGCGGCTTGGGCGGCACATCCAGGTGCTTCATGAGCCTGTCCAACTTTTCATTGACGTCGGCGAACTGTCGCTTGCTCCACTCATGGTTCGCGACGACAGTTTCATTCAGCCCCAGTATCGCGGCTTCGAGGCTGTCCACCTTGTCCAAGGTCTCGTCCTGAGTGTCGTGCAGATTTTCAACCTCCCGCTGCATGCGTTTGAAGCGAATATCTGAAGTCGCGGCCATTGTGTTTCTCCCCGTGTGTTTCAATCCAGTATAATGGCGCTATGTCAGCCTGTCAAAATGCGTTGCGCGTGACTGTTCATGCGCGGGCGAGTCACCGCCGACGGTCAGTGTCGGCGGTCAGTGTCTACGCGACCTACGCGACCTCGCCCCTACAGTCGGCACGTTTGTGATTCGGTCTCTATGTCCGCTGTGTACTCGGTGGTAAAAATGAAAGGTCCAAGCTCCATGTCCAATTCTGCTTCCCGCTCCCAAGACTTCTTCAGCGCCGAGGGCGTCAGCGGGCTCATCCGCCGCGCCTTCACCGCCGCCAGCGGCTACGAAAGCGCCGATATGACCCGCCCGCTCATCGGCATCTGCAACACCTACAGCGAGCTCAACCACTGCAACAGCCACCTGCGCGCCGTCAGCGAAGCGGTCAAACGCGGCGTGCTGCAGGCGGGCGGCTTCCCGCTCGAGTTCCCCACCATCTCCCTGGGCGAGGTCTACCTCAGCCCGACCTCCATGCTCTGCCGCAACCTGGCGGCGATGGACACCGAAGAGATGATCCGCGGCAATCCGCTCAGCGGCGTCGTCTTGCTCACCAATTGCGACAAGACCACGCCAGCCGCGCTGATGGGCGCCGCCAGCGCCGACCTGCCGACCATCATGGTCAGCGGCGGTCCCATGCTCAACGGGCATTACCAGGGCGAGATCCTCGGCGCCTGCACTGATTGCCGCCGCTACTCGGCCGAATTTGAAGCCGGCGCAATCAGCGCCGAGACCTACAAGGGCGTCGAGCGTAACCTGGCGCGCAGCGCCGGACATTGCATGGTCATGGGCACCGCCTCGACCATGAACTCGCTGATGGAAGCGCTGGGCATGGCGCTGCCGGGCAATGGCGCGATTCCCGCCAGCGATTCGCGCCGTCTGCATCTGGCGCAGGCGGCTGGCAGGCAGATCGTGCAACTGGTCGAGCGCGATATCCGTCCGTCGCAGATCTTGACCGCCGCTGCCTTTGACAACGCCATCACCCTGCTGAACGCGGTCGGCGGCAGCACCAACGCCATCGTGCATCTGCCGGCAATCGCCGGGCGCGTCGGCGTCGATTTGCCCCTGTCGCGCTTTGATGAGATCAGCCGCCGCACCCCCCTCATCGCCAATATGCGCCCCAGCGGCGAATACCAGATGGAAGACCTCTTCTACGCCGGCGGCATCCCGGCTGTGCTGAAAACGCTGCTGCCGCTGCTGTATGGCGATGCCCCCACCGTGACCGGGCGGACGCTGGCGGAAAATGTCGCCGATGCCGCGGTCAGCAATAGCGATGTTATTCGCTCGCTGGACGACCCGCTGGCGCCCGAAGGCGGCTTGAGCATTCTGCGCGGCAACCTGGCGCCGGAGGGGGCGGTCATCAAGCACGCCGCCGCTACGCCTGCGCTCTGCAAGCACCGCGGACCGGCGCTCGTCTTCAAAGACGCCGATGACGTCAAGGCGCGCATTCACGATCCCGCGCTTGAGGTGACGCCGAACCACGTGCTGGTGCTGCAAAACGCCGGTCCCATCGGCGGTCCCGGCATGCCCGAAATCGGCAACCTGCCCATCCCGCAGAAGCTGCTGAAAGAGGGCCTGCGCGATATGGTACGCATCTCGGACGCCCGCATGAGCGGCACGTCATACGGAACGATCGTGCTGCATGTCGCGCCCGAAGCGGCCATCGGCGGACCGCTCGCCCTTGTGCGCGATGGCGATGAGATTGAACTGAATGTCGCCGAGCGCCGCTTGCAGCTGCATGTTTCGGATGCGGAGTTGGCGGAGAGACGCGCGCAATGGTCAGCGCCGCCGCCCGCCTATTCGCGTGGCTACGGGCAGCTCTACCTGCGCAGCGTCAACCAGGCGCCGCTGGGCTGCGACTTCGACTTCCTGCGCGGGCGGGATCCGGCCGGTCCGGTCTGGCAGCCGAAGTTTTAGTCAAGGTGCGGTTGGTGTCTCGTGCGTCTGATGGGCTGAGAATCGTTCTCTGTGCTCTCGGAAATCTCGGTGAACTCGGTGGTGAATAAAGTATTACCTACTCACGCATCCAACTCCCCAGCAGCCAAGCCAGCCGGCAGCGCCTGCGGCTGCGCCACCGTGCTACCCAGCGCAATCCGCCGGCCCTGCGCCGCCGATTCTTCCAGCGCGCACATGATATCAAGCACATGGAAAGCCAGATCGCCGCTGGCGCGATGGGGCCGCCCCGATTGTATCGCGTAAGCCATATCGGCGACGCCCGTGCCGCGCCCGATCTCGATGGAATGCGCCAGCGGGACTTCCACCCAGTCACGCGAACCGCCCTTCAAAGCGCGCACGATGCCATCAAACACATTGGGATCGGGCAGGCTGAGCGAGCCGTCTGCGCCATGAATCTCGATCCAGGGCAGGTGATGCCCCCAGACGTCAAAGCTGGTGATGACGGTGGCGATGGCGCCGATCGCAAAATCCAGCGTGCCGGCGATATGCGTGTTGACCTCGACCGGCAAGCGCTGGCCCATCAACGCGTCGCTGGTGGCGATTCGCTCGGGAAAGGTCATGCGCGCCGAGGCGGCAACACGCGCGATGGGTCCCATCAGATGAATCAGCGCCGTCAGGTAATAAGGACCCATATCGAAAAGCGGTCCGGCGCCGTTTTGGTAGAAGATGCCGGGGTTGGGGTGCCAGCTTTCCGGTCCATGAGCCATGAAAAAGGCGGTGGCGGCAATTGGCGCGCCGATCAAACCATCATCGATCGCCTTGCGCGCCGTCTGCAAGCCGCCACCGAGAAAGGTATCGGGCGCGCAGCCCATGCGGACGCCGGCTTCTTTGGCGGCTTTGATGATTCTCGCGCCATCTTCGCGGGTGACCGCCAGCGCCTTTTCGCTGTAGGCATGTTTGCCCGCCGCGATGATTTTCAGCGACACTTCTGCGTGCGCCGCGGGAATGGTCAAGTTGACGACGATATCGATGTCGTCACATGCCAGCAGGTCGTCAACGCTGTAAGCGGTCAGCCCATGCTCGGCGGCGAATGCGCGCGCGCGGTCCGGCAGGATGTCGGCGCATGCGCTGATCTTGATGACGTCAAATGGCGCGCAGCCTTCGATATATGCCGGCGCGATATTGCCGGTCCCGATGAGGCCGACGTTCAATGTTTGCACAGGTTCTCCTTCTCCGGGCGACCTATTAGGCCGCCCCTACGAGGCTGGTCCGCTGCTAGGTATTTGAAGCGCAAATCAGCCCCCCATCCCCCGGCCCCTTCCCCCACAAGGAGGGAAGGGGAGCTTGAGACTTTCACCTTGGCGAAAAAAGCCCCTCCCTCTTTATGGGGTCGCGTAGACCCTGACCCGACTGGGCGGCGTTTGGGGTGGGGACATCACAAATCCAGCGCGCCGTCGGGCAGGCCAGCCGGTATCGCTAGCGGCTGCTCCAATGTGCTCTTGATCTCGATGTGTCGTCCCTGCTCCGACGATTCTTCCAGCGCCAGCATGACGTCCAGGGCGTGAAAAGCCAGGTCGCCGCTGGCGCGATGCGGACGCCCGGACAGGATGGCGTAAGCCATGTCGGCGACGCCAGCGCCGCGCCCGATATTGGTCGAATGGGTCAGCGGGATATCGACCCACTCCTGCGTGCCGCCTTTCACCACCGATACCTCTCCGTCGAAGCGGTTGGGGTCGGGCACGCTCAGCGAGCCGTCTTCGCCATGAATCTCGATCCAGGGCAGGTGATTCCCCCAGACATCGAAACTCATGATCACGCTTGCGATAGCGCCGCTTTCAAATTCGAGCGTGCCGGCGACATGCGTGTTGACCTCGACCGGCAGCCGTTGACCCATCAGCGCTTCGCTGGTGGCGATTCGCTCGGGGAAGGTCATCCGCGCCGCGCCGGAGGCACGCGCGACTGGTCCCATCAGGTTTATAAGCGCCGTCACATAGTAGGGGCCGAGGTCGAGCATGGGTCCGCCGCCCTCGAGGTAATAGAAGCCGGCGTTGGGATGCCAGCTTTCGTGGCCGTGCGATAGCCAGGTAGCGGTCGCTGCGACCGGCGCGCCGATTAAGCCGTCGTCGATCGCTTTGCGCGCGGTCTGCCCGCCGCCGCCCAGAAAGGTATCGGGCGCGCAGCCCATGCGCAGGCCAGCCGCTTTCGCCGCCTTGATGATGGCTTCGCCATCCGCGCGTGTGACCGCCAGCGGTTTCTCGCTATAGGCGTGTTTGTCCGCCTCGATGATCTGCAGCGAGACTTCGGCATGCGCCAGCGGCAAGGTCAAATTGACCACGATGTCGATGTCATCGCGCGCCAGCAAATCGTCAACGCTGTATGCGACCAGTCCGTGTTCAGCGGCGAATGCCTGGGCGCGGTCCGTCAGGATGTCGGCGCAGGCGGCGATTTTGATGACGTCAAATGGCGCGCAGCCCTGGATGTAAGCCGGCGCGATATTGCCGGCGCCGATGATGCCAACCTTCAATGTGTCCATTTCGTAATCCTTCATTAAGTGGCGGGCGACCCAAGGTGCGCCCCTATAATTACCTGTTGCGCCGAGGGCGGCGTGAAAGGTCGCGCATGCAAATTTCTGCCCTTATTGGGCGAGTCAATGAACCACGCCTAGGCCATGAACTCGGGGATGTTGCCGCGAACGGGCGAACTGTTGGACACGGGCTTGGCCCAATTGATGGCGTTGGCGATGACCTTGTGCACAATCGGCATGTGATAAATGGGATAGGTCTCGTGGCCTGGGCGGAAGTAGAAGATCTTGCCCTGCCCGCGCTGATAGCAGCAGCCGCTGCGGAAGACTTCGCCGCCTTCAAACCAACTGATGAAGACGAGGCTGTCGGGCGGTGGAATATCGAAGTGCTCGCCATACATCTCGGCTTGGTCGATTTCGATGTACTCGGGCAAGCCATCGCAGATCGGATGCGATGGATCAACTGTCCAGATCCGCTCCTTCTCATCGGCTTCGCGCCAGCGCAGCATGCAGCCGGTGCCCATCAGGCGGCGGAAGATCTTCGACAAGTGCCCGGAATGCAGCACGATCAAACCCATGCCGTTGAGTACGCGCTCCTGCACGCGGTCGACGATCTCGTCGCAGACCTCGCCATGCGCCATGTGCCCCCACCAGGTCAGTACATCGGTGTTGTCGAGTACTGCTTGCGTCAGCCCGTGCTCGGGCTCGTCAAGCGTGGCGGTGTGGATGTCAAAGCCGTAGGGCGCGAGACCCTTCGCCAGCGCGCCATGGATGCCCTCGGGATAGACTTCCGCGATATGTTTGTCATGTTTCTCGTGCCGGTATTCATGCCAGACGGTTACTCGTAATGGGCTCATCAGCTTCCTCTCGCCACCGAACTTTTCGAACGCTGGAGATTATGCCCGCTACGGGGTCGATTTACAATTGAATACTTTCAATGTGAGGTGGGTGTTGCCAGGCCAGCTTAAGCTTCCGAGAAGCTCACCTGCTGGTATATCTCGCTCAGCGGAATCTTGCAGTCCGGCGTCGGAATGACTAGAGTGGCGTCCATTCCCGAGAAAATGCGAAGGCGCCAGTCATCGGCGTTGCGCATGTAAGCTTCAATCAGCGGTCTATCTTGAGCAACCAAGAAATAGCCGGCAAGTGATGGGATTCGCAGATACAATTCACGCTTTCTATTCCGGTCAATCCTTTCGGTGGAAGGCGACAGGATTTCAAACAGCAGCGTAGGATTCTCTAACATGGGTAGCGAGGTCTCGTGTCTAAATCTTGGTTCGCCACATACGACTACTACATCGGGATAAGTAAACGTTGCGGCAAGGTCAACTTGGACTTGGATATTCATGCCATATATTTGGCAGCCCTTTCGGTACAGTCTGCTTTTCAAGGCGAAGGCTAGGTCTAAATTGATTAGGTTGTGCGAAGGAGTTGCGCCAGTCATGTCATAGACTCGATTGTCGATCAATTCGTGTTGGTATGGTTGCGCGCATTCCCATTCCAGAAATTCCTGCGCGCTCATCAGACGTTCCGCGATTTCAGTAGCCATGTTCCGCTCCAATGGCAAATACTTTGACCATTAGCATACCATGTCTCCGCTAGAGATGTCGGTTGCGCTTATACCCGCGCCTGTATCCCCGCCATCGCCTCCAGCGCCTTGATGATGCCGTGGTTGCCTTCGGCGCCCAGCCCTTGCGCCTGC
>JAPOYT010000110.1:17577-53286 GCA_026706445.1 Chloroflexota bacterium
CCAGCATCCAACTGCCGGCCGCGCCGCCAGTGACAGCGCTCAGCATCTTGTCCAGATCGACGCCGCCGGCCTGCGCGAAGAGCAGCGCTTCGCTCGCCGCCAGCATGTTGACGACGCAAAGTATCTGATTCGACAGCTTGACCGTCTGCCCGGCGCCAGCCTCGCCGACGTGGGTGATGGTGCTGCCCATCGCCTCGAAGCATGGCATGGCGCGGACGACATCCGTTTCGCTCCCGCCGATCATGATGCTGAGCGTGCCATTGGCTGCGCCCTCGCTGCCGCCGCTGATGGGCGCGTCGAGCATAGATACGCCCTTCGCTTTGAGCTGCGCGCCGATCTCGACCGTGTTGACTGGATTGATCGTGCTCATATCGATCACCAGGTCGCCGGCGGAGGCGCCGTGGATCACGCCGTCCTCGCCCAGGACGACCGCCTCGACATCGGGCGTGTCGCTGACGCAGATGATGATGATATCGCTGGCTTCCGCGGCCGCGCGCGGGGAAGCGGCTGCGCCGGCGCCGCGTTCCACAAATGGGCCCATGCGGCTGGCCGTTCGGTTCCAGACTGTCACATCAAAGCCGGCTTTCATCAGGTTGTCGACCATGCCGCGGCCCATGATGCCCAAGCCGATAAATCCGATTTTCTCGCTCATATTGCTTGTCCTTTTTTGCTTGCGCTCGTCTGAGTATTTGCGGGCAATGGTAACGCGAATGCGTGATGGGGTACAGGTCGAGAGCCTGGTTCAAATGTTCTATTGAGTTCGGCGGTGAAACAATTTATGCTGAGACTACAACTAATGCTGGCGTCCAAAAGCAATTGTCGATTCGATGGAGGCGGACCATGCCCGAACTTGGAATAAACGAACTGGCAATAGTCGTACAGATTTTGCTCGGAATGATCGTGCCCCTGGCCCTGCTTTACTGGATCATTCGCCGGGCCGTGCTTTCTGCCCTGCGCAAGTATCATCGCGAGCTTGACGAGGCGGGCGGCAAGAAAAAAGTGAATGCGGTGATCTAAGTGTTGGCGGCGGCTTGTGATAGCATAGACGCGTCGCCAATGTTGTCCTGAGGTTTTCGTATGACTAATGAAGACATCCCGGTCGGCCGCATTGAACTTGAGAGGCGGGACATTGGGAGAACCGTAAACTTTGTCAGTGACCGTCAAGCCATCGAGGAAAACCGCCGGGCGATTGAAGAACTCCGGCAGGTGCTGCAGGCCATCATCGACCACTTGGGCGTACCGTACGCGCCGGCTGATCCCGCACCGGTAGAATAGTCAAACCGGAACTAATCGCCAAGCGGAGCATATCCCAGCGCCCGAACCGCCTCCCAAAAGCGCTCGACATTGCCCAGTTTGACCTCGTCGTAACCGCGTATCATATCGGGCAGCGCCGCCAGCTTCGTGACCTGCGCGTAGTTTTCCTGGTTTAGCGTTTCCAGCGCGTCGAACACAAGCCGCCGATACTGGACGATCAACTCCCGTTCGGTCCGCCGCACACGATCATAGCCGAAGAGGTCGAATGGCGTCCCGCGCAGGAAACGCAGCTGATGCAGCGCGCGATAGACCAGATCAAAAGAAGGCCCGACCTTGATCTTGCGCTTGAGCCCGAGCGCTTTCAAAATCGGCGGCTGGAGGTGGTAGCTCATCTTCGCGCGCGCGCCAAATTGCTCCGCCAGCGCCGTCCGCACTTCGCGCTTCAGGCTTAAGCGCGCCACTTCGTATTCGTCCTTGTACGCCATCAGCTTGAAGAGGTAGCGCGCAAAGGCTTCGCTCAAGTCGGTGGTAGCGGGGTTGAGGGCTTGTTCGGCCGCAATTACCCGCTGCACATCTTCGAGGTAGCGGCGCGCGTAGGTTTCGTTTTGGTAGGCGATCAGTTCCGGCACGCGAACCTCGAGCAGACGCCTCAATTCGCCCCGCGCCTTCAGGGAGTCAATTTGCTTTTGCGCGGCTGCGGAAGCCTTTGGAACCGCCGCAACTGCGCCTGGCCGATTCAGCTGAAGGCTTTCCAGCCAGGCAGGATCAGCGACAGCCAGGCGGCCCGCGCGAAAGGCGTGCTGATTGTCTTTGGCTTTGACGCCGTTGAGCTCAATGGCGCGTTCGATGGCGGCCGCCGACATTGGCAGCGTCCCCGCTTGATAGGCGGCGCCGATGACGATCATATTCGCCATCATGTGATCGTCAAACAGCGCTTCCGCCAAGCCGATGGCATCAAAGAAAACGTTGTCGCCAGCCAGGGTCTGGCGATTGATCAGCTCCAGCACGCGATCCGCTTCCGGGTACTCCACGGTGGTATCGCGCACCATGGCGCCGGTCGGCACTTTGCTGGTGCTGACGATGGCGACGCTGCGCAGCGGATGAGCGCGGACCAAGTTCTTGCTTTCGGTCGCGGTCAGCGCATCAAAGACGAGGAAGGCGTCGGCGGAGGCCGCCCCTATCTTGGGCGCGATATCGATCGGGTCGTTGGTGATTTTCAAGTTGGAGACGACTGGTCCGCCTTTTTGGCTCAATCCGGTTTGATCCAGCGAGCGCACATGGAAACCATCCAAAGCCGCCGCTGTGCCCAGTACTTGATTCGAGGTGACGACGCCGGTGCCGCCGATGCCCATGAAGAGAATATTGGCGCTACCGTTGACGCGGCGCTGCGGCTCGGCGATTTCGCGCGCTACCCGATAGCTTGGCTTTGCATCAGCGGCGCGCTGCTCGTCTGGAATCACGCTCATGAAGGCGGGGCAATTGCCTTCGAGGCAGGTGTAATCTTTATTGCAGGACGACTGATGGATCTGCGTCTTGCGCCCGAACTCGGTTTCGACTGGTTGTACGCTCAAGCAATTCGACACCGAGCCACAGTCGCCGCAGCCTTCGCAGATGGCTTCGTTGATGACGATGCGCAGCGCAGGATCGGGCGCGAATCCCCGCCGGCGTTTGCGCCGCAGATTGGCCGCGCATTCCTGGTCATAGACGAGCGCGGTAACACCGGGACTATCACGCAGGAGCAGTTGCGCTTCTTCCATCTGGTCGCGCGCCCAGACTTCCGCCCCCGGCGCCCAGGATGCGTCGGCTGGATAGCTATCCGGATCAGCTGAGACGACAATCGTCTTTTTGACCCCTTCAGCGTAAAGCAGGTGCGTAAGCTCAGGCACGGGCATCAAACCGTCAGCTGCTTGCCCGCCGGTCATCGCCACCGCCGAGTTGTAAAGGATCTTATAGGTCATCTTGGTACCGGCGGCGGTCGCCTGTCGGATCGAAAGAGAACCGCTATGGGCGAAGGTGCCGTCGCCGATGTTTTGGAAGATGTGATCGATATCGGTGAAGGTTTCGGCGCCGACCCAATTGGCGCCCTCGCCGCCCATCTGCGTGACGCCAGCCGTTTCTCGGTCCATCAAAATCGCCAGCGTATGACAGCCGATCCCCGCGGCCGCCATCGAGCCTTCCGGCACTTTGGTCGAGCGATTGTGCGGGCAGCCTGAACAGAAATAGGGCGAACGCGCCACAATCGGTATCGTGCCCAGGTCGGGCGCTCGGTTGATCTCGCGTAGCCGGCGCGCCAAAAGCGGCGCATCGACGCGTCCATTCAAACGCCGCGCCAATATGCGCGCAATTTCATCTGCGTCCAGTTCATTGTCGGCTTTGACCAGCTTATTGCCGTCTTCGTCCTTCTTGCCGACAATGCGCGGATGATGACTGCTGCCGTAGAGCGCTTCCTTGCAGAACGTTTCGATGAAGGAGCGCTTCTCTTCGATGACCAGGATTTCTTCCAAGCCCGCGGCGAATTCGCGAACGATAGCGGGCTCGAGTGGAAAGATCATGCCGAGTTTCAGCAGGCGGATGCCGGCGCGACCCAGCGCATCGTCATCTAAGCCAATCTCGAGCAAGGCGCTGCGCAGGTCGTACCAGGTTTTGCCGGCCGCGACGATGCCCAGCCAGGCATCGGCTGTGGGGACGGCGATCTCGTTGATGCGATTCGCCCGCGCGAAAGCCAAAGCCGCATCCAGCCGCGCGTCGTGGACCTCTTGCTCTTGCTGCAAGCTGTACGGCGCCAGCAAGTCCGGGTTTTGTCTCGGTCGCCAGCGCTGCCCGTTCAGCTTGAATTCGGGCTCGATGATTTGGACGCGATCGAGACCGACTTCGACGCTGCTGTATTCATCGGCGACATCGGAGACGATCTTGAAGCCAACCCAAAGACCGCTGAAGCGCGACAATGCGAAACCCTGCAAACCCATATCGAGGATCTCCTGCGCGCTCCCCGGATATAGAATTGGCATCAACGCATCGTAAAGGGCGACTTCCGAGTGCGAGGGGATGGTGGACGATTTGCAAGAGGGGTCGTCACCGGCCAGCGCCAGCACACCGCCATGCTCGCCGACGCCGGCCAGGTTGGCGTGTTTGAAGGCGTCGCCGCTGCGGTCGACGCCGGGTCCCTTGCCGTACCAGATGCCGCAGACGCCGTCGTATTTGGGAGCGGGCAGCAGATTAACCGTCTGGCTGCCCATGATGGCGGTGGCGGCCAGCTCTTCATTCACCGCCGGCACGAAGCGGATGTGATGCTTTTCCAATAGCTTGGGAATGCGCTCCAGCACGAAATCCAGCGCGCCCAGGGGCGAGCCGCGATAACCGGTGATCAAGCTGGCGGTTCGCAATCCGCGCGCTTTGTCGGCTCGATGCTGGTCCATGGGCAGCCGCGCCAAGGCTTGCGTCCCGCTCATGATGATGGTTCCGCGAGCGGCGGTATAGCGATCTTCCAGCGTGAAGTCCGCACTTTTGCGCGGTTTTGTGATCGTCTCAGGCGGCGCCTGTTTTTCGAGCATAGATGTCCTGACTGCCGCTGCGTATGCGGATTGTTTCACCTTCTTTTATAACAGATTACGCGGCGGATGGCATGAAAGTTGACGTATTGCCACTCGACGCCCAGCTAAAGCGCCCATTGCAGGGGCGGCCGGCGGTCAGTGTCGGCGGTCAGTGTCTGCGCGACCTACGCGCCCTATCAGGTCGCCCGAATTCAAATTTGCATTTCGGAGGGCGAGTCACCGCCGTCGGTCAGTGTCTGCGCGACCTCGCCCCTACAAGATCACATGGTATTGACCGTTAAATCGCCGTCAGCCAGGCGCTCGCCGCCAGGATCGAGATGGCGAGAACAGTAATTGTGAGTGTCAGGCGCCGTTCACGCCGCTGCAATCGCCGCCATTCATCAGCATCGCCAATCCCCCGTTCGCGCAGCAGGCTGTTTCGTTCCAGCGCCGGCGCCACCCCAAATTGCAAGATCAAGCCACATAGCGCCATCACGATGATCAAAATGTGCTTGAGCAGAAGCGCCTGGCTCCAGCGATTGCTGAAGCGCAGCAGGCCTTCGTAATTCGGATCGGTCGACATCTGCAGTAAGCCCGTGACGATGAGGACCGCCAGCGCCAGATTGCCGAGCAGCATGAAGCGTTTTCGCAGGCGCGTGAGAATCCGATAGAGGGCGGGCTGCTCGGCCAGCGCGCGATTCAACTCGGGCACGACGAGGAAAGTAATCAGCAGGATGCCGCCGATCCAAATCACCGTCGCGGCGATGTGGAAAAAAAGACTGAGCGCCAGCGCCGCTCCCGACATGCTGTCTCCAATATAGTAATGATAGGCGCTACGCGGGCGAGCCACCGGCTCGCCCTTACAGAATGCAATAAAATGATGCCTGTAGGGGTCAGCCGGTGGCTGACCCGTTGCAAGTGTTACGATCGGTCCCAGACGTCAGTATGCATCTGGCTGTGGGGTAGACCCCTTCCGCAGCCAGGCTTCGTATTCCTTCTGCGCTTCGTCGTTCAAGGGATAATACTTGTCCAGGCGACCGCCTTCTTCCAGCTTCATGCGGGAGAAAACTTCCCATTCCGCTTTTGCCGAGGCCGCCTCCGCCATTTCTTCGGCGAGCGCGAGGGGCAGGACCACCGCGCCGTCATCATCGGCTACGATGATATCGCCGGGCGCGACAAAGCAACCGGCGCAGGCGATCGGGACATTGACCGCATGGGGGAAGATATCGGTCTGCGTGTGGAAATTGGGCGTAACGCCGCGCAGCCACAAGCCCAGGTCGAGTTGTTGGACTTCCGGAAAATCACGGATGCAGCCGTCAATGACTACGCCTTTTCCGCCTTGGGCTTGGAATGAGGTCAGCATCATTTCGCCGAAGACGCCGCTGCTCATGCTGCCGCGCGCATCGACAACGATGATGTCGCCCGGCTGGCAAGCCATGATGGCGCGGCGATGCAATTCGCGCTCGGGCGCGGCGGCGTATTCATCGCCCCAATGCAGATCTTCGCGCTTGGGCATGAATTGCAGCGTCACCGCTTGCCCGCAGGCGGTAGCGCCCGGATTGAAGGGCGTCAAGCCGACCAGATGCGGATTGCGGATGCCCGCCTGCTTGGACAGCGCGCCGGCGATGGTGGCGGCGCCGATCTCGCGCAGCTTGTTCAGCGTCGCCCCTTCGATGCGATTGAAGTCGGCGAAATCTGTCATGGAAAGCCTTCAACTCGTTATCACGTTCGTCAGTCGGCGATTATACCATCTGCGCGCCGATGAAACGATGTCGCTGGCGGTTACACTTTCGCTCCTTTTGCCGTAAGATAGCGCGCATGCTGATTGTACGAGGAATGTCTCATGAGCTTGAGCATCGGCATTGTTGGCTTGCCCAATGTCGGCAAGAGCACCCTATTCAACGCCTTGACCCGCGCCCAGAATGCCGTCGCCGCCAATTATCCGTTCAGCACCATTGAATCCAACCACGCGGTCGTGCCATTGCCCGATGGGCGCTTGACGCGCCTGCAGGGATGGGTCGGCGTCGAGCGGGCGATACCAGCCCGCGTTGACTTTGTTGATGTGGCCGGTCTGGTCAAGGGCGCGCACAAGGGCGAGGGCTTGGGCAACCGTTTCCTGGGGCATATCCGTCATGCAGACGCCATCGCCCACGTCGTGCGCTGCTTCGACGATGATAACGTGGTTCATGTCAACGAGGCGCCGCGCCCGGCTGACGACATTGCCGTGATCAAAACGGAACTGGCGCTGGCTGACCTGCAGCAGTTGGAGCGGCGCCTGGAGAAGTTGGAGCGCGAGGTGAAAAGCGACCGCAGGCTGCAGGGTCAGCTGGACGTGGCGCGGCAGGTGGAAGCCTTCGTTGGCGAGGGGGCGCCGCTGCGAGAATTTGAAGGCAGCGATGAGCCGGCTTTTGTCGAGCTCGATTCCGAGATGCGCTTCCTCACAGCAAAACCGGTCATCTATGTCGCCAATGTCGACGAAGATGGATTGCAATATGGCAATGACTATTTGACAGCGACGCGCGAGATTGCGGCCGCTGAGGGCGCCCTCGTACTCACTGTATGCGCCGGGCTGGAGCAAGAATTGGCTGTTCTTGGCGATGAGGAGCGGGCTGAATATCTGAGTATGTACGGCTTGAGCGGCAGCAGCCTGGATCGATTGATCGCGGAGAGTTATCGCTTGCTTGGTTTGATTAGCTACTTCACCTACAACGAAAATGAAACGCGCGCCTGGACGATTGGCCGCGGCTGGACGGCGCCGCAAGCGGCCGGCGTTGTGCACACTGATATGGAGCGAGGCTTCATCCGCGCCGAGGTGGCGCCCTTCGCCGTCTTCGAGCAGCATCAGGATCGCGGCGCGATTAGAGCGGCTGGCTTGCTGCAAGTCGAGGGTCGCGATTATGTCGTGCAGGACGGCGATGTGATACTGTTTCGCTTCAACGTTTGAGCGCGCTACTGGCAGAAGTCGGCGATTAGATCGCTGTAGATTGCCTGACAGCGCTCGACTGAGGCCAGATCCACCCATTCTTCGACCGCATGGGCGCCGGCGCCGGCCGGACCGAGGACGACCGTCGGGATGCCATAGTCGCCGAAAAGGGCGGAGTCCATCCACCAACTGCTGCCGACAAGCGCAACTACATTGCCCAGGCGCGCTTCGGCGATGCGCTTCAACTGCCGGACAAGCGGATGATCCGCCGCGATGTTATATGGACTGCGGGCGAAGGTCGCCTTTGCTTCAGCTTTGAAGTCGGGGTCGCTCGCGGATAACTCAGCGAGGATTTCCCGCGCTTGCGCTTCGACGCTGGCGGAGGTTTCGCCCGGGATGGTGCGCCGCTCGACTTGCAGCTTGCAATGAGCGGGGTACATCGAGATCTCCTCGCCGCCGCTGATGAGCGAGGCGTGCAGCGAGCCGCTGCCCAGCAGATCGTGGGTCGGGTCGGCGCGCATCGCCCGGTCATGGGCGTCGAGCGCAACCAGCGCTTTGCCCATTTTTGCGATGGCGTCTACGCCGAGGCGGGGCCGCGAACCATGGGCGGCGACGCCGAAGGTCTGGATAGCTAGCCAGACGAAGCCGCGGTGGGCGATGCTGATATCCAATTCGGTCGGCTCGGAAATCAGCACAGCATCGGCGCCCCAGCGCGCCCATTCGGCGAGCAGCGCTTCCGTTCCAATGCTGCCGTACTCCTCATCAGCAACGGCGCTGAGCATGACATCGCCGCGCAGATTCATGCTCTTGGCCGCTTCGACCGCCAGCATGCAGGCGGCCAGTCCGCTTTTCATGTCGTAGGCGCCGCGCCCATAGAGGCGACCGTCGCGGATGATTGGCTCAAAGGGCGCGTCCATGCCAGATACGCCGACGGTATCGGTATGCGCATTCAGCATCAATGATGCCCCGCCGCCGCTGCGCGTAGACGAAGCAGATCGGCCGCGCGCGATCAATATGACGTTGGGGCGGTCCCGGCCCGCTTCCTGCACATGGACTTCGAGATCCCGTTCGCGTCCCCAGCCGGCGATGAAGTCGGCGATGTCGCCTTCGCCGGCGCCGCCTGGCGCGAGGTCGGGATTCACTGAGTTGATGGAGACGAGGTCGGATATGAGTTTGCTGAGTTCGGTCATGTTTCCGGTCTCCTGCGGCAATGGAATGAGAGGCGATAATGGCGCATTTGCGCAATATGCGCAAATCATTTTGCGGGCGGCGCAAAGGGACCAATCCCAGTGGCTGCAAGGGCTTTAGGCGATCAGGCTAGGCCTTTTGCGTTTGCGCGGCGGTCTAAATTTTGCGCCAATATGCCAGCGTGAATTTAATTTTACGAGCGAGCTTATCCCGATAGCAGGTTGAGCAAGCCGGTCGGCGACCAGAATCTCACGCGCCCCGAATCCGCCGCTTCACATCGAGCAAGTCAAGCAGGAAAGCGCGCGGATCAGCCGGTTGGGGCAGGGGCAGCTGGCGCAGCGGCTCGATGAAGTCAACGGCGAGATCGCCCTCGCTGATGATGCGATTGATCAGTTTGCCGACTTCGTTGTATTGCATGATGATGGCGTTGAGGTAGTGGTCATTCGCGGTGACTTTCCAGAGCTCGACCGCGGAGAGCAGCGCTTCCAGATTATGCACGAGCATGCCGATTTTGTAGCGATACTCGGGTTCGTTGGTGAGGCCGCGGGCTTGGATGGCGTCCATGATGCCTTCCCCTGCGCTGATGAGTCGCGCTGCGTCCAGCGCTATCGGCAGGGCGCATTGATTAATGTAGTCGGCATAGTCGAAGAAGGGCGGGTGGCGGGTCGCGCGGCTGCTGTTGAGGATCTGCTTGCCTTCGCGCGGCAGGTAGACGTTCTCGCGCAGCAGGCGCATCCGCTCGGCGACATCTCCCGGCGGCTTCGCGCCTAGATAGCGGCGCGTGTGCTTGTAGGTAAGCAGGGTATTCAGGGTGTAGTGGCCATCAAAAACGGGATAGACGAAGGAATCGATGGCGTTGCCGCCGATATTGGATTCTTTGAGGAAACCTTTGGAACCGGTGACCAGCAGATTCTCCGACAGAATGTCGTTGCATTTGAGCAGCAGCCAGGACTTCAGCATGATGCCGTGAAATTGCAGGAAGGGGCTGTCGCTGAAGGCAAGGGCGCGGAAGAAGGTGAAATTGATATGCGCCGCCTGAAGCGTCAGATTGTAAAGCTGGCGGAAGACATTGCTGAAGCGGATCGGATTATCGCCGAAGATATTCTTGCTAGACAGATGCTCAATGGCGGCCGGCAGCGAGTCATCGACCATTTTTACGCCCATATAGGCGCAGTGGTATTTGGAAGGGAGCGCCATGCGCTGCAAGATTTCCAGCCCGCGCCCCACTTGGCCGATGAGCGTGCCGGGTCCGTCAATGTCGAATTTGGTCAGGACCATGCTGCGCAGGACGTGCGTCTCCAAGCGCTGCCAGTTTTTGGTGCTGCTGTGGGGCACGGCGAAGAGCGAGAGCGAGCGCGGACCGTCCGCGGCCGGGTCCACCTTGGCGATGACGGAATGATAATCGGCATGGTAGGAATTGTTGATCAGCCACTTCTGACCGCTGATGTGGAAGTTCTTCTCGTCCGGATCGTCGGAGCAGGGCGTGGCGCCCGTCCGCACGCTGAGCAAATCGGTGCCGGTATGTTCTTCGGTCCAGCTCAGGGTGAAGATCTTGCCTTTGAGTTGTGCCGCCAATTCGTATTCTTCGGCGGCGACCAGCATCATATAGGCGAGGCCGCTGGCGGCGCAGGCGGTCATATAGCTGGGATTGTTGTTGAAATGCTTGGTGGCTTCCAACATCGAGCCCATGAGATTGAATTTGGGGTAGACGTTATCCAGCACATCCATCATGCCAGCGCGCAGGCGCTGATAATCGAGAATGTCGCCGAAATGCGGGTCTTTTATGGTGTCCATGGCGGTTGGCGCTGTCCTCAAGCAGTGCGGAAAATCACTGACATTTCCCTTTAGGCGAATGCTGTACAGGCTTTACCACAGAGGACACCGAGGATACACAGAGGTCGCAGAGTTTACTCTTTGCTTAGCGAAATTCTCATGTAATCGGAGTTTAGCGCTTCTGCTGGAGAGGGCGCCGCCGAACCGATAAATAGGACTGAAAGTTGGCGCTGAGCCCTCCGTGTTCTCTGTGTTGCCTCCTTTCCTCACAGGCTTACGATTGGCGTGCGAGTCACCGCCACGCCCCTACAGGCTTACAATTGGCGGGCGAGTCACCGCCTCGCCCCTACATATTCGTAATCGCCTCGCGCGGAGACGAAAACTGCTGCGCGACCCGGTAGAGGCGGAGCAGGAAGTCGCGCGGGGCTTCCAAGCAGCGCAGGGGCTGTTGGCGCATCAGTGGCAGGAAGTCGATTCGCAGGGCGCTCTCGCTAATGACTTGGTTGAATTGATTGACGAAAGCGTTGTGCTGCATCACGACGGCGTTGAGATATTCGTCTTCTTCGGTCGCCTTCCACAGTTCGCAGGCGGCTAGCAGCGCTTCCATCCAGTGCAGCAGGGCGCCGAGTTTGTAGCGGTGCTCCGGATCGGTGGTCAGCTCGCGGTGATTCAACTCGTCGGTCAGCGACTGCATTGCGGCGACAATGCGGCGCGCATCGAGGTCGATCGGCAGCGCAAGGTCCTCGATGTATCCGGCGTAGTCGAAGAAATCGGGATTGCGCAGCACCCGCGAATTGGCGCGGATTGGGTCTCCGCTGGAGGACCCGGCGAGACCGTGCCGCAAGGTCGCCATACGTTCCGCCACATTGGCGCGGCGGCTCGCCCCCAGGTATCGTTTGGCGTGCTTGGCGGTCATCAGCGTGTTGATGGTGTAATGCCCATCGAAGACGGGCAAGACGAAGGAGTCGATGGCGTTGCGCCCGATGACCGAGTCCGCCAGAAAGCCCTTGGAGCCGACGACCAGCAGATTCTGCCCCAGCAATTCATTGGCGCGCAGCAGCAGCCAGGACTTGAGCATGACGCCGTGGAATTGGAGGAAGTTGCTCGCGCTCAAGGCGAGGGCGCGATAATAGATGAAGTTGAGCACGGCCGCGCCCATGACGATGTTGTACATTTGGCGCAGCACGTTGCTGAAATTGATTGGATTCTCGTTGAAGATGCGTTTTTTGGAGAGGTGCTCGATGCTGGCGGGGATGGCTTCGTTGAGCAGGTTGATGCCGACGTAGGCGCACTGGTATTTGCTGGGCATGGCCATGCGCTGCAGGATTTGCAAGCCGTGCCCCACTTTGCCCAGCAGGCGGCCTGGACCATCAATGTCGAAGCTGGTCAGGACCATGCGCCGCAGGACGTGCGTCTCCAGCCGCTGCCAATTCTTGCAGCTGCTCTGTGGCACAAGGAAGATCGAGAGCGAACGCGGTCCGCTGGAATCGGGATCGGTCTTGGCGACGATGGTATGATAATCGGCATGATAGGAATTGTTAATCAGCCACTTGCGCCCTTTGAGATGGTAGTCGACGCAGTCGGGGTCATCGTTCAGCGGCGCAGCGCGGGTGGAAGCGCTTAACAGATCGGAGCCGATTTCTTCTTCGGTCCAACCGAGCGTGAAGAGGCTGTCCTTGAGCTCTTCGGCGATTTCGTCTTCGCCAGCGGCGATGATGGTCATCCAGGCGAGCATGCTGGCGCCGGCGGCGATCATGACATCGGGTTCGTCGCCGTAGAGTTCGGTCCCGACTTGCAGCGACCGATGCATGTCGAAATCGGGCAGGAGCGCATTGTAGAGATGCAGTATCGACTGGCGCAGTTGGTCGAAGTCGACGATATTGCCGAATTGGGGGTCGTTTATGTACATGCCAGCCAGTCCAAACGGTCAGCGCGCGTATCAAGCAGCATAGTATACGCGAACAGCGCCCATCGCTCAAGAGGGCGCTGCGCGCGCGACAATGCGAAATATTTCACAAACTATCAATTGCTGAAACACCGTCGGCGGGCGAAAGCTACGAATTGATTCAGGCTCTTGCACGATTAGGCTACGATCAGGAGGAAGTAATTCTTAGGTTTATGGACAGTCGGTGAAAGTTCTTGTCCAGTTTCTAATGTTTGCTATTTCTTGATTGCCTCATTCAGTTTTTCACGCCACTGCGCAAAATCATACCATCCGCAACCAACGCAACCTGAAGCGTCTTTCTTGTCTGTGGGACCCCACTTAGGCCCACCCTCGTAGAAGAAATCTATTCCGAACGGCTTTCCGCGTCTCCCAGTTCTGAAACAATCTTCGCAAGTTCTACTCTTCAGGAGATTGTGGCTTACGCTTCCATTTGACTTCTTGAGAAGTTGGAAATGTTCTTTTATGAACTCTTCATCCATATTTGAGTAGTCTATGAGTTTTCTGTTTGATTCTGTATCCCACCGTAATCTCGGCAGTTTGTGATCAATTGTAAGCTGATTATGAGGACGCTCTGTGTGCTCAATAATGTCGCGACTACCAAATATTCTCATGACTTTTTTGACGAACGACTTAGGCATGGATCCACTTTGAACGGCAGTCCTGAATGCTCCTTGCCATCGGTCATGTCGAGTCGTTTTTTCGCAGATCACACATAGATGATTGTTGCTCTCTATGATCATTCCAGGTCGCGATCTTGTTCCTCGTTCTAGTCCCTGAATTCCGGAACCCCCAGCGATTTGAGTAATGCCCGTATGTTTGTATTCGCATTCTCTGCAATGCCATTGTTGATCCTTTAGCACCAGAAAAGCCTTATAGTTTTTCTTTGACTTGTCAAACGTGCCTTCAAATTCTTCCAACGTCATAGACATTATACGTTAACCACCCACTGACATAATTCGCTCACACGCTGCCTGATAAATTGCACGATCCTTTTCGTATGCCACTACTCTTCGTTGCAATTCTATGGCAGCAACTACTGTGGTAGCACTTCCCGCAAAAGGATCGTAAACGAAATCTCCTTCGTCGCTGAATAATGCAATGAACTCCTTAATGAGAGGTAGCGGCTTTTGAGTTGAATGAATTCTTTGCTGAGGCGAGGGCGACTTGCATACGAATACATTGTGTACTACGTGTCCATTGAATTTCGTTCCTGGGCGCTTGCCAATGACGACAGCTTCCCAAGCGTTTATAGGCTTGTACTTATGGTTAAACGGAACTGGATTGGTCTTTTGCCAAACTAGAGTTCCTACCGCTACGAATTTGTGACGTTCAAGAATTTCGCAATACTCGCCAATTTGCGCTTGGGCGCAGAATGTCACAAACCATCCGCGTACTTTTGGGAGAACATGACCTGTCCATTCGGCGGGAGATATCGGCTCATCCCAGTCACCGAAATTCCCTTTCGGCATTATGAAGTCCGTGCCATCTTTGCGAAGACGCCTAGGTACCTGTCGTTCACATGTGTACTCCTTGCTTATGCCGTAAGGAGGGTCGGTTAGAAGCAAGTCTATAGAATAGTCATGGATCAGGTGTGTTCCTGTAATGCCATCACCAAGTCTAAATTCATAATTGCAGCCTACAAGCGCTTCTTCAAAGTTAGCCGTAGTCACCTTCTGGTTAAGCAGATTCGTTATTTCGCTGCGTATAGTTGCTGGGTGCTCTGCCTGCAATATGTTTGCGTCGGAGTCAAACAGGAGTCGTCCCAAATTGAGAGAATGCCCATTGAGATTCTGGGTTTGTATGTCTGTCTCCCATGCCCTATCGGCAATACTGTATTGTGGGTTACTGTGAGACAGATATTTGCGATGTCTAGGGAAATTGGAAGAAATCCACTGGTTGGCCGTAGCTCTCAACTTTAGCTTTTGCTCGACCGTCAGTTCGTTTTGGCTCTCGTCGGCATGAACAAAAACCAGCGATTGCTGTTTCATGAGATTCTCCTTGCGCCGCTAACTTAATCATATCGTGTATACGATATCAAGGCAAAATCGCGTATATCAGGTAGAAACGTTAGATTGATTTGGCGTGGCAAAACCCAATTCGGGCAAGGATCAAATCACTTACATCAAGCCTCGCGCACGGACTTGACGATATCGCGCAGCTGCCGGTCGAAATTGGGGTCGGCCGCTTTGAATTCTTGCCCGCTGATGACCAGGGGCGCGCCGAATACGACGATCTCGGCGCCCAGCGCCAGCGTTTCGATCGCTTGCGGCACGCTCAAGCCGCCGACCGCTTGCACCGGGATATCGACGGCGGCGAGCACATCTTCCAGATCATCGAGCGGGCTGAGGCCGGGGATCATGTTGCGCTCGTCGAAGCCGGTGTGCACGATGATGTAATCGACGCCCATGTCCTGCGCCTGGCGCGCGCGGCCTGGTTTATCGGGGCAGAGCATGACATCGCACATGACCTCTTTGCCGTAGCGTTTCGCCATTTTGACCTGTTCGATGATGCTGGCGTCATGAGCCTGGCCCATAACGACGACCATATCGCCGCCGGCTTTGAACATCATCTCGGCTTCCAGCCCGGCGCCGTCCATCGTCTTGAGGTCGACGACTATGGGCGTATCGGGGAAGGCGGAGCGGAAGGCGCGCACCGAATGCAGGCCTTCGGCGAGCAGCAACGGCGTGCCGACTTCGAGCCAGTCGACGCCGGCTTTGACCGAGGCGCGGGCGAGGTCGAGCGCTTCACCCAGGTCGATGACATCGATTGAGATTTGGATTTTGGCGTCCATTGTTCGGCCCTCCGTAATTTGCGATTGCGGGCGACCCAAGGGTCGCCCCTACAGTCTGCGCTATGCAGGAACGAGCACCGACTTGACATTGACCCCGGCTTCCATCTCTTCGAAGGCTTCTTCCCATTCGCCCAGCGGATAGACGCCGCCGATGATTGGCTTGAGGTCGATCTGGCCGCTGGAGAGCAGCGCCAGCGCCCGCTCCCAGGTCGAATGCAAATGGCTGAAGCAGCCTTGCAGCGTGACGGCTTTTTGCACGAGCGGATCGAGGTTGAAGTCCATGGGCTGCGGTCCCCAGCCGATTTTGGTGATGATGCCGTTGGGGCGGACCATTTCCATAGCCGACTTGAGGGCGATGCTGACGCCGCTGCAATCGACGACCAGGTCCGCGCCGTAACCATCGCCCAGTGATCGGACCAGTTCCAGCGGGTCGTCTTCGTTGATATTGAGCGTCTTGGTCGCGCCGATGTCGGCGGCTACAGCCAGGCGCTGTTTGTCGACTTTGGTACCAAGCATGACGATCTCGCTGGCGCCGCGCAGTTTGGCCACGAAGAGCGCCATCATGCCGATGGGACCGGGTCCCTGGATGACGACGGTATCGCCCGGGCGGATGACGGGCGTCTTCTCCACCAGGGCGTTGTAGGCGACGCAGATCGGCTCGGTCAGCGAGGCCTGCTCGAAGGACACGTTGTCGGGGATGTGATGCAGGATCGCCTGACGCGCGGTGACGTATTGGGTGAATGAGCCGTCAATCAGGGCGCCGTATCCCAAGCGATGCGGGCACTGATTGTAATCGCCGGAGTGACAGTAGGCGCAGTTGCCGCAGACTTCCGCCGCCGTCTCCACCGCCACGCGATCGCCGACCTTGAAATTTTCCACGTCCGCGCCGAGGGCGGCGATCGTCCCGCAGAATTCGTGACCGAGGACGAGCGGCAAGGTAATCGCCCAGCTCTGTTGATTGCGCCACATGTGGATGTCGCTGCCGCAGACGCCGCCGGCGCGCACTTCGACCACGACATCGCCCGGCTTGGGATCGGGCGGCTGCGGGATATCGCGCAGTTCGACGTTTTTGTCTTCGCGTCCGTATTTGATGAGAGCGTGCATTGAGTTTGTCCTCGCTGGTTCGAGGGCGACACAAGTGTCGCCCCTACAGATCTTGACGCGGCGGGCGAGTCACCGCCTCGCCCCTACAGTTCGGCTTCGTCGGTAAAGTATTTGGCGCGCATCCGATGCAGGAATTCGAGCGAGGATTGCATCTCCTCCATGCCGTTCATGCCGTCTTCAATGCTTACCCAGCCTTCGTAGCCGACATCGCGCAGGATCTGGAATATCGTGTCGTAGTCGTTTAGCCCGCGGCCGGTGACGCCGTGCTGCAGCCCGTCCGCATAGCCGACGGCGCCATCGCTGTCGCCCAAATCAGCAAGGGAATAACCCTCGGCCAAGAAGCGGTCGCTGGCGTGCATGCTGACGACGCGGTCGGCGACTGCCCGCAGCAATTCGATGGGATCATCACCGGCGACAATGGCGTTCGACGGGTCATATTGCACGCCGAAGCACTCGCGCTCCGGGATGGCATTCAGCAGCTCGAGGAAGACATCCATTTTCTGGGCGAATTCGGGATAGCGCCAGAAGCCGTCTTTGTAGTGGTTTTCCAAGCCAAGGATGATCTTGTGCTCGCGCGCGACCGGCAGCACCTGCTCAATGCACTCGGCGACCCATTCTATGCCTTGCTCGCGGCTGACCTGCGGGTAGCGCTGACCGCTGAGCGCGCGGCAGACGGCGCCGTCGCCGCCTAGCAGTTTGGTGACGCGGATCATCTTCGCCTCGTGCTCAATCGCGCGCGCTCGTTCATTCGGGTCGGGGTTGGTGAAATCCGGCGAGCAGCAGAGCATCGGCATTTCGAAGCCGGCCTCCTGGATAGCGTCGCGGACGCTAAGGATATAGTCGTCATCGAGGCTGGTGAAGAAGCCCTCATACATTTCTAAGCCATCGGCATCGAGCGCGCGCGCCATATCGATCCAGTCGAAGACGGACATCGAGCGGCGGCCCGCGATGTCATCGAGATAGCACTTGGGGAAAGCGGCGATTTTCATAGCAATAAACTCGCGCCTCCGCTAAATGCCGCAAACGCTGAGGAGGATGATGCGGCTGCGCTGGCCCGCCGCCAGCAGCTGAAGGAGCGTTGAGAGCCAGGCTTCTTCCCGCTCAATATCAGCCGCCCGCTCATCAATCTCGGCTTCTGGCGCATTTTCAAAATCATTGACGAGTGAATTCAGACGAGATTCAGCAGCTTCAACAGCCTGTTCCAGCGACAGTACATTGGATTCCCCCCAAGCGAGACCGCGGGTTTTGTTCTTCAGCGTGAACAGGCGCGTGTCGCGGTAGAATTGCTTAACCGTTTCGACATCATCGGTGGTGGTCATGATCCAAGTGGTTGTGCCCCAGGCGCGGGGACGAAACATATCATACTGGACATCAACCGTCTCGCCATTGGGATAGAGCGGCATCCACCATTCTTCGACATCATGGGCGCATTTTAAGTCCCCGATCAGAATGATGGCGCCGATGAACGCGATCGCAGTGCCGACCAGGATCAGCGTTGTCTTTAAGCAGCCCGTTTGATTACGACTGGCTTCCACAGCGTTGATTCTCTTCCTTTACAACCAATATTTGACTTCTTAGCGCTCGTTTGTGAGGCGCCGGTCGCGGCGCCTGGCAGTGGCAGGCTGCATCTTATCACATTGCGGGCTGGATTTGGCGCGCGATATTCCGCAGTCATCAATTGAAACAAGAAATGTCATGAGAATTCGTCCATTGCATACAGGGAAAGACCGTGTTATATTCGCGCATTGTACATACATTTATGTACATTTGAAAATGGTTCTTAGCATGCGCCAGGCTTTATGCCGGAAAAACTCGATAAGATCCGACTCGACCACAACAGTTATATTTCACTGCATGTGCAGTTGCATAACCAGTTGCGCCGGCTGATTGTCTCCGGTCGCTGGCGGAATGGCGAGCGCATCCCCACCGAGATGCAACTTTCGCGCCATCTCGACATCAGCCGTACGACAGTGCGCATCGCTACCCAGCGGCTTGAGGTTGAAGGCTTAATCAAACGCAGCGCGGGCCGTGGCACCTTTGTCATCTATCAAGCGCAGGAGCACGCGGCGAATCGCTCCATTGGTTATCTCACTTGCAGTTTTCATAACGAAATACACACCAATATTCTCAGCAGCGCCCAGACCGAGCTGCGCTCCGCTGGTTATCAAGTGATATTCAGCAATTCCCAGGATCGAGAAGACGAAGCGCGAATACTGCGGCAGCTGCTGGATGACGACGTAGCCGGTCTGATGCTGTGGGCAAATGCTGAGCCGACCGATGAAACCCTGTCTATCCTGGCGGAGTATGACCGGCGCGAGATTCCAATAGTTTTCATGGATCGTCCGATCGAAGGGATACGGGCGGATTATGTCGCGAGCGACAATTTTCGCGGTTCCTATGATTTGGTTTGCTATCTCATTCAGTTAGGGCATCGGCATATCGTGCAACTCATGCCCAATTTCGACGACTTGCTTCCGGTCAACGAGAGGCGGCGTGGCTATCGGACGGCGATGGAGGAGCATGGGATTGTAGTCCATGCGCCTTGGCGTATCAGTCAGCCGGGACGTCATGAATTCCATGAGACCGACATTTACAGCCTGGTCGGTTCACAGAGCCAGCAAATCATCCGGCAGGTGGAGCAATTCACCGATGCCGAGGAGCCTATGCCGACGGCGATCGTCTGCATTAATGACATTCTGGCGATTATCGCAATCAGCGCCTTGCGCAATATGGGTTTCGCCGTGCCCGAGGATGTTTCGGTTGTGGGCTTTGATGACATCAGCATGGCTTCGCATATCGGCGTGCCGCTGACGACCGCATCGCAAGACGCCTATGAACTGGGCAAGGCGGGTTCACAAATGTTGCTGGACAGGCTGGTCGGTGGCGATTTGCCGCCGCGCAGTTATACTGTGCCGACACAGTTGCGAGTCCGAGCATCTACAGCGGCGCCCTTGGTTGGCGTCGAGGACGCGTTACAGACCTAGGGAGAGGAGGCCGCTATCGAAGGGCAGTGAACGATCCAAGCTTTGGAAACCCTGGGCGCCGCTGACGCGCCCGTCATTCGGCAGGCGCGCGCCGCTGGATGACAAACCAATATCGGAGTCGGCGAACGCAAATCTCTATTCAATAGTTGTAGGAGTACAACGCATGAATGCAAGAATCGTACTTTTCGTCCTTCTCGCCGTCGTCGTAGCGTCCTTTAGCTTCACGGCTATGGCGCAAGATGTCGCGCGCGAAGACACCGCGATCTTCGACCGCGATGGTCGCGTCGGTCCCCAACCCGCCTTTGACAACTACAATCCCTTCGTGCCCAACAATCTGAGCAATGGCGGTCTGGGTCAAGCTGTATTTGAGCCGCTGTTCATCCTGAACTACGAAACCGGCGAGGTCATGCCTTGGTTGGCGGCGGGCGCTTCCAGCAATGATTCGCTCGATGTCTGGACTTTGAACCTGCGCGAAGGTTCGGCCTGGTCCGATGGCGAAGCCTTGGATGCCGATGATGTCGTCTTTACCTTTGAGCTGCTCGGTAAAGAAGAAAACGCCGGGCTCTCGCGCGCCGGCAACGTCCAGACCTGGATTGACAGCGTCGAAGCGGTTGACGCCACCACAGTTCAGTTCAACCTGAAGGCGCCCAACCCGCGCTTCCAGCTGGACTTCCTGACGGTCAAGATCGGCGGCAACACGCTGGTTATGCCGGAGCACGTTTGGGCGGATGAAGATCCCTTCACCTTCAAGAACTTCCCGCCTGTTGGTTCCGGTCCGTACACGCTGACCCACGCCGATGAGACCAACTGGATCTACGACCGCAACGACGATTGGTGGGGCGCTGCGACTGGCGCTTTGAGTATGCCTGAGCCGCTGCGTCTGATCTGGATCATCACCGGCAACGACCAGATCCGCCTGGGCGCCTTCGAGGCGATGCAGGCGCAGAACGACAATATCTTCGCCTGGGTTGATGGCATGCCTTTCGTATGGTTGGATCCCTGCCCGCGGCAGCTGTCCTTCCAGACGGATGTCGCGCCCTGGGACAATGCCGACATGCGCTGGGCGATCAACCACATCGTCGACCGCGACAACATCATCGAGGTTGCCTACGAAGGCGTCACGATACCGTCGCGCACGATGTTCGTTGAATACGGCGCCATGTTCCCCTTCATTGACGCGATTGAAGACGCCGGCATGGGCCTCAGCTCGACATCGAATCACATGGCGGCTGAGGAATTGCTGACGGCAAATGGCTACACCCGCGGTGGCGATGGCTTGTGGCAGAATGCCGATGGTCAAGTCTTGAGCTTGGCGATTCAGGTACACGAAGGCTTCATTGAGAAGCGCCGTATCACCTCGGTTTTGGTTGAGCAGCTGCGCGCCTTTGGCGTAAACGCTAGCGCCGCCGTTATCGCTGGACCGACCTGGGGCGACAACAAGCGCTTCGGCAATTACGAAGCGACGACGGACTGGGACGCCTGCGGTTCGGTCAACGAGCCTTGGGCTTCGATGGACCGTTACACCGCCCGTCACTATGTTGAGATTGGCGAGCGCTCGTCCGGCAGCAATCACGTGCGCTGGTCTGGCATGAACAACGAAGCGTACAGCGAAATCGTCGCGCAAATCGGTTCGCTTCCGCTGGGTGATCCAGAGGTCATCCCGATGGTATTGGACGCGTACCAGTACTTCTATGAAGACCTGCCGATCCTGCCGCTGAACCAGGCGACCAAGCTGATTCCCTTCAACAGCACCTACTGGGAAGGCTGGCCCACGTCCGAGAACAACTTCAACCATCCGGCCACCTGGTGGCAATCGACGCATCAGATCATCTCCGAGCTGCGCAAGGCTGGCATGTAAGGGACGATTTGATTTCCCCCATCCCCCAACCCCTTCCCCCACGAGGAGGGAAGGGGCGAACGGAGTGCCGGGACCAGTCGTAACGGCAGAATTCCCCTCCCTCTTTATGGGGGAGGGGTCAGGGGTGGGGGGACTTTATGAAAAAAACCATTTTTGCGACACGCCAATGACACAGCGACGGACGCTTCATAGAGAAGGGCGCTGATATGGGAGTTTTTTCATTCAACTATTTGCTGCGCCGGCTCTTGGTGTTTTTCTTAACCATTTGGGTGGCCGCGACTCTCATCTTCATCATCCCGCGGCTGGCGCCGGGCGATCCGATTGGGGCGATGATCGCGCGCATGTCCCGCCAAGAGGGCTTTGTCGAAAACGCCGACTTGATCATTGAAGCCTGGCGCAAACGCTTCGGACTTGATGACCCGCTTTATGTTCAATATTTCCGTTTCATTGGGAATACACTGCGTCTCGATCTCGGTTATTCGCTGGCGAATTTCCCGGCAAAGGTGTCCGAATTGGTGGGGCGGGCGCTGCCCTGGACGATCGGCTTGGTCGGCATCGCCACCGCCATCTTCTTCACAGTGGGCAATCTCTGCGGCGCCTTGCTGGCTTGGAGGCGAACGCCGAGGCTGTTGAAGATCATGATACCGATATCAATGACCTTTACGTCGGTGCCGCCGGCTCTCTTCAGTTTGCTGCTTGTTTATATTTTCGGCTTTTTGTTGCCGATCTTTCCTCAGGTGGGCGCATACGGGCGCGGCATGGTGCCCGAGTTTACGCTGGAATTCTTCGGCAGCGTGCTCTATCACGGCTTCCTGCCGGCCATGTCCATCGTCTTGGTCACCTTCGGTTTTTGGGCGCTGGGCATGCGCGGCATGATGGTCACCATCGAGGGCGAGGATTATATGATCCTGGCGCAGGCCAAGGGCTTGAAGCCATTCTACGTTTTGTATCGCTATATGATCCGCAACGCCATTCTGCCGCAGATGACGGCGCTGGCGGTGTCGATTGGCACACTGGTCAACGGCTCGGTGCTGGTGGAGATCATGTTCACCTACAACGGCATGGGCTCGCTGATTTATTCTGGCATCGCCAATCAGGACTTTGGGCTGATACAAGGGACATCCTTCATTTTGATTGTGACCAGCGCGCTGGCGGTGCTGATCATTGACCTGACCTACCCGCTGATTGATCCTCGGATTAGCCTGGAGGGGAGGTAGACATGGCGGAACAGAGCAAAGACGCCGCCGTCGCCGGCGGCACCAAGAAGGCTGGGCTGCTCAATCGCTTTGACAACCCCTGGCTGAATTGGAAATTCCTCAGCGGCGCGTCTATTATGGGATTCATCTTTTTCTTGATCTTCCTGGGCAATCAATTTTGGGATACCGAATTGGCGCTGGCCGGCAGTTCTCCCTTGAATATGCCGCCTCTGGGCTTCACCAACTGGCGCGATCAGGAAGGCATACCTGAACACCCTCTAGGCACCGAAAACAGCGGGCGCGACATGCTGGCGCTGCTTATAGTCGGCACGCCGCGCACGATCGGTGTTGGATTTATCGCCGCGACCGTCGGCATGGGCGTCGGCATCTTCCTGGGTTTTTTGGCCGGTTTCGTTGGCGGTTTGGTCGATGATGTCATCCGGCTGGCGACCGATGTGACCATCACGATTCCCTCCCTCCTGGTGCTCATTGTTATTCAATCGGTCTTGCCCTATATCGACCTGGTGACGATGGCGCTCTTGATTTCGATGTTCGCCTGGGCGACGCCGACGCGCTACATTCGGGCGCAGGTTTTGAGCATGAGGGAGAGCGGCTATGTGCAGATGGCGCGGCTTTCGGGCGTGCCGACGCGCGATATCATGTACCGCGAGATCATGCCCAACTTGCTGCCCTACCTGGCGGCCAGTTATATCGGCAATATGACCGGCGCGATTCTGTCGGCGGTTGGTCTGGAGCTGCTCGGTTTTGGTCCCCAGCGCATCCCATCGCTGGGCGTCTCGATCTTCTTCTCCATTGAAGCAGCCGCCCTGCTGCGCAATATGTGGTGGTGGTGGGGCATCCCGACGGTGATTCTCGCCATCGTCTTCATCGCGCTGCTGCTGATCAACCTGGGCCTGGACGAGATCGCCAACCCGCGTTTGCGCAAAGCGAACTAGCGGGGTCTGGAGCGAAGAGACATGGCCGAGCGGAAAAACCCCCACCCTAAATCCCTCCCCGGCGGGTCTGTGTCTACGCGATCCCATAAAGAGGGAGGGACTTCAACGCTCCCCTTCCCTCCTCGTGGGGGAAAGGGGCTGGGGGATGGGGGGGCAGACCGCGTCGTCCTCAGCGTTGACAAGCTGCGCATTCATTACGCGACGCCGCAGGGCGACGTCATCGCCGTCAGCGATATCAGCTTTGATCTGTACGAAGGCGAGACGCTGGGTTTGGTTGGCGAGAGCGGCTGCGGCAAGTCGACCACGGCTTACGGCATCCTGCAGTTGGTGCAGCCGCCCGGTTACATCGTGAACGGCAGTATTGAAGTCGACGGCACCGAGGTGCTGAACCTGACGGAAGAAGAGCTGCGCAAGTTCCGCTGGACCGGGCTGTCGCTGATCCCGCAAGGCGCGATGAACTCGCTGAATCCGACGATGCGCGTCAAAGACCAGATCATTGATGTGATCGAATCGCACGAGGGCAAGCAGAACGACAAAGAGGCTTTGCGCAAGCGCATCTTCGAGTTATTCCAGAACGTTGGCTTGCCCAATCGCATTTACAATATGTACCCGCACGAGCTCAGCGGCGGCATGAAGCAGCGCGTCTGCATCGCCATGGGCGTGGCGCTGCATCCGACCGTCGTCATCGCCGACGAAGCGACCAGCGCGCTGGATGTCGTCGTGCAGCGCATCGTGGCGCAGACCTTGGTCAAGGTGAAGGACGAGATCGGCGTTTCGCTTATCGTCATCGGCCACGATATGGGGTTGCTGGCGCAAATCGTCGACCGCATCGCCGTGATGTACGCCGGCAAAATGGTCGAGATCGCGCCCGTGGAAAATGTCTATGCCAATCCGCTGCATCCCTACACGCAGCTGCTTATCGATTCGATACCGTCCATCAAAGAGCGGAAGCCGCTGAAGATCACCGAGGGCATCACGCATGACCCGCGCAACCCGCCCTCGGGCTGCATCTTTCGGCTGCGCTGCCCCTTCGCCTGGGAGCATTGCGCCGAGGTCGAACCGCCTCCGATCTACGTAGAAGACAAACACGAGGTTGCTTGTCACTTATACGCCGAGCAATTTGAAGAGAGGAGGACGGATGCCCTCGCCACTCTTGCAAATCCGTGACGCCACCAAGATATTCTCGACCGGCGGCTTTCTAGGCGGCGGCAAGAAGACGGTCGTCGCCCTCGACCACTTCAACTTGACGATCGACGAGTCGCCGGCGACGATCACCACGATCGCCGGCGAAAGCGGCAGCGGCAAGACGACGCTGGCGAATCTCGTGCTGGGCTTCATCAAGCTGACATCGGGTCATATCATATTTGATGGCGAAGACATCACCGACATGACTGACGCCCAGCTCAAAGCCTACCGCCGCAATGTGCAAGCCGTCTTTCAGGATCCCTTCGGCGTTTACAATCCCTTCTATCGCATTGACCACGTCTTTGACCTGGTCAACAAGCACTTCAGCCTGTCAGACAACCAAAGTGAATATCGCGACATGGTCGAAGCCGGCTTGAATGTGGTCGGCTTATACGGCGAGGACGTGCTGCGCAAATACCCGCATCAACTGAGCGGCGGGCAGCGGCAGCGCATTATGATGGCGCGCGCTTATATGATCAAGCCGCGGCTGATTGTGGCGGACGAGCCGGTCTCAATGGTGGACGCCTCGCTGCGCGCCTCGATTCTGGACGCCATGCTGCGCCTGCGGGACGACCACAATATCTCCTTCTTGTATATCACGCATGACTTGAGCACGGCTTACCAAATCGGCGATCAGATTTATATGCTCTATCAGGGCACAACAGCCGAGCGCGGCGCGGCGATGGATGTCATTGACGCGCCCCAACACCCCTACGTGCAACTGCTGATTGACTCGGTGCCCGTGCCCGACCCGACCGATAAATGGGATGTCAATATCAGCCTGCCCAGCGAAGAGGAGATGCGCACAGCCGCCTCGGTCGGCTGCCGTTATTATCCGCGCTGCCCGCATCGCATGGATAAATGCCTGGAAGAACAGCCGCCGCTATTCAAGATGGACAAACCGAAGCATGAAGCAGCCTGCTACCTCTATGAAGAGCGCGAGATCGCGCCGATTGAAGCGCCTATCCTCTATAGCAAGCCCAAGACCGATGAGCTGCGACAGCCGGAGCGCCGCAGGCGAGCGCCGCTGGCAGCGGCTGTGATCCTGCTGGTCGCCGCGGCGGCCGTCGCCATTTACGCGATCAATCAGAACAACGCCGCCATCGCCGCCGAAGCGACGGCGGCAGCGCGCGCGGCCGAAGCGACTGAAGCGGCCATCGCCGCCGCGACCGCCTCAGCCGCTGCCGAAGAATTCGCCGCCGTCACCGCGCAGGCAGAATCGGAAGCGCGCGAACCAACGCCAATCCCGGAGCAGGAATTCAAAGTGCCGCTCGAGGGCGCGGTTGACAAAGGCGCGCTGGCGCTGAATGTTGTGACGCTGGACGAAATCGCCAACGCGGACGATAGGCACCGATACACTTTTGACGGCGCGGCCGGTCAGGAAGTCACCGTCAAGATTCGGACGGGCGGCGGCGGCTTAAGCGGCGGCAATCTCAATTCGCCCTACGGCACCATCTATGGACCCGATGGCGGATTCGCAGCGCCGCTCGGCGATACAGCCATGCGCCCGCGCCGAAGCTACAACGCGCCGCTTACGCTGAGGGCCGGAACCTATAGCATCGTCGTCGCGGCGGCACAAGTCGACCGTTACGGCTTGGTCGGCGACGCGCCCTATCAGATTGAAATCGAAGGCGACGAACCCGAAATCGAGCCGACGCCTGAGCCAAGGCCAATCCCGGAGCAAGACTTCAAGCTGTCGCCGGAAGGCGCGGTTGACAAGGGCGCGCTCGCGCTCAATGTTGTGACGCTGGACGAAATCAGCGGCGCGGGCGATGTGCATCGCTACACCTTTGCTGGCGCTGCGGGACAGGAAGTCACCGTCAAGATTCGGACGGGCGGCGGCGGCTTAAGCGGCGGCAATCTCAATTCGCCCTACGGCACCATCTATGGACCCGATGGCGAATTCCTGGCGCCGCTCGGCGATACGGCGGTGCGCCCGCGCCGCAGCTACAACGCGCCGCTTACGCTAAGAGCTGGAATCTATACGATCATCATCGGGGCGGCTGAAGTCGACCGTTATGGTTTGGTCGGCGACGCGCCTTATCAGGTGGAAGTCGAAGGCGACGAACCGGCGCCGCTACCGACCGCTATTCCCGAGCCGGCGATCGAGCCAACGCCCTATCCGCAGCCGGACTTCATCCTGTCGCCCGAGGGCGCGACCGATAAAGGCGCGCTGACGATCGAGGTGGTAACCCTGGACGAAATCGTCGATGAGGCGGACAAGCACAGCTACCAATTTGAAGCGACTGCGGGCCAAACGGTGTCGGTCAAGATTCGGACCGGCGGCGGCGGCTTGAGTGGCGGCAACCTCAACTCGCCCTATGGCACGATTTATGCTCCCGACGGCGCTTTCGCAGCGCCGCTTGGCGACACCGGCGTCCGCCCGCGGCGCAGCTACAACGCCCTGCTAACCTTGAAACCAGGCGTCTATACGATCATCGTCGGATCGGCGCAGGTGGATCGCTATGGCTTGGTCGGCGATGCGCCCTATCAACTGGTGGTGGAAAGCGCGGACGGTTAACGCGCCAATGTCAAATATGTAGAGTAGCGCCGTCTGCAACGACTGCCCCTCCCCGGTGACTCGCGGAGGGGTGATTTTGTGGAGGAGCAGCATCGTTGGGATGGGAAGGACTGAAGGAGAGGGTAGAAATGTTAACGCAGGAGCAAATTGATTTCTTTCACGAGAATGGCTATTTGCGCATTCCGCAAGTCTTTGATGAAGCCGAGGTCGCGGAACTGTCTGATAGCCTGGATCGACTGATTGAGGATTGGTCAATCACCAGCCCGGGCTGGTCGGGACCTTGGCGCGATGTGTATCTGGACGCGGAAGTGGAAAAGCAGGTCAAGCTGACGGCCATGCACGACCTGCACCTGTACTCCGACGCCTGGATGCGCGCCGTGACCAACCCCAAGCTGGCGAAATGCCTGTCGCAGCTGCTGGATTCCAGCGTCGAGCTGCATCACACGACCATGCACATCAAGCCGCCGCAGACCGGGCACCCCTTCCCGATGCATCAAGATTCGCCCTTCTATGAACATAGCGACGGGCGCTTCCTTGATACGCTTGTACACCTGGACGATACTTTCCACGAAAACGGCGAGATCCGCTTCCTGGCGCGGTCGCACAAGATGGGCAAGCTGTCGCATATCTTGGAATATCCGGACGGAACCAAGTGCGCGCCGCATCTGAATACGGACGAATTCAAGCTGGAAGACACGGTGCCCGTGCCAGCCAAACGCGGCGATGTCGTCGTCTTTCACATCTACTGCATACACGGCTCCTACATCAACCAGACGCAAGAGCCGCGCCGCATGGTGCGCATGGGCTTCCGCGATCCGCACAATGATCAGTTGGCTGGGCAGAGTAAGGGCCGCCCGGGCTTGATCGTGCATGGCTATCGCGAGCGGCGCGGCGCCGAAGAACTGCTCAAGCAGACCTAGCCCTGGCGATTCCTTTGCCAACGCGAGAGGCGCAGGTCATCGGCCTGGATATCGGCGGGAGCAAGACGCTGGCCGGTCTGGTTACCCGCGCCGGCGAAGTCGACTCTACAAAACAAGTGGAGACGGCGCCAACGCCAGCGGCGATCCTGGCGGCCGCGCGCTCGCTGTGTCAATCCTTGCTTGATGAGGCTGATAGGCCAGTCCTCGGCATCGGCATTGGCAGCGCCGGCATCATCGATGCGAAAGCGGGCCGGGTCGTCTTCGCCAATGAGAACATGCCGGGCTGGTCAGGCACGCGCTTGGCTGAGCTCGAGATCGGCGGCGGATTGCCGATCAGCGCTGAGAATGATGTGCGCGCGCTGGCTTATGGCGAAGCGCTTGTTGGCGCGGGTGCGGACTTCGATTCGCTGCTTTGCGTCACGGTTGGCACTGGCATCGGCGGCGCGCTGATTTTGAATGGCGAGGTCTGGCATGGCGCCGATTACAGCGGCGGCGAAATCGGCTATCTGGTGGTCGATTGGGAGCGCGGCGAGCCGGTGATCTTGGATCAGTACGCTTCCGGACCGGCGATTGAGCGCGCCTATCAAATTGCGAGCGCGAGCGAGAATCGGCTGCCGCTGCCGAAAGTTGGTCAACTTGCCGCCGCCGGCGATACGCTGGCGCGGGGCGCCATTGAGACGGGGGCGGGAAAACTGGGGGCTATTTTGGCCGGCTGCGCCACCGCGATCAATCCGGCCGCGGTGATAGTCGGCGGCGGCGTGCCGCAAGTGGGGGCGCTCTGGTGGAAGGCCTTAGAAGCCGTCTTTCGCGATCGCCTGCCGCCGCCAGTCGCCGCGACGCCGCTGTTGCCGGCGACGCTGGGCGCCAACGCGGTCATGCTGGGCGCGGCGATGTTGGCTTGGCGGAAGGTCGACGCATGAAGCCCGACGCATTCCTCGCCGCCGTCAAAGGCAAGCTGATTGTGTCCTGCCAAGCACTTGAGGACGAGCCGTTGCACGGACCCGACGTGATGGCGATGATGGCGCGGGCGGCGAAGATCGGCGGCGCGGCCGCCATCCGCGCCAACGGACCGGCTGACATCCGCGCGATAAAGGCGGCGGTCGATTTGCCGGTCATCGGTCTGTTCAAGCAGGGCGATAGTGGCGTCTACATCACGCCGACCTTTGAGGCCGCTTCCGCGATCGCCGATGCGGGCGCCGATGTCATCGCGCTGGATTGCACCGATCGGCCACGTCCCGATGGCGCGCTCATGGGCGACTTGCTAGAGCGCATCCAGCGCGAGCTCAAGCGGCCGATCTTCGCTGACGTCTCCACGCTGGCGGAAGCCCGGAGAGCCGCCGATCTGGGCGTGGCAATGGTTGCTCCGACGCTCGCCGGATATACGGAGAGCGGCCCGGCGCAGGAGGGGCCGGACTTTGAATTGCTCGCGCGGATGATCGAAGATTTGTCGATACCGGTGATCGCCGAAGGCCGCATCCACAGTCCGGAGCAGGCGCGGCGGGCGCTGGATTTGGGCGCTTGGACCGTCGTCGTTGGCTCGGCCATCACGCGCCCGCGCACGATCACGGCTCGCTTTGTTCAGGCGCTAACTGATGTGTAGGGGTGAGCCGGTGGCTCGCCCGCTCTTGCTGTAATTTACCAAGCATGATTCGCATGACTAACGTGGAAATACGCGGGTAGGAGAAAACATGAAAACAATCGCATTCCTCGGCGCCGCCCATATCCACAGTCCTGGCTTCATCAAGCGCGTCAAAGAACGCGCGGGACAATTTGCGGTGAAGGCGGTCTGGGACAGCCAGCCGGCGCGCGCGCGCATCGCCGCCCAGCAGCTTTCCTGCGTGAGCGCGGCCGGTTACAAGGAGCTGCTGGCGGACGCGGAAATCGAAGCCGTCATCATCTGCTCGGAGACCTCGCTACATCGTGAACTGGTTGAGGCGACCGCGGCGGCGGGGAAGGATGTCTTCGTTGAGAAGCCGCTGGGCATGGGCGCGAGCGACGCCTACGCCATGCAGCGCGCCATTGACGAAGCCGGCCTAATCTTTCAGACCGGGCACTTTATGCGCAGCCTGCCGGTGTACCGTCAGTTGAAAGCCTGGATCGAGGCGGGGACGCTGGGCCGGATCACGCGCGTTCGGCATTCAAATGTGCATCAGGGCGCCATCGCCGCCATATTCGATCCTGGCCGCGGACCCTACGCCGATGGCTGGCTCTGGATGACCGATCCGGCTCTTTCCGGCTGCGGCGGCTTTGGCGATTTAGGCGCGCACTCGCTCGATATCCTGATGTGGCTGCTGGGCGATGTCGAAAGCGTCACGGCGCAAGTGGACCGCCTGCTGGGAAAATACGACTGCGATGAATATGGCGAGGGCTTGCTGCGCTTTGCCAATGGCGCCATCGGGTCAATCGCCGCCGGCTGGGCCGATGTATTGCGCCCGCAGGAGATTCTGGTCAGCGGAACTGAGGGCGTCGCCTATGTTGACGCTGGGGCGCTCTATGTACAATCGGCGAATCTGCCGGGGACGGACGGCGGCCAATGGACGGATTTGCCGGAAGCCTTGCCGCACGCCTTTGATCTCTTCCTCGACGCGATTACTGGCGCAGAAGTCCCCTTGATTTCAGCGAAAGAAGCGGCTCGCCGCAGCGCCGTGATGGAAGCCTTTTACCAAGCTGCGGCTACGAATTCCTGGGTTCAACCCAAATCAGCTTAAGAAGGAGCAGCCAGAATGAGCACATTGAAGGTGGGTGTCATCGGCGTCGGCGGGATCGCCCGCACGCACATGCCGGGTTGGGAAGCCTCGCCCCATGCCGAAGTGGTCACGGGCGCGGATCTGGTTCCGGCAGCGCTGGAACAATGGGGGCAGCAGTGGAATATCGACAAGCTGGAGACGGACAGCGCCGCGGTCATCAACGATCCGGATATCGATATCATTGATGTCTGCACGCCCAATATGTATCACGCGCCCTTGTCGATCGCCGCGCTGGAGGCGGGCAAGCACGTGATCTGCGAAAAGCCGCTGGCGCCGACCCCGGCCGATGTCCAGCGCATGATCGAGGCGCGCGACAAATCGGGCAAAATGCTGATGACCGCGCAGCATTTCCGCTTCGCTGGCACTTCCAAGGCGCTGAAGGCGGAGATTGAAGGCGGTGCGCTGGGCGATATCTATCACGCCCGCAGTTGGATGCTGCGCCGTTCCGGCATTCCCACCAGCCTGGCTTTCCTCTCCCGCCAACATGCGGGCGGCGGCGCCTGCATCGACATCGGCGTGCACATCCTCGATTTGACGCTCTGGATGATGGGCAATCCCGAACCCGTCTTGGTCACTGGCGTCGCGCGTAAAGAGATCGCCAGTAACCCGATGGCTTTCGGGCGCTGGCCCCGTTTCGGGCGTATTCCGGATGGCATGGATGTCGAGGAAATGGCGATGGCTTTCGTCCGCTTCGCAACCGGCGCCACGCTCGTCTTCGAGATCTCCTGGCTGCTGCATCACGATATCGAGGGCGAAGATATGCAGATGTGGCTCTATGGCACGGGCGGCGGCTCGCATTGGCCCAAATGCGAGATTTACGACACCAACTACGAAAGCATGCAACTATACAACCGCCAGCTGAAACTGACCCAGAACTTATCCGAGCCGCACGCGCAGGAGTGCGTCGAGTTCGCGCAGGCGATTGTCGATGGCGCGCCTTCGCCGGTGCCGGCCGAGCAGTCGCTGCAGGTGATGAAGATCCTGAACGGCATCTATGAGAGCCAGAAGACCGGCGGCGAGGTGAAGCTGTAATCTCGCCAAATTGGGAATTGTAGGGGCGACTCGCCGAGGCGCCCGCGCCCAAGATCTGGTTGAAATCAATGGGCGAGCCACCGCTGCGCGTAGACACTGCAGTTCGCTCGCCCCTACAGACATGATGTTTTTTGTGATTGGCGCAAACGAACTATTGCTATGCGGCCGATAGTCATGATTTTGATGCTGATTGCTTTATTTTTATTGCTGAGCGCCTGCGGCACGTTAGCGCCGGCGCCCGAATCCAAAGCGGAGATGCCGCGCGCCGGCATCTGGTCGCAGGCTTACACGGACGAATGCGCCGGGCGCGCAGCCGAGAGCCTGCTGATCACGCGCTTGGATGAAACAGAGATTGCCTTCGACGATTTCCGCTTGCTGCGGGACGGCGCCGGCGACTACAGCGGCAGCGCCAACTTTACAGCGCCAATGCCTGTTGATGGGCGCGACATCCCCTATGAGATCAGCTATGCGCTGCGCGCCTCAGAGGATGGCCGCTTCATAGGGACGGAGACCGTCACCGAAGGCGGCGGTCATGGCATCGCCTGCCCGATTGAGCTAACCTACGCGGACGCCGAGTAGTTGTGGCGGTTGCGCGCCGAGCCTATTCCACCGGATAGGCGATCGTTGTGATCAAGCTCTCGATTTTTCCGCCGCTGGCGTACATGCGCGAGTACTGCACCGATATCGGCACATCGCTGCGCACGCGAATGCCGTAGGGCACATCAAAAGGAATCTCGTAGCCGGCTATCTGCTCGGGCTTGTCGAGGCGGATGTGCGGGCAGCGCTTGGCTGGCACCGTGATGGCGATGCCCTCGACGGCTTCCCGATCTTCAAAGTAGAAATCGAATATGACATTGGCGTCGTCGGGCGTGACGTTGAGGATGCAGATTGATTCGTGATTCTTATTGACCGGATCATCATCCGCCGGCGCCGCCAGGTAGGCGTCCGGGATCAGCCAGGTCAACGCGCCATTGGTGGGCATGTTATTCCTCTGTTGGAAAATTATTTCCCTAGAATCAGAGCCGTCGAGCTTTCCCTGCCAAAGAGTTTAGCACAACTTCGCTGGCGTTGCCCGCGCCGTGCCAATAAGCAAAATGCAGGGGGACGACCCTAGAGCCGCCGCCCGGCCTGCATAATGATTTCGCTTTGGGCGACTCACAGGATCGCGCAGGTCGCGTAGACACTGACCGCCGACACTGACCGTCAGTCGCCCCTACAAATTTGCGCGGGGCTGCGGCGCCTAACCTTTCATCCCCTCCAGCGCGGCGCGGATGCGCTTCCAGGGGTCGTTGTTCCAGCCGGACTGAATCGCGGACAGCGCCGCGTCCGGCGAGATATTGCCCAGCAAGCCGTCGCGGACGGCGCTGAAACCGACTACTAAATCGTCTCTACCTGTGACATCGCGGTGCCGGACGATCTTGGCTTCGACTTCAGCCAGCAAGCCAGCGTCGACCTGCGGCTCTTGCTGCTCTTGCGGCGGTGGCGGCGGCACAGTATTAGTCGGCGGCGGCGGCGGGACTGGCGTATTAGTCGGTGGCGGTGGCTGCTGCTGTTGCTGCTGCTGTTGCTGCTGCTGCTGCTGTTGCTGCTGTTGCTGCTGCTGTTGTGGCAGCGCTTCGTCCGGCAGCTCTGCCGGCATCGTAAAGGTGGTCTGGCCGCTGTGTGTGCCGCCACCGGGTAGCTTGGCGCTGATCCTCACCGTGTAAAGGACGCCCGGGCTCAAGCCAGTCAGCCGCTTCTGCGTCGTCCCGGCGCCCAAGTCATAAGCGCCGCTGCTCATATCGCCGCCGCTGTATTCCAGCCGGTAGCCGCTGGCGCCGCTGACCGCGATCCAGAAGATGGTCGCTTCCGTGGCGCTGGAGATGCCGACGCTGAAGGCGATCGGCGGCAGTGCTGTCGGCTCGATCGGCGAGTTCCGCGCGGCGCCGGTGGTGACGGTGATGGTGCGCATACCCAGCACCCTTATGACATCAATGGCTTGCACATGTATGCTGTAGGCTGTGCTGGGCTCAAGGTTCTTGATGATGATCCTGTGGGGGAAGTTAGAGATGCCCAGTTTCACGAGGTAATTCTCTACGGTGACAACAGCGCCGTTCGCGGAGACGGTGACTTTGAGCAGATTGGTGTTGGTCGGCGGTTGGTCGACGTAGATGATGAGGTAATCCGCGGCGTGCGGGCCGCCACTTGAGGTGAGAGTGAGATTGCCCGTTGACGGGAGATCGCCCAGGGTTCTGATCTGAGCGTTTACGGTAAGGTCACGTAAGTCACCGTCGGTTATGCGCACTCGAACCTGGTACCTGCTGCCGGGCTGCAAGCCCGTAATATTGTAAATGAACGCAGTGGGATACTCGCGAGATTTTGTCGCGGAGGCGCTAGTATACTGGGTGCCGCTTACATTTCCCCGCATGTCCATGGGGTAAAATTGAAAAGTCGGTTCATGGCCGATATAATGAACGTCATTGATCTGAATGTAGAGAGTCGCGGAGGTTCTATCCACGTTGTAAACGCGGGTATTGAATGGTTTGTACGCTTTGACCGGAGCTTGCCCGCCGGCTAGGAGAAGGCAAAGCAGCAGGGCGAGGAGCGCCCAGGCTCTAGGATTTAGAACATATATTCGGCAGAGGGGGTAATAAACATTATAAATCCTCCTGTACAGAATATCCTGACAGGCTGGATAATAACTTGCTTTGCAATAATGTCAAGTTGGATCTCCCCCAGAGCAGTCGCGCCAGATTTTTCTTAACCACCGAGTTCACCGAGATTTAATCGCATGCCTGCAAAATAGGAGGCAATGTAGGGGCGACTTTGTAAGGCGCCCGCAATTTCCAGGCCATTTTTCACGGGCGTTTCAGCGCCGCGCGAAGACGCTAGGGTCAAACGCCCTAGAGATTATGAAGTGTGAGAAGGAACTGTCATTATCAGCGCAATTTTATTCTGATGCGATTGCCTTGGGATCGCCCAGACTCATTCTGCGAACAAATTGCGCCGATAAACCTCGTCGGGCCGCCGATATATATGCTGGGCTTCTTCATCGGGCAGGTAGGTTGGCTTGCCGGTCAGCAGCGCGCCGAGATGAATCCGCGCCGCCTTGACCGCCATCGCTGTGATGTTCAGGATTTCCGCCGGGCTATCGCCGAGGGCGATCAAGCCGTGATTCTCCAGCAGGATCAGTTTTGGCGCTTCGCCAAATTCTTCCATGTAGGCGCGCGCGCGTTCGCGCATGAGTATCGCCAGCGGCAAGCCCGGATCGGCATAAGGCACGAGCGCCGACCGCGGACCGCAGAGCACCACCTCGTCGGGAAAGCGCCGCTTAAAGGCGAAGTCAGCGGCTTGTTCGCTGCATAAGATCTGATTGATGGCGGTGGGGTGGGTGTGCCCGATGAAGGCGACATCGCATTCGCGCAGCAGCATGGCGTGGAAGCTGACCTCGATGGACGGGCTCGGCCCGTCGCCCGAGAAATTCGATGGAAGGACTGCCGATGCTGTAATTCGCTTCTGCTCGCTGAGCGTATGGGGCGGGTCGTCCAGCATGGCGAGCATGGGCGCGAGACGCACGGCGACAAAACCAGCCTCGCTGATATTGCGCATCTGGTGACCGCTGGCTTTGACATAGAAACTCTCATCATCAATGCGCATGGAGGTGTTGCCCTCGCCGATGATGACGTAGTCCAGAGCCGGCTCGCCAAGGGCGCGGGTCATGCTGAGGAGGCTGTCGAGGGTGTTGGTCATGGCAAGTCTTTCCCCGTATAGTGGTCCCGAAAAACTGGACACCTAGTAAAGAGAGTATACTAGATGCTCAGTG
>JAPOYT010000063.1 GCA_026706445.1 Chloroflexota bacterium
TCCGTTGATTTGAATTGACACAGTAGCGGACAAGCCTTGTAGGGGCGACCCTTGGGTCGCCCGTCAGCCGGCATTGTGGATTCGGTCTGGAAGACTACTTGGTCAACACTTGGCCAGTCTCATCGCTGCGGTAGCCGCTCTGCGCCCCTAGCTCGCGCCTGAACTCCGAACTCCGCAGTGTCTCAAGCAGCGCCAGAATCCCCGCGCTCTCGAGGCGCCGCCGCGGAATCGCCAGATCGAAGCGCTCCCAGGTCAGCCCGATGAAATCCAGCCCCATCGCTTCGGCGGCGCTTCGCAAACCCATGCCGCAATCGCCGATGCCATCCGCCACCGCCGCCGCCACCGCCAGATGCGTGTATTCTTCGTGGTGATAACCGGTGATGGCGTCTGGCGAAATCTCATGTTGCGCCAATAGATGATCAAAGAGCAGCCGCGTGCCCGCGCCCCGCTGCCGGTTGATATAGCGCGCGCCCGGCAAGTCGGCAACAGTAGTTATGCCGCGGGGATTGCCCGCTGGCAAGATCAAGCCCTGCTCGCGCTGGGCGAAGGTCACCAGCTCGACTGGCTCATGCGGCAGATACCGCGCGAGATAGTGCGTGTTGTAGGTTTCGCTTTCGGGATGGAAGAGATGACAGCCGGCCAGATGCGCCTCGCGGCGCCGCAAAGCGATCAGCCCGCCGATTGAACCGACATTGACCGAGACGATCCGCTGATCGGATGTATGGCGCCGAAGATGCGTCGCCAGCAAGTCGAGCATGGGGTCATGGCTGCCCATGATTAGCAAGGTCCGCTTGATGAGCGAAAGCGGGCGATACAGCGACGCCTTCAGCCGACCGCCGCGATCGACGCCTTCGTGGAAGCGCGGGATATGCGCCAGCCCGTCTGCCTGAACCAGCGATGTGATCACGCCGGCGCCCCGCCGCAAGGGCGTCGCCTGCAACTGACCGTCGAGCTCCGCCAGCGCCACCCGCACAAAGTCGTCATCGCCGATCGGCGAGGCGATCTTCTGCGTCGTGATGGCATCAATCGTTGGGGATGCGATTGGTGCCAAGCCTAGCCACTGCCTCATCAGCGGGACGACAAAGAGCTCGCCGGTGAGCGCCGCGCTGACCGGATAGCCGGGGACGCCAATAATAGGAATCCGCGCCGCCATGCCGATAATCACCGGGTGGCCCGGGCGCACAGCGATGCCATGCGTCAGCACTTCGCCGAGCGATCTGATTGCGTCGGCGGTGAAGTCGTGACTGCCCGCTGATGAGCCGGAGAGAATCAGAATCAGATCGGGTTTGGAAGCCTGCGCGGCGGAGAGCGCCACTTGCAGCGCCGTTTCGTCATCGCCGACGATGCCGGTCACCTCCGCTTCGCCGCCGTTTTCGCTGATTTGGCTCCGCAGGATGAGGCTGTTGTATTCGATCAGCTGCCCGCGCTTCGGCCGCTCCTGCGCGGGCACCAGCTCGCTGCCGGTCGGAATGATCACGACGCGCGGCTTGCGGCGAACGATTACCTGCTGATGACCGCAGCCAGCTAACGCGCCCAGGTCGACGGGGCGTAGCTGATGATTGACTTGGAGCACGGTTTCGGTCGCTACCATATCTTCGCCCATCAGCCGCACATGCTGCCAAGGCGCGGCGGCGGCGTAAATCAGAATCGTCGACTCGTCGGACTGATTGGTATTCTCGATCATGATGACGGCGTTGGTTTTTTCCGGCAGGGGATCACCGGTGTTGACCGGGTAGGCTTCGCGGCCGAGGCGCAATGCCAGCGCCTTCGTCTCGCGCGCCGCAACCGTATCGGCCGCCGATACGGCGTAGCCGTCCATCGCGGCGCAGTGAAAATGGGGCGAGGACAATGCAGCGCGCGCGGGCTCCGCAGTCACGCGGCCCAGCGCCTCGTCCAAGGGCAGGGATTCGCCGGGCAATGGCGCCGCTCTTCCGGCGCTCGCCAAGGCCGCTTGCAGTGTCGCCCGCGCTTCGGCCAGCGGGATGTCTTCGAGGTAAATCTGTCGCTTCGCCATCGCTCAACCGCAAATCAGAACATGACCACGTCAACCATGCTGCCCGCTTGGTAACCGCCTGTGTTCAGCGGCACGCGCAGCAAGCCATCGGCGTCGACAAGCGTGAAAATCAGATTGGATTTGCCGAAGATGGGCTCGGCTACTGTAATTCCCTCATCGGATTTGGACAGTTTGACCGCCACCCAATCTTCGCGCCCGGTGACTGAGGCGACGCGCTGCGAAAGCCGGGCGCGTATTGTGGCGGGCGCTTGCGGCCTCCGCCCAAGATATCGGACGATCAGATGCGGCAGCGCCTGCCGCGCCACCAGCAGCGCTGAGACCGGATTGCCCGGCAGCCCGATAACCGGCTTGCCCTGGCAAAGGGCAATGATTGTCGGCTTGCCCGGCTTGGTCGCCAGTCCATGCTGCAAGATGCCCGGCTCGCCCAGCCCATTTATTACATCGCGGGTGTAATCGCGCGCGGAGACCGAACTACCGGCGCTCAAGAGCAGGATATCGCAGGCGGCAAAACCGGCTTCCGCCCGCTGGCGGTAATCAGCGAGCCTATCGCTAGCGATGCCAAAGCGAAGCGGAACGGCGCCCAGCCTCTCCGCCAGCGCGCTCAAGATGTAGGCGTTGATATCGCGCGCCATCCCCGGCGATATTTCTGTCTCCGGCGGCGCCAATTCATCGCCACAACTGAGAATGCCCACGCGCGGCGGCGACAGCGCCTTGACCTCGGTGATGCCTACCGCCAGCAATCCACCGATATCTTGCGGGCGCAGTTGATGCCGACGCGGCAGCACCAAAGCGCCCTCAGCGACATCCTCGCCCGCCTGGATGACGTTTTCGCCCGGCGCGGCCGCGCGCAGAACTTCGATTTCGGCATCGTTTATCGATTGTGTGTACTCCAGCATGACGACGGCGTCGGCGCTGGCGGGCAGCATGCCGCCGGTGTGGATGAGCAGCGTTTCGCCGGCGTCGATGTCGTCTGTTGGCGCCTCGCCCATTTTCAACTCGCCGCGAAGCCGCAAGAAGGCCGGCAGCGATTGACTGGCGCCGAAGGTATCAGCCGCGCGCAGGGCATAGCCATCCACCGCGCTCTTGCGGAAAGCCGGCGCCTGCTCGGGCGAATGGACGTCGGCGGCGAGGACGCGGTACAGCGCATCAGCCGTCGCTATGGTCTCGCGGCGCGGCTGCGGCTGCCAGCGGCTGTCCAGCAGCGCCAGCGCATCGGTCACGGGAAGGACCTGGAAGAACTCGGGTGAGGGCATGGCGTAAAGATTCCATATAAGGAACTGCAAGAAAAGTTTACCACAGTCGCCCGCAGGTAAGATTCAGGCGCTCACTGAATACCCTTCGCGTCTGTGTCTACAGTCCGCTGGATTGGCGTGATATGTAATGGATTAGAATGCCCCTCTGTGACCTCACAAAAACTCGGTGTACTCGGTGGTAAGGTTACAATTACTTACTTGCATTTATTGAGAAATATGAAAGATTGTAAACTGCTGGACGATCGGCAGGAGGGCTCAATCCAATCCCAGCCGCCAGCTATGCGTGAACAGCCGCATGCCGTTTTGGTATGCCATGTACGTAGAACCGCCGGACGGGCGCGCTGCCGGTTAGAGGTCATAGTATGTCAATAACCATGGGCTTCATGGATGATAATGAAGAACCGCTCATCTACTTTAATAGGGCGGAACGGAAGCGCATGCCGGTTTCGGACGAAGCGCTTAACATTCTCATTTCCGCTGCCAGGCAATGCTACCGGTTCTTGCGCCCGACAAAATCAGGGATGGGCGCGCACGATTGCTGGTCGCATTTCACGCGCAGCAACTATTGCGCCTTTCTGCTAATGCAACGAATTGATCGCGGAATTGAAGTCGATCTCGCTGCCTTGTACGAAAAGATCGACATAACTTGCCTTGAAGATACGCTACCTGTTTTGATTGCGGCATACGAACAGTGCCGCGCGGCTTTGCCCGATGACGCCTTCGATTACATAATCGAGGCGCATGCGACATTGGACGACATTGGAGGCAAGATGTATCCCGACTGTTTCGATCCAGATGTCTATCAGCAGTTAAACGACTTCTTTGCCGATTTCTTATCTGGCGGGGAATTCACCTGATCGCTGAGGTCTCGCTCCACCAAGCCCAGCCGCCAGCCATGGGTGTAAACGCGCATGCCGCCAGCCCGCACATAGCCGACGACGCCGATGTTCCAGGCTTCCGCCAGCTCAACCGTGACGCTGGTCGGCGCTGTGCGGCTGGCCACCAGCGGGATGCCCATGCGCCGCGCCTTGCCCAGCATCTCGGAACTGATGCGGCCGCTGGTGAGCAGAATCCGGTCCCGCATGTCGATGCGCTCCAGCAGCGCTTGGCCAGCTACCTTGTCGATGGCGTTGTGCCGCCCCACATCTTCCGCGCTCGCCAGCAGTCCGCCTTCATCGCCGAGCACGGCGGTATGTACGCCGCGCACGGCATTGTACAAGCGGGCGGCGCCCTGCAGCTGTCGCATCAAGCGGAGGATGAGCGCCGGTTTGGTTTGGAATGCGGAATCGAGGGCGGGAAAGTCCTTGGAGAGTTCCTGCCCAGTTAGGCCGCCGCCGCAGCCGGTAGTCAGGATCATGCGCCGCGGCAGCTTGACGTCGTCGTGCGTCAGGATGACATCGGCCACCGCCTTGGTGCTGTTCAGCTGCAGCAAGGCGATTTCTTCAGCGGAGTCGATGACCGCTTCGTTGAAGAGGAAGCCGACCGTCAGCGCTTCCAACTGCAGTGGACTGCACATCATCGTCGCCAGCGATTCGCCGTTCACATAAATCGACAGCAGCTGCTCATCAATGACGCCGCCCTCGACCGCACGTGCCACCCCGCCTTCGACGACTTGATAGGTGTAGGGCAGCGCGCCGTCGAGCTTTTCCGCAGATTTACTCGCCATCGCCGTCTTCTCGCTCTCGCTTGCGCGCGCGCCGCGTATTTTGACGCATTTCTTCGTCGCTCCAACCCTGCTCCATGCCCCACTGCGCCTTGGGCTTCAGCGCGCCGGTCGGGCAGACGCCAATGCATTGCCCGCAAAAGACGCAGGGCGATTCGGTCATCGAAATATCAAAAGCGGTGGCGACCGAGGTCTCGTGCCCGCGGTTTTTCAGGGTCAAGGCGAAGGTGAATTGGGCGTCTTCGGCGCAGACCTGCACACATCGCCAGCACAATACGCATTGCTCGTAATCGCGCACGTAGAAGGGATTATCATCAATTAACGTATGTTCACGTATATGCGCGTCGGGGAAGCGGGCTTCGTCAGCGGCGTAATCGTCCATCATCTGCTGAATCTCCGGCGCTTCGTCGAGATTCACCGAGGCGTTGAGCATTTCCAGGATGGTGCGTCGGCTGCGCTCGACCCGTTGGTTGCGCGTTTCCACTTTGGAATCGGCTTGGCATTCGGCGACGCAAGCCGGTTGCAAGACGCGCCCGCCATCGACATCGACGACGCAGATGCGGCAGAGTCCGTTGGGCGAAGTCGCTTCGTGGTAGCAGATGACGGGGATGTCGACGCCGGCTTGCTGCGCTGCGTCGAGGAGGGTGGCGCCACGCGCTATTTCGATGACCTCGCCGTCGAGAGTCAGCTTAATCGTGTTATTGGTCATAGCTTGCGCCTTTTTTCTGGTTGTGCATGCGGCACAAGACCTGGCCGTTCCAAACTTCAGTCTCACCTCCCTTGATCCACGGCAGAATGTGGTCGGCTTCAAATTGAGACCAGGGGACACGGGCTTCGTTTTCGGGCAGAGTGTTTAAACATTCTTGACATAGGCCGTTGTCTCTCAAGTAGATTTCAATTCGCTGATCTTCATTGAAAGCCCGCTTCTTGTCCTTTTCCGCAATGATGATCTGACTTTTCAATCTGGCAAATTTGAAAAACTCTAGACGGATGATACGGTCTCTAACTGCGATTCGGGTTGCATCTTGCTGGTTGTTTTCAACGAATTCGCGTGCGCTATCATCACGTGTACTGAGATATTTCGTGCGATGAAAGAATTCATAGGAAAATTCGCGGAAGCATAGACGGACTTCTTCCGTATAAACATAGTGTTTTAGCAGGTGACGCAGCAAGAGATAAAACGAAACTATGAAGTATGCATCTTTGAAAATGAGCACTCCAACCCAATCTCTGTCCAGCTTGGGATCATCTTCATACACTTCTCGCAGGCGACTCAAAGTCTCCAACGTGGCTGCTGCTGCCTTGTCACCTTCGTAAGAAAGGTTGCCGATGCCGTCTTCCAGCTTTGTTTCGTCAATCAACTCGGCAATTGCATTATCGCCAATTCGCGTTGGGCCGAGTGCTCGCTCCAATAACAGGAATCGCCCAAGCAATGTAAGGTGCTGCATTCGGGAGTTGGTGCGAGTATAAGTCTCACGGAAGAACATATGCTTGTGCGGATTGGGGTCAATCGCCGCATATTGCTTATAATCAAAATCGTAATCATCGGCGTATTTGACTATGAAATTGCGCACCGGGCTGGAAAGCCGGGCATGGGCGGTTTCCATCTTATTTAGCGAGTCACCCTGCTGCAGACGCCAAAAGATGTCGGTCGCAATCTCCAGATGTTTGTTGTTGGTTGGTTCACCGATCTGCTTTATGATGTCGACATCAAACTTGAGATGCTTAGAAACATATTTTCGTATTTCTGTAGGCAACGTGGAATAGACGCTGTTTTCCAATGCACCGCTTAGGTCCGAAAGTGTTGCTGGAAGGGCAAGTTTGTCGCTGAAAAAGGCTTGGACAGTATTTATCCTTTGCTGGCCATCCACTACTTCCCATTTTGATTGAGTATCGTCTAAATTCACTTCACGCAACACGATGCTGGGGATGTAGTATCGACGGAACAAGCTATCCATTAGAGCCTGCTGTTTCTTTTTATCCCAGACAACCTTGCGCTGATATGGCGGGCGAGTTTCGTAATCTTCAGCAAAATCGTGAAAATCCTTAATCGCTTGATTTGTCCGTATGATGTCAAACTGAGCTTTAGGGTTAAACGCCACCGTGTCTCTCCTTTTGGTCAAACAAACCCGGAAACTTCTCAATCGCGCTCATGACGGCGATGCCGGCCGTATGCCCCAAGCCGCAGATGGACGCTTCCGTCATCGTCAGGCCAATATCCAGCAGCCGCTCGGCGTCGCCCGCTTGCGGCGCGTCCAGCCGCTCGAGGATCTCGACTTGACGCTGCGTGCCCAGTTGGCAGGGGAAGCATTTGCCGCAGCTCTCGTGCTGGAAGAAGCGTCCCAGCCGTTTCATCACATCGCGCAAGTCGACCGTCTGATTAAAGACCATAATCGCGCCCGAGCCGAAGGTGCTGCCAACCGCGCGCAAGTCCTCGAAGGTCAGCTGTACTTCAATCTCTTCCGGTTTCAGAAAGGTACCGGCTGCGCCACCCATCAGCACCGTCTGCAAGTCGCCGATGACGCCGCCGCAGACCTCGTCCAGAAAGTGGCGCAGCGTGATGCCAGGTTCAATCTCGTAAACGCCGGGGCGCGCCACATGGCCGCTGACCGAGACCAGTTTCGGTCCGGCGCTGCCTTCAGTGCCGATCGCCTTGAACCAGTCGGCGCCCTTTTCAATGATGCTGGGCACGGCGCAGAGCGTCTCGACATTGTTGACCGCCGTCGGCAGCCCGAAGAGACCGAAGGTAGTGGGGTAGGGCGGTTTCATACGCGGGAAGCCGCGCTTGCCTTCGATCGCTTCAAAGAGCGCCGTTTCTTCGCCGCAAATATAGGCGCCGGCGCCGCGCCGCAACTCGATATGCAGCGAGAAATCGCTTCCCATGATCGCATCGCCCAGGACGCCAGCCGTCTTCGCCTCGCGGATCGCGTCAGCCAGAATCGCGGTCGCTTTGGGATATTCGCCGCGGATGAAGATGAAGGCTTTGTCCGCGCCCACCGCGTAGGCGGCCAAGGCAATGCCTTCGAGCAGCAGATGCGGCCGATGCTCCATCAGCACGCGGTCTTTGAAGGTGCCCGGCTCGCTCTCATCGGCGTTGC
>JAPOYT010000072.1 GCA_026706445.1 Chloroflexota bacterium
GGTCGTGCCCGAGTGCGAACAAGGCGCTGGAGCGGGCGGCCCGGAAGGCGGGTCGCCCAGCGTTCAGCCCTTTCAGATTTTGGTGGCTGCGGCCATCGGCGGCGCCGTCATCGCGCGCACGCGTTATGTCTCGCTTGGTGTGCTGATCGGCTTCGCGGTGGCGAATGTCTGGCTGATCTTGCTGGTCGGCGCCGAGGTTCAGAAGCCGATATTGCTGCTATATGCAATCGCGCTGACGGTGATGATTCCCCTGCGTCATCGGGGCAATCTGCAACGCCTGCTGGCCGGCAAGGAGCGGCGTCTGGGCGAAAGTGCCGCCTGAGGCGCCGATTCAGCGCGTTCTCGAGTCCAGCGCCCTCATCGCTTCAGCGACAACTTTCCGCGCAATCCCGAATTTCTCCGATAATTCCGCCGCCGGATCGTCTGCCAGTTCATGATCGCGCCGCTCGCCCTCGACAAATTGCTGGATGCGCCAGGGCCGCTCATCGCCATTGAAGCGCCACAACTGTTCGTCTATCACCTTATGGATGACGATTTTGTCGAGGAATTGCCCGCCGTCGTGTCGATAGTCGTGCATAGCTATCGCGCGATAATCGGCTTCCGCGACAGGCGCGTCGTTCAGCTGAAAGGCGTTGACTCGCGGTTGAGTCTCGCGCCATAGGGCATAGCGATCAGCTCCGAGCGGTTCGATGGTGTAATCCATGATCGCGCTGCATACGGATGATTTGCCGCTGTCGTTCAGGGGTATAACGGCGTGAACGGGATAGCCGACATCCACCAGGTATTTCTGGCCCGCGACGATGATCGTTATCGCGCTATGGCAGCCGATTGCGCCGCCCATATCGTTGATCGTCAGATAGCCTTCAAATCCCATAAAGCGCAGCAGGCCGAAGAATGCGTAGTTGCTTTCGTAGCAGGTGCCGCCGGCGCCTGATTCTAAGTGGCTCGCCCAGAAGTCAGCGCCCAGAAGCGCGCAGTCGGCAGCTGCTTGATAGCGGGCGCGGCGCCCGATCCGGGATGCGCTCTCCCAGGGCACGGCACGTGTGTAACGCGCGAGCAGCTGGCGCAGCGTATCAAGGTTCGGCGGCGAATCTGTCGGCAGGCCAAAGCAGCGCAGTACGCGCCGGCAGAGGGCGCTCGAAAGCGCGGTGGTTTTGGTCATTTAAGCGACTCTCCTGGCGCATTTGACCTGATCATAACTAAAACGCGCGCAACCATACAGATGTGATGGCCGGATCGGATAAGTCGTTGGCGCGCGACATGACTTGGCATAAAATCGGGCGGTCTCAGGTTCTTGCAAAGCGGGCTACTCCGTCATGCGATACGCCCAGGTGGCGCTGAATGCGCCGGTGCGCAAGTTGTTCACCTACCATATCCCGGACGAACTGGCTGGGAGGCTGGCGCCGGGCTCGCTGGTGCGGGTTGAGTTCGGCGTGGCGATGCAGCCCGCTGTTGCGCTCGCCTTTTGCGACGAAACCGACATCCCTTCAACCAAGCCGATCATCGAACTGCTCGATCCGGAACCGGTAATCAGCGAAGCCTATCTTGATCTGGCGCGCTGGCTCAGCGAAAGCTGCCTCGCCCCGATAGGCGCTTGTATCTGGCTTATGCTTCCGCCCGGCTTTGCCGGGGTATCCGACCGACTGTACCGTTTCGCGCGCGACGAATTGCAGGCCGATCAACCGCAGCAACTGATCCTTCCCGGCGCCGAAACCAAATCCGATGTTTCCCTGCCAGGCCTGCTGCTGGATTATCTGCGCGATAAGGGCGACAAGCGTTTGCGGCAGCTCAAAGGCGCCTTTCCCAAGCAGCCGGTCGAGCCGGCGCTTGCAGAACTGGAATCCGCCGGCATGATCGCGTCGGAAGCGGTCTTGGCGCCGCCGTCGGCGCGGATCAAGACGGTCAAGCGGCTCTATCCCAATTATGCGCCGGAAGACATTGCCAAGGTCGCCGGGAAGTTGGGCAGATCGGTCAAGCATGCGGATCTGCTGGAAGCGATCGCCGAGCGCGATGAGGATGCGATGGGTGTGCAAGACGCGCTGCGGGCGGTGGGCGCCAGGAATCGCGCTCCGCTCAACAAGCTGGTTAACGAAGGACTCGTATTCATTGAAGAGACGGAACGGGGCGAGCAGGATCTGATCATCCTCGAAGCGACGCCGGAGCGAATCGAAACTACCTTGGCAACATGGCGGGGCGCCACAGTGTACGCGCAGCTTATGCGTGAAATCGCCGAGATGCCAGAACCGCCGACCGTTCCCGAAGCGCTGCAAGAAACCGGCGCGTCTCGACTGCGCATCAATAAGCTGATTGAATCGGGCGCCCTCGAATTGCGCGAAGAACGGGTCTGGCGCGATTCGCTGCGCGATTATGACTTCCTGCCCGATAGCGCGCCAAAGTTGACGACGGATCAGCAGAAGGCCTGGGATGAAATCTTGCCGGCGCTGCGACAAGAAACACCGGCGCGTTTCTTGCTCCATGGCGTGACTGGCAGCGGCAAGACCGAGATCTATCTGCGCGCCATCGCCGAAGCTTTGAAACAGGGTAGAAGCGCGGTCCTGCTCGTGCCCGAGATCGCGCTTACGCCGCAAACCGTTCGCCGCGTCTCCGAGCGCTTTCCCGGTTTGGTGGCGCTTGTCCATGGCAGCTTGCCGATCGGCGGACGCTATGACGCCTGGGCCCGCGCGCGCGCTGGCGAGCTTTCGGTGATTGTCGGGACGCGCTCGGCTTTGTTCACGCCGCTGCCGAAGCTGGGCCTGATCGTGCTGGACGAGGAGCATGACGCCAGCTACAAGCAGTCGCCCTGGATGATTGAGCCGCATTATCATGCGCGTGACGCCGCCGAGTATCTGGCGGAACGACAGGGAGCGGCGCTCATCCTGGGCAGCGCCACGCCCGATCTGGCGACCTGGCATCGCGCGCGCCGAGGACATTTTGTCTATCTGCATCTGCCGGAGCGCATCATGGGCCACCGCCGGCGCATCCATCAGCAGGCGAACCGACTCGGCGTCGAAGCGCGCTACCAGGATGCGGCGGCTGAGGCTGTCACTATTCCCCTGCCGCCGGTCAGCGTGGTCGATATGCGGACGGAATTGCGCGCGGGCAATACCAGCATGTTCAGCCGCGAGTTGCAGCAATCACTGGCGACAGTGCTGGAGCGGGATGAACAGGCGATGCTGCTGCTCAATCGACGGGGCCAAGCGACCTATGTCTTCTGTCGCGATTGCGGATACGCGCTCGAATGCGCCCGCTGTGATACGCCGATGACCTACCATCGGGTGGAGCGCTCGCTGCGCTGCCACCATTGCGGCGAGCGCCGGGCGCCGCCAGAGACTTGCCCCGCCTGCGGATCTTCGCGGATCCGATTTTTTGGCGCTGGCACGCAGCAGGTGGATCAAGTCTTGAAGGATCTTTTTCCGGCCGCCCGTACCCTGCGTTGGGATGTCGACACCGCCCGCTCGCCCAAGATGCACTTCGAGATTTTGGAGCAATTCATCAAGCGGGAAGCGGATGCGCTCATCGGCACGCAGATGATCGCCAAGGGGCTGGATCTGCCGCTGGTCACGCTTGTCGGCGTCGTCAGCGCCGATATCGGCTTAGCATTGCCCGATTATCGCGCCGGGGAGCGGGTCTTCCAGCTCTTAACCCAGGTCGCCGGGCGCGCCGGGCGCGGGGTGCTGGGCGGCAAAGTTGTATTGCAGACCTACCAGCCGGAGCACTATGTGATTCAAGCGGCTGCGGACCATGACTACACTGGCTTCGCTGCGCGCGAGAGCGAGTATCGGCGGGAATTGGGTTATCCTCCCTATCGGCGTTTGGCGCGGATCGTATTCAGTTATACCAATCAGGAGCGGGCGCGGGAGCAAGCTGAATTCGCCGCCAGCCGATTGCGCCAAATCTTGCAAGAGCGCGATCTAAGCGGCACGGCAATCATCGGACCGGCGCCTTGTTTCTATTCCCGCGTCGATCGAAATTATCGCTGGCATTTGCTGCTGCGCGGTCCCGATCCACGGGCGGCGCTGGGGGCGCTTTCGCCCGAGCGCGGCTGGCGCATCGATATTGATCCGGTATCCGTGCTTTAGCCGCCGAGCGCAACCCCAGGATGTAGACAGGCGGCAAATTGACGATACAATACGCCCTAGTTAATCGCTGAGGGACGGCTATGTGGATCATTCAGATCTGTATCGCTTCATTCTGGTGGTATGTGGGCATACACCTGCTTTTTCGCGATGCATTGATCTGGAATACGGTTGGCGAGATTCCCTGGTTCCGCAAGGTATTCCACAGTCCGTCCACGCGGAAGTGGGAACGGTTCTGTCGCGATGGCGGTCTCGTGGCTCTTGCCACAGGCGGTCTACTGTTTGCCACATTGCCCTTTGGCATCGGCGTTTTTGGCCTCATCATCGCTTTGCCGCCGATAATATTCTTGCTGTGAGCGCGAACCGACATTAGACAGTGAGCTCTGAGCGTCACACGCGGACGAACAAGGCTTTATGGTGATGAAGCGGATTGCCGCGCGGAGGACTCGAACATGCGCAAGTTCTTTAGTTTGCTAGTTGGCTTGAGCATCGGCGCAGCAATCGGCGCGCTGCTGGCGGCCTTCTTTTCGCCGGTGACATCCGATGAACTGCAGGAGAACTTGCAATCGCGCTATCAACGCGCGCTCGAAGCAGGACGCGAGGCGAGCGCGAAACGCCGCGCCGAACTTGAAGAAGAACTCAGCGAATTGCGCAAGAAACAATAGTTTGAACAGTGATGTAAGCGCAAGTACGCTCCTCACGCAAGAGACGGGCTAAACTCATACAAGGCGGGTCAAAACAGCGGTTCGCCTTTGAAGTATATCGAGCAGGCGCACCAGGGCAATCGCTTCAAAATCGTTTCGCGCCGATCTCCATCTAAAAGTGTGAAATTGTAGGGGCGTCTCGTGAGACGCCCGTGAAAATAGTCGACAAATAGCGGGCGTTTCCGCGAAACGCCCCTACAGAATTACGAAAGTTGTGGGGAAATAGTTGATTTCAGCGCCCTTTCAATTTGAAGCGATTGCCCTAGATTCGCAGGGATATGCGCTTGTCTGCCAAAGCTGTGTTATATTTAAGAAAATAATGTTGCAATTTATGCGATAGAGCGCAAACTTGGTTGCCCCGTCCATTAAGGTTGACGGCTTATCCACTAACTTTTGGGTACTGTTTTCAACCATCACCGCCGCAAGCATGGCTTATGTCGCCAGCACGTCGCTGAATGTGGCTCTGCCCGCTATTCAGGTCGAGCTGGACGCGCGCGGCGCAGATCTCATTTGGATTCCCAACTCTTATGTGCTGGTTCAGGCGTCCCTCATCGTCGTCACGGGCTCCATGGGCGATCATTTCGGGCGCAACCGCGTCTGCCTATGGGGGATCTTGCTTTTTGCTTTGGCTTCCGTCTTCTGTGGAGTTGCGACAACGACGAATGTCATCATCGCCGGGCGCGTGGCGCAGGGCGTTGGCAGTTCGATGATTGTGCCGAACAGCCTGGCGATCACGTCCGCCTATTTTAGCCGACGGGGGCAAGGCTGGGCATTTGGCGTATGGGCGGGGTTCACGGTGCTGATGGCTGGCGTGGCGCCGTTTTTTGCCGGGGTCGTCACCGATATGGGCATGTGGCGTTTGATATTTTTCATCCATATCCCTCTGGGCGTAATGGCGGCTTTCGCCATCATTCGCTTCGTACCCGAGAGCTACGACAAAGACGCGGTACGGCGGATGAGTTTAGTTGGCGCGCTTTTGATCATTGTGGGTCTGGGCGGGTTGTGCTTCGGCTTCATCGAAAGTTCAACCTTCGGCTTTGGCAATGTTATTATCATCGCCCCCATACTTATAGGGCTGCTCGCGATTGCCCGTTTCCTGCATGACGAACGAAATGACAAACACGCGATTCTACCGCTGCGGCTCTTTCGATCGCGCACATTCAGCGCCGCCAATGTGATTACGCTGGTTTTCCACGGCGTGATTCAGCCGGCCGTACTTTATCTGCCTTTGAATCTGATCCAGGCGCAAGGCTACAGCGCCACCTTCACCGGGCTTGCTACCGTGCCGATGATTCTGGTGGCGACCGTTGTTTCCTACGTCGTTGGTCCGCGTTTGGACCGTCACGGGCCCCGGCTGATATTGACGATTGGCTTGATCTGTTCCGCCTTGAGCCTTGTCTTGCTGAGCAATGTGGGCTTGACCGGTGGCGAATCGGATTACTTCAGCACATTCTTCCCGGCGGTATTGCTGTTGGGTGTTGGCTTTGGCATGGTCTTCGCGCCGCTTACATTGGCGGCGATGGGCTCGGCGCCGGAGAATAACGCCGGCATTGCTTCCGGCGTCAACAATACAGTGGTGCGGACCGGGCAGGTGCTGGTCGTCGGAATTCTGGGCGGGTTGGCAATTTCCTGGTTCGGCCAGAATTTGGTGAATGATCCGTATATTCAGTCGCTGCCGCCGGAGACACAGAGCCAGCTGGCGGCTAACGCGGGCGATTTGGCGGAAACGTCGATACCGGATTCGCTATCGGAAGAAGAGAGGATTGGCGTCAGCCTAGTGATACGGCGCTCCTTTGCCAATATGTTTAGCGTATTGATGGCGATCGCAGCGGTTTTCTGCCTGTTTGCTTCGCTGGTTGCCTGGTTCATGATTGATGACGGAGAGATAAAAGCCCGACGAAAACGCGATATCGAAGGCGAGCTTAATCCGCAGGCAGGGCAACTGGAAGCAAATTAAGCCGCAGGATTTTCGCCATAGACCACCTCACGGATCCCCTTGAGATAGCCGATCGCGAAGAGCCGCCCGATGGATGAATAACCGGCCTGGTCATTGCTGTCGCCCGCCATTGTCGGCACGTGGTCGGGCCGTAGCGCGCCGTCGAAGCCGATGTCGCGGTAGGCGCGCATGCAGGCGACCATGTCTGTTTGCCCGGCGTCGTGAAATGTCTCTTGGAATTGTTCCGGCGCGCCCGCGACATCGCGCATGTGCACAAAGAAGATCTTATCGGCAAACTGCCGAATTGTTGCCGGCAAGTCACTGGTCATCAGCGTGAAGTTGCCTTGGCAAAGGGCGATGCCGTTCATCGCGCTGGGCGCGAGATCGAGCAGGCGCTGGAAATTGTCGATGCTGCGCATGATGCGCCCCAAGCCGCGGATGGGCGACAAGGGCGGGTCATCCGGGTGCATCGCCAGCTTCACCCCCGCTGATTCGGCGACCGGGATTACGCGCTCCAGGAAGTAATGAAGAGTCTCCCAAAGCTGCGCTTCGCTCACTTCGCCGTAATCGGTGGGGGGCGCGTCAAGCATTTGGCGATGATCGTAACCGGTGACCAGCGCCCCGCCGCGCGAGCGTATGGTGGTTGAGGTGCGCATCCAATTCAGCACCGGCATCCACTCGTAACACCAGACGGGAATGCCCAGCGCTCCCATGCTATTGAGCAACTCGCAGACGGTATCGATCTCTTGATCGCGGCCGGGCAAGCCGAGCTTGGCTTTGGTCAGAGGCGGACGACTTTCAATCACCGCCAGCTCGAATCCGCGATCTTCGTAGGCGTTCTTCACGCGCAGCAGCGATGTGTAGCTCCAAGGCGGCGCGGCGTCATAATAGTTGTCGAAGTCCAGCGCGCCGACGGCTTGGGTCACGCCGCATTGGGCGACCAGGTCCCAGAGCGGCGAATAAACGGGCGGCAGCATCTCGGCGATTTGAATCATGATCTGTCCTCATAATCGTATGTCAGACTATCGCATATTGTAAAGAGAATGGCAATTTATCACGACTACTGTACGGGCGGTGTCTACGAGCTCCTTGTCTCGCAGGCTCGTCCCCTACATGCGTCTTCAACTGGGCGAGTCCCCGCCTCGCCCCTACACCAGATACGTTTATGCTCTAAAATACTTCTCATGCAAGCGACGATTGA
>JAPOYT010000035.1 GCA_026706445.1 Chloroflexota bacterium
TCTCAGCCAGCGCCCAAGCGCTCTGATCATCGAGGGTTTGCTGGTGCTGGTTGCTGTCGTGGTCACCATCGGATTCCTGACTCCGGCAACACCGGTTGAAGATAACAGCGAAGCCGTAATTGCCGAGCTGGAAGCAATCATCGCTGCGCAAGAGGCGGCCTTGCAAGAAGCGGCCGAAGCCATGGCGCAGGCGGCGGAAGCGGCTGCCGTGCCCAAGGGCTTTTTGAGCGCTAGCGCAGCCAAGAATATGGCTTGGTCGAGCTTGACCAACGAAGAGTATCGTTCGGCGATTGCGCTTTACGACGCGCTAATCGCGGAAGGCGAAGCGGATCTGCAGACGATCTTCGCGCGCGGTTATGCCTACAGCATGATTGACGAGCATGCCTTGGCGGCGCAGGATTACTCGGCGGTCTTGCAGCACAGCGCCGATGATCTGGCGTCGTTGAACAACCGCTGCTGGGCATTCAGCGAGATCGGTGAATTCAGTCGCGCGCTTGATGACTGCAACCGGTTGATGTCGCTGGCGCCGGAGGCCGACTATCCCTACCTGAATCGTGGCATCGTCTACGAGAAGATGGGTGATATGGGCGCTGCGATGAAGGACTATGTCGAATGGATCAAGCGCATTAAGACGAATGTGATTCGGAATGACAATCTGGCTTGGGAAGGCAGCCTGGATGTGCCGATGTCGGAAGGCATCGTCTACATCTTCCCCTTCACCGCCAGCGCCGATCAAGAAATCGTGGTTAGCGCCATCAGCAGCCAGCGTGACCTGGATGCCGACCCCCTGGTCCTGATTCTGGATCCGGATGGCCTGCCGCTGATCGCCAATGACGACACGGGCGAATGGTGGGACAGCTACGTACAGTTCCGCGCTCCGGTGTCGGGCGAGTACGCCATCGTGATGAGCCATGCCGGCGGCAGCACCGAGGGCCGAGTTGAAGTTTCTTTTGATGTCTCGGGCATGTTCACGCTGGGCAATGATGGCGCCCGCTTCAAGGCGGACGCTTATCGCGCGCTGATGGCCGGCGATTATTCGGTGGCGCTGGAGAGTTTCCGCCGCGCGCTGAACATCAATCGAAATGACGCGGAAGCGATGAACTGGATGGGCGTCACCTACCGTTACATGGGCGAGTACGACGCCTCAATCAGCCACATCAGCACGGCGATGCAATTGGATGAAAGTTACTCACTGCCCTATTTGTCGCGCGGCATCACCTACGAAGAGATGGGACAGTCGGAAACGAGCGCAGCCGATTATTATCGCTATGCGATGATGAACCGCAATCGGACGCTCTTCCACGCCGAATTGGAAGGCGACAGCAACTTTGAATTGCCGATGCGCGAAGGCTGGGTTTACAGCATTCCCTTTGACGCCAAGCGCGGTCAGACGCTGGATATCAGCGTGGACACGGTTGAGCCCGGATTTGTCGATCCCTTGATCATCCTGATTGGGCCGAACGGGGAAGCGCTGGTTGGCGATGATGACATTTCGCTCAGCGAATACGATTCCGTCATCAGCGATTACAAGATCAAGGCGAACGGTCAGTACACGCTGGTTGTAAGTCACGCGGAAGGCGGCTCGAACGGGACGCTCAATATCGATATCGATGTGACGGCGCCGGCGGCGATGTCGGTGGCCGACTTCAATGGTTACGGCTGCGGTCACTAGACTACAGGCAGTTTAGATTCAAAGAGAGGCAAGTCGCGCGGCTTGCCTCTCTTCTGTTTTTCCAAAAGATCGTGGTCAGGGAGGCTGGCGAGCCAAGGGTAGCGTAGATCGCGTAGACACTGACCGCCGACACTAACCTACGCTCGCCCCTGTTTACGTTGCGAGCGGCAAACCCCATCCCCGAAGGTCTACGTCTACGTGACCCGGCCCCTCCCCCATAAAGAGAGAGGGGGAGCTAGACGCAGCGGAACGCAAGGTATTTTGCGTGGGCGGCGGTTTCTCCGCGCGTGTGTCTACACATTTCCTTAGGACGGGAGATGTCAGCCGCCGGTGACAGAACGGGACTTGCGGAAGATATGCTTCAGGCGGGCGGTGATTTCCGGCGGCAGGGGCGGGTGCGCGAATGTGGCCAGGTTGGCGTCGAGGTGCTGCGGATTGCCGGTGCCGGATAGGATGACATGCGCGCCAGGTTCGTCGCGGGTGAAGCGGTAGGCGGCATCGGGGATGCTTGCCGCGGCGCCGCTTTCGACGAGAAAGCCAAGCGGATTGTCAAGATCAATGTCGCTTGCGTCGATCTCGCCGCTCTCAATTAGCTGTTCGAGCGTCGATTTCAGTTTCGCTGGCTGGCTGAGGGCGCGGCGCACAGCGAACATGATCAGGACGCCGATGTCATGCTCAATGGCTGGGCGCAGGACGGATTCGCGCGCGGCTTGGTTGAGCAGGTTGAAGCCGACCATGATGACATCCCAGACGCCGTCTTGTATGGCGCGCGCGAGCATCTGATGCGCGAGGTCGCCGCTCCAATTTTCGGTGACGCCAAGGAAGCGGATCTTGCCCTCGCGCTGCAGGTTTTGCATGGCTGGCGCGATTTCTTGCAAATAATAGTCATACTGATCGGGCTTCAAGCCGTGCAGGTGATAGATGTCGATATAGTCGGCGCGGAGGCGGCGCAGGCTGTCATGCAAACCGGCGCGGAGCTCTGCGCGCGTGATATTTTCGCCACGGAGCCGTTTCTTGGTTGAGATGATAATCTGGCTGCGATCGCGCTGGGCGACGGCGGCGCCGACAATATCTTCGGTGCGATAGGCTTCGGCGGTATCGATGAAGTTGATGCCGGCGTCGATTCCGCGCAGGACGAGGGCGACCGATTCGGCTTCCGTTCGGATATTGTCGCGCTGGCCCAGGCGGCTTGGTCCGCCGGCGCCGATGCCCATGACGGAGACGCGTAAGCCCGTGCGTCCGAGCGTGCGATATTGCATATTGCCTCCAGTTCAGTTTTGCGAATACTAACAATTTAACCACATAGACCAGAGGACACAGAGTGGTTTTTCGTGCGAGAAGGCTGCTAGATGTATTTTGCGGGCGCCCCAAGGGTAGCGTAGGTCGCGTAGACACTGACCGCCGACACAGACCACCGACACTAACCGCCGGTCGCCCCTACGATAGTAGCTGATGAGGGCGACCTGTTACCACGCGCAGACACACCGGTAATGCGTCGAATTCGGTTGGAATTCAAATGAGCCAAATTCAACTTCACCACAAAGGCGCGAAGGACACTCAGGAAGTGGCATATTTCGCAGACAATTCTCGGCGCTCTCGCTTTTCTCGGTGTCCTCGGTGGTAAAGCTTTTTGTGTTTCAACCGAAAAGGATACACTTCCGACACAGCGGTTCGGTCGTCGATCAACTCGTTCTGTGAGGAATCTGTTCGTTGGAGAGTCTATCCGCGCCAGCCGGGCGGCTGGTATAATGGGCGATTCAATGACATGACAGGTATGTGATGAGCATTCACACATTTTCCATCGTCGCCCATTGCGCGGACGAGAACGCCTGGGGCGTGGCGGTGGCGAGCAAGTTTCCCGCGGTGGGCGCGGTCGTGCCCTGGGCGCGGGCTGGCGTCGGCGCGGTGGCGACGCAGTCTTACGCCAAGTTGAGCTTCGGACCCGATGGCTTGGCGCTGATGGATGAGGGACTGTCGGCGGCCGATGCCCTGAGCCGGCTGCTGGAAGCGGATGAAGAGCGCGAGACGCGTCAGGTGGCGCTAGTGGATGCGCGGGGCGAGGTTGCGGCGCATACGGGAGGCGAGTGCCACGACTGGGCGGGGCATAAGACGGGCGCCGGCTTTTCGGTGCAGGGCAATTTGCTGGCGGGCGAGGCCGTGATTGAAGCGCTGGCGACCGGCTTCACACGGGCGGAAGGCGAACTTTCTGATCGGCTGGTGGCGGCTTTGCGCGCCGGTGAAAACGCTGGCGGCGACAGGCGCGGCAAGCAATCGGCGGCGGTGCATGTCGCGCGCCCAAACGGCGGCTACGGCGGCGACAACGATCGCTACCTGGATTTGCGCGTGGATGATGCCGCTGAGCCGGTGGCGGACTTGGCGGCGCTGGTGAAATTGCATCATCTGTATTTCCAGCCCCCGAGAGTTGAGGATACGCTCCGCATTGATGAAGACATCGCGCGCGAGTTGCAGGCGATTCTGATCGGTCAGGGTTATATGACCGGCGAGGTCAATGGCGTATGGGATGAAGTGTGTCAGCAGGTCTTCTGGCTGCTCATCGGCAATGAGAATCTGGAGATGCGCTGGACGCTGGAGAAGAACCGCCGCACGATTGATCGCGTCGCCCTGGAGTATCTGCGGCAGCGCTTTGGCTGAGACCGCGCGTCGGCGGCTCGGGTTTATGGTGGCGCCGCTCCTGTTGCTTTTGCTCGCGAGCTACATGCAGTTTCATCAACTTACCCGGGATCTGCGTTTTCTTCCCGATGAAGCCTTCTTCATGACTTTTGCGCGCGGCGCCGCGGTGAACGGCGACTGGCTGCTGCCGGGTCCGCTGGACAAGCCGCCGCTTTCCATCTATATCAGCGCCTTGAGCATGGTTGCGGTCGGCTTACGGGCTGATGCCGGTGGCGTGCTGCAGCTTGATTCGCACCTGGGTGAATTCGCCGGCCGGCTGCCGAATGCGCTGCTGGCGATCATGCTGACGGCGCTGATGATGCGGCTGGCTTGGCGCCTGTATCGCTGGCGCTGGGCGGCGATTTTCGCGGGCTTGCTTACAGCGACATCGCCTTATATGCTCGCGTTTGGGGCGAGCGCTTTCACCGATATGGGCTTGCTGATATGCTCGGCGGCGGCGCTGTATTTTGCGCTGACCGGTCGCTGGATGCTGGCGGGTCTGGCGCTGGGCTTGGCTTTCTGGAGCAAACAGCAGGCCGCGCTGTTTGCCGTATTGATCGTCTTGATCTTGTTGGCGCGCCAGGCGGGTCGTCGAGACTGGATGTGTATTTGTTTGGCGCTTGGCCTTGTATGCGCCGGGCTGCTGATATGGGATGGCGCCAGGCCCGAAGCAAGCATATTCTTGCAGGCGGCGGTCAACAATTCGCCGGGCGCCTGGCTGGCGGCGCCACCGCAGTGGGTCGGGCGGCTGGGCGCGTGGATCGAGCGCGGGCTGTGGCTGTTGGGTCCGCCGCTGGCGACGGGTGGCTTGCTTCTCGGCTGTGCTTTCGTGTCGCTGCGTCAAATATGGGCGGGAACAACCGGGGGACGGCCGCCAAGAGTTGAGCGCGCCATGCTGGTAACCATCGTCGCATTCTTCAGCCTGCACGCGCTTCTGCGGTTCAACCTGTATGAACGCTATCTGTTACTGATGATGCCGCCCTTATGCTTGCTCGTTGCCGGTCAGCTGGCGCGACTGCCGAACGCGGGGCGGCTTGGCGAGGCGATACGAGCGGTAGTCGCTGCCTCGCTAATCGCGAGTGGATTATGGAGCTTGAATGCGGGTCAGACGATTGGTGGCGACCGCGGCGAACAAGCCGGGATCGATGCGTTGGCGGCGCATCTGGAGGCGAAGCCGGTCGCGACGGTGATTTATGATCCCTGGCTCGGTTGGGAGTTGGGTTATTATTTGGGGCAGTGGCACGATAAGCGGCGCGCGCATTACCCGACGGCGGAAGCGCTGGCGGCGGGCGCGCTGGCGCTGGATGAGATCGGCGACCGTTACTTCGTGGCGCCGCTGGATCAGCCGCATGAGGCATGGCTGACGGCGCTGCGGGATGCGGGATTCGGCGTCTATGTGGATTATGAGCGCGATCGCTTCATCGTCTATCGCTTGACCGCGCCGCAAAATTAGAAGCCCCAAGAATTGGGGGTTGGCGGGCGAATAGTTGGCGTATACTGGATACAGAGCGTTAGAGCGGATAGCGTCCTGATGCCAGCTTACGGGAAAGCGCTGAAAGGAAAACCAGCATGAATGACTCGCCGTTGCCATGCGGATGTGTTGCGCTCTTGGTGAAGGCAAGCATTTTCATCATGATATTGAGCTTCATTGTGGACATACTTAGCGGATAGAACCTGATAAGATGGGAGATTCAACCGGGGCGGATTATCATGGATTTCTTGACAGATCCCAATGTGATTTATTTGCTGCTGATGGCGGGTATGTGGATCAGCGCGGCCGGCGCCTATGTTCCGGGCACGGGCGTGGCCGAGATCGGCGGCGCGGCGCTGATTGTCGGTACACTTTTTTTGCTGGCGCAAGTGGCGACCAATTGGATTGCGGTCATTGCGCTGGTGATTGGCGCGTCGCTCTTCTTTTTGCTTCCGCTGCTCAAGGCGGAGTGGGAGCGCTTCGCCATCGGCGGACTGGCGATTCAGGCGGTCGCCAGTTTTTTTCTTTTTGAAGGGGCGAGTGTGTCGCCGATATGGATCGTCCTTGGCCTGCTGGTGGCTTGGGCTTACCACCGGACGATTCTGCGGCGCATCGTCGAGCAGCATCGCACTTTGTCGTCGACGCAGAAGGACGCATTCCTCGTGGGCGAACGCGGCCGGGTGATGGCGACGATTGAAGGTCGCGGCACGGTGCAGGTGCATGGCGAGCTGTGGACGGCGCGCAGTCGCTCGCGGCTGGAGAGCGGCGCCGAGGTGGTGGTGACGCAGCAGGAGGGCTTGGAGCTGCGCGTGGAAAAGGCGAAGCGGCTGGAAGACGGGTAGCTGAATTAAGGGCATTTACACGATTCGTAAGCGGTAAGATTAAGAGGAGTGAGACATGAATGGGGAATTGGCGCAGATGTTTGGCGCGGGCGCGAGCGGTTTGCTGCTCGTAATCGTCATCTTGGCGATAATTGGGCTGCTGCGCAGCGCAATCCGCGCGGTTAAGGAATATGATCGGCTGGTCATCTTCCAATTGGGGCGCTTCAGCACGGTGCGCGGTCCGGGATTGACTTATGTCATCCCGTTTTTGGAATCGGCGACCAAGGTCAATATGCGCGAAGAGATTATCGACATCCCGTCGCAGACCGCCATCACCAAGGATAACGCTTCGATCGGCATTGATTTTCTGGTGTATTACCGCATTACCGACCCCGAGACGTCGTTGACCAAAGTCGGCGATGTGGTTGACGCGACCGGCAAGATAGCGACCACGACCTTGCGGGCGGTGATCGGCGATATCGTGTTGGATGATGTGCTGTCGCGGCGCGATGACATCAACAATGTGCTGCGAGCCAAACTGGATGAGACGACCGAGCGCTGGGGCATGAAGATTACGACGGTCGAGATCCGCGAGATTGAGCCGCCGCGCGCGATTCTGGACGCGATGAATCGACAAATGAGCGCCGAGCGCGATCGCCGCGCCGAAGTGACGCTGGCCGAGGGCGAGCGGGAAGCCGCCATTGCGCGGGCCGAGGGCAGCAAGCAATCGGCGATCCTCGAAGCTGAGGGAGAGAAGCGGTCGCAGATTCTGAAAGCTGAAGGCGAGCGGGAAGCGCAATTGCTAACAGCCGAAGGTTACGCGCGAGCGTTGGCGGCGATCCATGACCAAGCGCGCGAAATAGATGGCAAGACGATGGCGCTGCAGTATATGGAGATGCTGGAAAAGGTCGGCAGCAGCCCGTCGACCAAGTTTGTGCTGCCGATGGAGTTGACCAGCATCGCTCAGAATTTCGTCAGCACGATGGGCGCGGGCGCGGACGCGGCGCTGGGGAATGGCGGGAATGGCGCTGATATGCCTAAGGCGGAGCGGGTGACGGAAACGGCGGCGGACTAGGATTTAACCCCCTCCCGCCATCTCTTGAAACGGTGGGCGACCCAATGCCGCGCGTAGGTCGCGTAGACACCGACCGCCGACACTGCGGGTCAGTCGCCCCTACAAGGCTTGTCCGCTACTGTGTCAATTCAAATCAACGGAAATTGAAACAGGATTCTGCGGGGGCGAGCCACCGCTGCGCGTAGGTCGCGTAGACACTGACCGCCGA
>JAPOYT010000105.1 GCA_026706445.1 Chloroflexota bacterium
CGTCGCCGCGAATTGTCCCAGATCAGCGACTATGCTAAACCTGTCCTGTCCTCAGTCCTAGTGGGGGAAGGGGCCAGGGGATGGGGGGCCAGCCAGTATCCCCGCCAGCACGTCAAGATCAATATTCCCGCCCGACACGACGCAAACGACCACGCCGCCGCCCGCCCGGCCAGCCAGCGCCGCCGCTACCGACGCCGCGCCCGCGCCTTCCGCGATGACCCGCCCGCGCTCCGCCAGCAGCCGTATCGCCGCCCGCGCCTCGTCCAGCGAAACCACCAGCGAGCCATCCAGCAGCTCGCGCGCCAGGCGCCACATCGCCGGCAGCACGCTCTTCCCGCCGATGCCATCGACGAAGCTCGGCTCATACGCGACCTCGACCGGCGCCCCCGCCCGCAGCGAAGCCGCCAATGGCGCCGCCGTCTCCACCTCGACCGCGTACAGGCGCGCAGCCGGCTTCAAGACTCGCAGCGCCGAAGCGATGCCGCAGCTCAGCCCGCCGCCGCCATACGGGATCAGCACCGCATCCACATCCGGCAGGTCCTCCAGGATCTCCAGCCCAATCGTGCCGTTGCCCGCCATCACATCCGGGTCAGTCACCGGATGGATGAAGAACCCGTCCAGCCCCTCGAACTCGCCGGTCACGATCACATCCCACCAGCGCTCGAAGGGAACCTTGATGACGCGCCCGCCCAAGCGCTCAATCGCCGCTAACTTGGTCGCCGGCGCATGATTGGGCACGACTACGCTGCAAGGGATGCCCAACCGGCGCGCATTCCAGGCGACGCCCTGCGCCATATTGCCCGCGCTCGCCGTGTAGACGCCCTGCGCCAGCGCCGCCCGCCCCGCCCGCGCCATGGCATTGCCCGCGCCGCGCAACTTGAAGGAGCCGATCGGCTGCAAGTTCTCCAGCTTGAGGTAAATCTCGGGACCTGCGTCATCAAGCGGCAAGCGCAAAAGCGGCGTCCGCACTGCCGAATCAGCGATGCGATCACGGGCCGCCTGAATCTCGTCAAGGGGAATCACTCAGTCAGCCCGCGCGTAGCGCTCAAGGTATTCCGGGGCGACATCGAGGCCGAGTCCCGGCGCCGTCGGCACGGCCACCCGCCCATCCTCGATCGCAAACTTCGGATGCGTGAGATTCTCGCGCAGCGCGCTCTCGGAACGGTCCATTTCCAGCATGGCCTCGGGCATGCGCAAGCGGCCCGGCACGACATCCAATGTGCTGACCAGATGCAAGCCAGCGGCGAAGGCGATCCCCGTGCCCCAGCTATGCGGCAGCACATTCGTCTGAAAGGCGGTTGCCAGCGCCGCGATTCGCTTCGTCTCGGTCAAGCCGCCAGCGCCGCAGATATCCGGCTGCGCGATATCGACGCAGCGATTGCTCAGCAAGTGACGGAAACCCGCCAGCAGGTACTCGCATTCGCCGCCCGCAATCGGAATCGGACTGCGCTGCCGCAGCTCGCGGTAGCCTTCGTAATCTTCGGGTGACACCGGCTCCTCGAAAAAGCTGATATCCAGTTCTTCAACCTGCCGCGCGAAACTCAGCGCCTCGCTCAGCGAATAGGCATGGTTGGCATCCACCATCAACTGCATGTCAGCGCCGATCGCCGCCCGCACCGCCCGCACATGCTTGACATCGGTTGCGACGCCCAGCCCAACTTTCATCTTCAGGGCGCGGAATCCCTGCGACGCGTAGAGCCGCGCCTCATCAACCAGTTTGCCGATCAAATCATCGGTATGCACGAAGTACATGCCGGTAGCGTAGACCTTAACCCGCTCGCGCCGCCGCCCGCCCAGCAGGACCGAAACCGGCTGCCCCAGCAGCTTGCCGCGCAAATCCCACAAAGCGATATCGATGGCGCTGATCGCCGCGACCAGCACACCGCGCCGCGCGTAATCCAGGGCGCGCAGATGCATCTTTTGCCATATCGCCTCGACCTGCAAGGGATCCTCCCCCAGGACCAGCGGCGACAGAAACTCGACGCCCGCTTTGACAACCGTCGCCGGCCCATATCCCTCGCCCCAGCCATAACTCCCATCCTCAGCAACGACCTTAACCATGCAGATCTGACGCGAGCGAAATTCAAATTGCGAGAAATAGAAGGGCGTATCCAACTCCTGTTCGACCACGTACGCTTCGATACGTTCAATCATCATTTGGCTGCGCTTTTCCTCGCTCAAAACATTCGCTATAGTCTAGCCGATTCTCCTGGAATTCGCGCGAGTCTCGCCGCAAGCGAGGCAGCGAGTCTTCGCATCGAAAGCGCTGCGCCCATGACCCGAGCCATTCCCCAGGCTGCCCAAGACAATGTCGGCGCCATTCTGGACCAGCTGACCGCCGGCTTGCGCTCCATCCTGCGCCAAAGGCTGGTTGGCGTCTACCTGTACGGCTCGCTGATCACCGGCGATTTCGATCCCGGCATCAGCGATATCGATCTGGTAGTCGTCATTGCCGAAGAATTGGACGAAGCCAGCTTCAAAGCGCTGCATCAGCTGCACCAACAAGTCGTCGAGCGCTATCCGGATTGGGATGACCGCCTCGAACTGGCTTACATATCACGCTTGGCGCTTCGCGCGTTCCGCCGTCAGCACAGCACGATCGGCATCATCAGCCCGGGCGAGCCCTTTCATTTGCTCCGCGCCGGGGAAGATTGGCTGATCAGTTGGTACGCCTTGCGCAAGGACGGCCTGGCGCTGGTCGGTCCAACGATACAATCTCTTCTTCATGAGATTCCCGCCCCCGATTACCTGCAAGCCGTCGACGAACACATTCGCAATTATCGCGATTCTGTCAAGAAACCGCATAATAAGTCTGCGCTCTCGTACATTGCGCTGACCGTCGCCCGCGGCGCCTACACACTTTGCCATCGGCGGGCGACCTCAAAGGTCAAGGCGGCTCAATGGGCAATACGGCGCTATCCGCAATGGGCCGAGCTCCTCGAGAGCGCTTTGCGTTGGCGCGCGAACCCGGATTGCGACCTTCGCTCTGCGGAGCAGATCCGCCCGGAAGTAGCGGATTTCGTCAATGATATGCTGTCAAGACTCTCGCCCGTGGATTCCACCCCGGACGGGTTCACGCGCTAACAGAAACATAAGCGCCGCGCTTGCGCTGGCAAAACCGAGACCGCATAATCAGCAATGATCGCGCAGTTGCGCCGCCGAGCTACGTTCACCAGTTTCCGGCAAGACAGTCAGGCGCCGTCTTTCGTTCTGACTTCAGCGACAAGCCGCCGCCGAGGTGACTCGCCAGCATGCCCAAACCAAGCCTTCTCACGCGCATGATATGTCAGGTAGCGTCCGCGCTCGCTTGCCTCAGCGCCTGCAACCTGGTGACGCCGACTCCCTTGGCCACGCTTGTCCCAAAGCCGGCGATCCCCCAAGTACAGATCCTCTTTCCCGCGCATAACCAGCAAGTTCTTGAGGGCGTCGTCTTCGATATCGAAATCCTCGCTTCCGATCCGGCTGCCGGCGTCCAGCGCGTTGAACTCTACGTCGATGAGCAATTGCAGCAGACGAGCGAAAGCGAAAGCGGCAGCGCGCCAGACTATCGCGTTACCATGAATTGGTTCGCCAATGAGTTAGGCTGGCACAAATTTGCCGTTATCGCCTATCGACCTGATGGAACCGCCAGCCACCCGCATATCATCGCGCTGGAAGTTATCGCAGGCGACTAGATGCCCGCCTTGGAAGTGTATCCTTTTCGGTTGAAACACAAAAAGCTTTACCACCGAGGACACCGAGAAAAGCGAGAGCACCGAGAATTGTCTGCGAAATATGCCATTTTCTTTGTCTCCTTTGCACCTTTGTGGCGAAGTTGGATTTGGCTCATTTGAATTTCAACCGAATTCGATACACTACCCCCGCCTTTCGCAAATTGGTCAAAAGATGAGACTGCGCTAGAATTGGGCATTGTGTCCTGAACGGAATCAGCAAAACATCGCACCGATGGATATTGAACTGCGCAAGATCCACAAACGCTTTGGACCCGTCCACGCCAATAATGACATTAATGTGCGCTTCAGCCATGGCCGCATCGTTGGCATCTTAGGTGAGAATGGCGCCGGCAAGTCTACGCTGATGAAGATCCTCTCCGGCTTTCAACCGGCTGACGAAGGCGAAATCCTGATCAATGAGCACATAATCGATTACACTGGTCCAACCGCCGCCATCGCCAACGGCATCGGCATGCTGCAACAGGATCCGCTTGATGTCGGCGCCTTCACCGTATTGGAGAACTTTATTTATGGCGGCGCCGAGGGGCTCACGCTGCAACGCGCGCGGGCAGAGCAGCAGCTGAGCGAATTAAGCGCGCGCTTCGGCTTCGAACTGGATCCGCACCAGCCGATTGACAACCTCTTGATCGCGCAACGACAGCAATTGGAAATCATCCGCTTGCTGGCGCTGGGCGTGGAGACCCTGATTCTCGACGAACCAACCACCGGAATCTCCGCCGAGCAAAAGGACATCCTCTTTGACGCCTTGCGCCGATTGGCGCGCGACGAGGGCATGGTCATTCTGCTCGTCTCGCACAAGCTGGAAGATGTGATCGACCTATGCGATGAGGTCGTCGTCTTGCGCGCCGGGCTGATGGTGGGCGAGATGGAAATGCCGGTCAGCGACAAGAACTTGACCAGCGCCGTCATCGCCGAGACCAAACAGCGACTGGTCACCATGATGTTCGGTGAAGAGTTGGAAGCGCAAAGCCGCCCCCATTATGAAATCGGCGCGCCCGTCTTCATCGCCGACAAACTGGTCGCGCATGACCTGCGCCTGGATATGCAGCCGATTTCGCTTACGGTTCACGCCGGCGAGGTGATCGGTCTGGCCGGCCTGGGCGGCAGCGGTCAGGAGCTCTTCATGCGCGCCTGCGCCCGCCTGGCGCGGATCAGCGCTGGTACGCTGAGTTTCGACGGCGCCGATGTCACCAACGCCGGTTATCGGCAGTTGTTCCGCCGCGGCTGCGTATTCGGCGCCGCGGGCCGCCTGGAAGAAGGCTTGATCGCGGGCTTAACCCTGACCGAGCACACGGCGCTGGTAGCGGGCGACAAGCTGCAGATCGACTGGAAATCGGTCGGGGAGCGCACCCGGTCAAGGATTGACCACTACCGCGTCAAAGGGCGCGCCGCCGATACAATCGAGCAGCTCTCCGGCGGCAATCAGCAGCGCGTGCTCATCGGTCTGCTGCCCGATGATCCGAAACTGCTGATCCTGGAACAGCCGACGCGGGGCCTCGATGTCGATTCCGCGCGCTGGATCTGGACGCAACTGCTGGAGCGCTGCCAGCGGGGCGCCGCCATCATCTTCAATTCTTCGGACTTGGAGGAGCTGGTCACCTTCAGCGACCGCATTTTCGTATTCTATGCCGGCCGCAACCATGAAGTGCCGGATGTGGGGCAGACCAGCATCGACGAGCTGGGGCATTTGATTGGCGGGAGCTTTTGAGGGGGACTTGGCGCCATGTTTGGCGCCGCTATTATTGGACGATGCGAACCAATGATGGAGGCGCGACATGTACGATAGCTCTTGGCGACTGCTATTGGATCTAAACGAGTTTGATCACTATCATGCGCGACAGCGCTATCGGATATTCGGCTACGAGGAGATCATTCGTGCGCTTGCGCCGATTAGAAATCGATCCAGATTCATCATCCTAGAAACGAATGAGGAATACGAGTACACTTTCTGGGACGGGCAGTCTTGGTACGATGAGTTCAAAGACAGGAAAGACTATGAAGATGATGAGTGAGATGGGTAGCCAAGGCTAACAAACGAAGATCTAACGCCAGCTCACGATAGGCTAGGATAGCAGATATGTCACCAACGCACGACATTGTAACGCTTCAACAGATAATCCAACGGCTTCATCGGGAAAGATTTCCCGACATGAAGCCAGATCGGTACTTTGAGCATTTCGTCGCAGAACAGATTTTGAAGGAGCGTGACCTAACCGATGCTCAATTGCTGGCTGGCAACACCGGCGGACCCAACGAAGGAGGCATTGATGCATTACACCTATTTGTGAACGGAGACTGCATCGACGACACCAACATTGAAAAATATAAGGACATGAAGGAGGGCGTTATACTTGACCTCCATCTTATCCAGGCAAAGGACAAAGACCGCATTGAGTCCGGCGTGATAAACACATTCTCAACAACCGTGGAAGACCTCTTGAATCCCGGCAAAGACATAAGTTCTGTGACGAGCAATTACAATTCAGCCGTGATTCAGGTCTTCCAATGGTTCTGGGACATTTATAACGCAGTGAGCCACACCGGCCCGAAACTTAACATCACCTTCTCGTATGCCACGAAAGCGGGCAATCCAACAAAGAAGCACAGAGACAAAGCCAGGCAGCTTGAGAAGAAGGTCGAACGTCAAATCAATGGCTGCAACTGCAAGTTTCAGTATCTTGGCGCTACCGAATTGCTGGATTTATCACGAGCTAAACCGCCGCAAATAGTTGAACTCATTGCCGCCGAGCCGCCATTGGCAGCAGATGAAAAAGGCAATAGCTATCTGGCGTTAGTACGGCTGGACAAATACTATGAATTCATTACCTCGGATGACGGCGGTTTGCATTGGCGTCTATTTGAGGCAAACGTCAGAGATTGGCAAGGCAATAACAAGGTCAACAATCAGATTCAGGACTCTCTGCGAGAAAAGGACGATAATGACTTTTGGTGGCTCAACAATGGCATAACGTTGCTGGTAAAGTCTGTCATATCCAAAGGAAAAACGCTTCAGCTCGAAAATCCGGAAATAGTAAATGGCTTGCAAACCACGCGCGCGATTTGGCGTCACTTTAGAGAACTGCCTTCAGGAACTCCTGATGAAAGGCGGCTACTGACCAGAATCATCGATGTTGGGGAAGGCAATGAAAATCGAGAAACGATTATCCGCGCAACCAACAGTCAAACGGCAGTGCCAACCTATGCGCTACGCTCCCTCGATCGAGTGCATCGCAACATTGAAGAGTACTTTTTGGCGCAAAAGGATAACCCACTCTTTTACGACCGCAGGAAGAACTTCTACAAGAATCAAGGCAAGCCCTCAAAGAGCATCATTGACCTGAGAACTCTGGCGCAAGCAATTATCGCCACTGGCCTCGGCAAGCCAGATGATGCCAGGGGCAGACCATCCGATTACCTGGGCGCGGAGGACGACGAAAGATACCGCGCAGTGTTTGATGATGACACTGACCCCGCTTTCTACTTCTTTTGCGCAACGTTCTACAAACGAATCGATGAATTGTTAAAGAACGATTCTATCGACGACAAGTATGAACAGTCGCAGCGGAGTTCTGTCCGATTTCACATCATGACTCACGTGATAACGCGACACATGAAGCTTGCGCCATCGCAACTTCCAAAAGCCATAAACACTATCGCCCAACTAAACATAGAGAATATCGACGAGAGTCTAATTCTTTCTAGCATTTCCCGCGTTCTCGATTTGTGCGAGAAATTCCGCCAAGAGCAAGAAAGCTCTCGCATGAAATGGAGCGAATTTGAAGATATATTCTTTGTAGACCTAAATGGCTTGCTCGCGCAGCAGAAATCCCCATGACTCCCCCACGCGCGCTCGCCATCCGAATCGCCTTCCTGCTCCTGCCCATCGCCATCTCGCTGGCCATCGGCGCCATCCTCGTCATCGCCGTCGGGCGCGACCCGCTCGAAGTC
>JAPOYT010000090.1 GCA_026706445.1 Chloroflexota bacterium
TGGGCGACTCAAGAGTCGCCCCTACAAAATCATAGGTACTTGGGGTTGGGGATATCATCTCGAGGATGGCTCAAAGAATTTCCACCGACTTCGATACACTTCCGTCAGGTCGCGATTTTGCGGGCCTTCAATTTGTGACGAGTTCTGGGGACGCCTTCCTTGGCGGCGAGAAGCCTGCAACTTGTCATTTTACAAATTCAATGCCGTCAAGTAGACTTGCCGCGATTGTTGGCAACAAGAATTGACGCAGTTCAATAGGTTGCGAAATTATGGCAAAACGAAGCCGCACGCGCGAAGCCCGGCAGCGCCGCCAAAAACAGCGCCGCCAGAATAAACGGCTGCTAGTCCTGGCTCTTGTGGTGGCGGCCGCCGTCGTCGGCATCGCCGTTGTTGTCGTTTCTAATCAGCCGGTCGAAGCTCATATAGCGGACGATCTGTCAGCCCGCTACCAGGGCATCGAGCGCAGCAATTCGCCGGAGGGCTATCCGCGCCTGGGCAACCCGGACGCGCCTGTGACCATGGAAGAATACGCCAGTTTCGCTTGCCCCGGCTGCCAGGCTTTTCACAGCGACAGCCTGGACGCCGTGCTGGAGCGGGTGAGGGACGAGCAGCTTCTCTTCACCTATGTGCCGCTCAACACCGGCTCGATTCCCAATGCGCCTGGCGCTTCTCGCGCGGCTCTTTGTGTCGGGCAGCAGGGCATGTTCTGGGAAATGCACGATGTGCTTTTCGATTGGCAGACGCGCTACGGGAACACCGCATTTTCCCAAAACCGTCTCTTGACCGGCGTCGCGCAGCTCGGATTAAACAGCGACGCCTTCACCGCCTGCTTCAACTCGGCGGGAATCAGCCGCACGCTTGAATCGGCCGCCGACGAAGGGATATCTACGACGCCAACGCTTCGCGTGAATGGCGTTACGGTGGAGTCAAGCCAGGCTGGGGCGATCCCGTCGGCGGACACAATCCTGCAAGCTATCGACGATGCCACCCCAGCCGAATGGGGGCAGGCGAGCGCGCCGACCCAAACTGTACTGCCCACTGATACCGCGCTAACTTCCAGCGCGCCAGCGACCGATGATGTGCCGCCGAGCGCAACCGCCTCACAGGCCATTGCAACGACGGCGACGGTGGAGCAGGCCGCCTCAACGGTTGCTCCCGCCGCTACCGCGACCCAATAGCCAGCGCGCGCGATTCTGCGCCGCTTGACGAATTTACTTCTTCGCCAACATCGGTCCCAGGCTGCGGCCGCCCAATATATGCATGTGCAAGTGAAAGACTTCCTGCCCGCCGTCTTCGTTGCAATTGACGATCAGCCGGTAGCCGTTCTGCGCAATGCCCTCGTCCCGCGCGATCCTGGCTGCCACCGTAAACAGGCGGCCCAAAACCGCTTCGTCAGCCGCCTTGACATCGTTGGCGGTGGGGATCTCCTTCTTGGGGATGATCAGAATGTGGACGGGCGCCTGCGGGGCGATATCGCGAAAAGCCAATACCAACTCGTCTTCGTAAACGATATCGGCCGGGATTTCCCTGGCGATGATCTTGGAAAAAATGGTGCTCACTTTTAATCTCCAATCTAATGCGCTGCCGCAATTCACATGACCATGCCGCCATCGACGACCAGCGTTTGTCCGGTGATGTAGGCGGCCTCATCCGATGCCAGGAAAGCTACCGCCTTGGCGATATCTTGCGCCGCGCCCATCCGACCCAGCGGGATCGCTTCAATCGCCTTTTCGCGGATTTCGTCGGCCAAGTCCGCCGTCATATCGGTCTCCACGAAACCGGGCGCAACCGCATTGACGCGGATGCCGCGCACGGCAACCTCCTTCGCCAGCGATTTGGTCAGCCCGATGATGCCCGCTTTGCTGGCGGCGTAATTCGTCTGTCCGCCATTGCCGGCTATGCCGACCACGCTGGTGATATTGATGATGCTTCCGCTTCGTTTGCGCATCATCGTGCGCGCCGCCGTCTTGCAGCAGAGCCAGCAGCTGCGCAGATTCGTTTCGATCACAGCGTCGAAGTCGTCCGGCTTCATCATCATGATGATATTGTCGCGCGTCATGCCGGCGTTATTGACCAGGATGTCGATTGTGCCGAAGTCAGAGACGATCGCCTTGAACATCGCCGTGACTTGATCCGCGTCGCTGACATCCGCCTGCGCGCACCGGGCGGCGCCGCCAGCTTTTTCAATCTGTGCGACGACTTCCGCGGCGGCCGCTCCACTCCGGCGGTAATTCACAATTATGGTCGCGCCGCGCGCCGCCAATTCCTGGCAGATCGCGCGCCCGATGCCGCGCCCGCCGCCAGTGACGAGCGCGATCTTGCCCTCGAGATTGGACATGCTGTTTCTCTCCAGGTCGGTATTTGATGCCTGCCGTCAATATAATTCCTGCCATTCAATATCGCTATGGTTCTCCGCCGACCCAGCCGATCAACTTGACTTGCCCGCGCAGGTCGCGCGTCAGGCTTGTTGCGCCGAAGCCATTATAGCTTGCGATGTAGATGTCATTTCTTCCATCAACCGACGGATTTACGCCCGTGAAGGCAATATACTGTCCATCGGGCGAATACTTCGGATCGCACATGGTGGGCGGCGGACCCCCGCTGGCGACATTTCCGAAGCCGAGATTCTTGACGCGGATGCCAAATGGACATTGGCCCGCGGTACCGCCAATGGCGATGCGTTCGCCATCAGGCGACCAGCTCGCAACCATGCCATAACGCGGAAGATCCAACTCGCTGTCTCGGCCCAGCGCCAGTCCGGTCGCGCTAAGCAGGACAATTTCATTCCTGCTGTCGGCGACCTGAACGACCACGCGATTCCCGTCCGGCGACCATGAATCGGACAGATAGCTTGCTGTTGCGGAGGTCCCCGCAGCGCGCGCCTCGCGCACTTCTCCCGTCTCAATATCTGCGCGCCAGATTCGACGCTGTGGATTCCGCAAATCAAAGGGGCTGCCGCTGGCGAAAGCCAGGAGCGAAGCGCTAATCCAACTGGGCGCCTCGGAAACAAGCACATCCGAAAGCTGCCGCGTGCGACCGCTGCCAATTTCGTACAAGTAGACCTGTCCGCCGCTCGGGGGCGGCATCGTTAAAGCGTCGCAGAAGTTCGTCTCGCTCGGGTTCCAACTGGGACATGTTGCGCGGTCGGAAACAAAGGCGATGTAGCGGCCATCTGGCGACCAGCGGGGCCACCAATCATACGAACCTTTGCCGCTGATATTCTTCGGCGATGAGCCGTCAGTGGCGGCCAAATAGATGTCGATGTCATAGCCGGTGGCAACGGCAATCGCCATGCGGCTGCCATCGGGCGACCAGTCGGGCGGCATGTAGAAACCCCGCTGCACCAGCGGATTCTCGCCTGGCAGCATTCTCGCGCTGAATCCGTTTTTCAAATCCAGGATGTAGAGCCCGCTCGTGCGGGGATCGTCGTCCGACTTGACATAAGCCAGCGCATTGCCCGGGCGCGCCGGGAAGACCTCCAGACTGATGGTCGAGATCAATTCCAGCACTGGCATGCGCCGCCTCGTTCCGCTTGGCGATACGAAATACACCGTTTGCACGCCGGTGAAGGGCTGCGCCGTCGCGATATTGGCGATGCTCTGGCGATTGTTGGCGCTGGTGAAGGCGATCATCGGGTTGGAAAGGCCGTCGGCGATCGACGGCGGGATATCAGCCACATCCCAATTGTCAAAGACGAAGCCGAGGACGGGCAGCGCTGTGATCGTCGGCGTCAAAGTCGGCGAAGGCGACACCGTCGGCGTGGCGCTCAAGGTCGCGGTGGGGCTGGCGCTTGGGCTGGGCGTGGCCGTCGCTGTCGCGGTGGGCGCTGGCGTCGCTGTATACGTAGGCGTCGGGCTCGGCAGCGGCGACGGAACTGACGTGTTTGTGGGCGGCATGCTCGGCGACGGGCTGGGCGTCTCAGTGGGCTGGCTGAGAGCGCTGCAAGCCGCGAGAAGGATCAAAATGACCGGTAAGAGGAATCGCTGTGTCCTGTGATGAGCCAAAAAGGCGGAAGCTGAAGTTATCACTTGTTGGCAACCAGATCATCCAAATTTGGCTTGCCTAATGGAAGATAAAACTTGTCAACCCGGCCTGCTTTCACGGACGGCAAACGTCAATTCGAATCTTCGTTGCGTTCTCGCTCATCATTCGCTGGACGTCGCTTTTCCGCTTCAAGATCGCGGCTTCGGATTGCCGGTGGTTCCAGCAGTACCAAATCCAAAACCTCGCTCATATCTTCGACAAATGTGATCGAGACATCGCGCTTCGCCGCTTTGGGAAGATCATGCATATCCTTCTGGTTGTCTTTCGGCAGGATGATTCGCGGAATATTGCGGCGGCGGGCGGCCAAAATCTTTTCCACGACGCCGCCGACGGGCAATATATGACCTCTAAGCGTGATCTCCCCCGTCATTGCGTAGAACGCGTTCGCGGGCCGCTCCGTAAATGCCGAGATCAGCGCGGTGGCAAGCGTGATGCCGGCCGATGGACCGTCCTTGGGCACGGCGCCCTCCGGCATATGAATGTGAAGATCATAATTTTCGAAATCATCGGCGGGCAAGCCAAACTCATTCGCTCGCGCGCGAAGATAGCTCAAGGCAATATGAGCCGATTCTTGCAGCACATCGCCAAGCTGTCCCGTCAGCATCAGGTTTCCTTTTCCCGGCACCAGCGAAACTTCGACCGTCTGAATATCGCCGCCGTTGGGCGTCCAGACCAAGCCGCTGACGATGCCAATTGCGTCGTTGCGATTGACTCGCGAGTCTAGCATCTGCGGCGGACCCAGGTGCTTCTCGATGATTGCCGGCGTGATGCGCCGCGGGAATCCGCGCTCGGAGGCGACTTTCCTGGCGATTCTGCGACACATTCTGGCGACTTCGCGCTCGAGATTGCGTACGCCGCTCTCGTACGTATAGTGCCGGATGATATGCTGCAGCGCGGTGGTGGAAAAACGGATTCGCTCATCGCCCAAGCCGTTTGCTTCCAGCTGCTTTGGTATCAAGAATCGGCGCGCGATTTCAATTTTCTCTTCTTCGGAATATCCCTTGAATTCGATCACCTCGAGGCGATCTTCCAGCGCTTCGGGAATCGAATACAAATCATTGGCGGTGGTGATAAAAGTCACCTTGGAAAGGTCGTACGGTACTTCAAGATAGTGATCGACAAAGTTGACATTCTGCTCAGGATCAAGCACTTCAAGCAGCGCCGAGGCTGGATCCCCGCGAAAGTCGGAGCTCATCTTGTCAATCTCATCGAGCATAAAGACCGGATTCACCGTCTCGGCGCGTTCCATCTGCTGCAGGATCCGCCCAGGCATGGATCCGATATACGTGCGGCGGTGACCGCGAATTTCCGCTTCATCGCGCAGGCCGCCCAAGCTGATGCGCAGGAATTTGCAGCCGAGCGCATCGGATATGCTTTTGCCCAGTGAAGTCTTGCCGACGCCGGGCGGTCCGACAAAGCAGAGAATCGGGTTCTTCATTTTGTCCTTCGCCAGCTTGCGAACGGCGATATGCTCGATTATCCGCGCCTTGACCTTGGACAAACCGTAGTGCGCGCGCTCGAGGATGTCCTCGGCATTTTGCAAATTGAGATTCTCATCGCTGATGACATTCCAGGGCAGGGTCAGCAAGCGATCGAGATAGGTGTGAATCACGCCCGACTCTGGCGACATTGGCGGAACGACGCCCAAACGCGACATCTCTTTCATCGCTTTGTCTTCGACTTCGCTCGGCAAGTTCGAGGCGCGGATCCGCTCGGAAAGCTGGCTCATCTCCTGCTGGAAGATGTCGCCATCACCCAGTTCCTGCTGAATGATCCGCACTTGCTCACGAAGATACATCTCGCGCTGATTGGCGGCGATCTCATCTTGCAGGCGCGCGTGAACCTCGTCATGCATTTCCTTGTCATGCAAATCAGATGTCAGCAGCACTGCCAGCAATTCAAGCCGCTTTGCGACATCTTCCAGTTCGAGCAGCTGCTGCAGATCATCGGCCGGAAGCGGCAATATCGAGGCGAGCGAATCACACAGTTGCCCCGGATCCTCGAGTGACAGAATATGTTTGATGATGCTGTCGGGCATCGCCTCGTTGTATTGACTGCTGTGCTTGAACAGTTCTTTCAGCGCGTCCGCCAAAGAATCCAGCTTCTGAGGCTCAACCAAGTCTTCCGTCATTACACTGGCTCTCGCCACCGGGTAGGCGCCCGCTTGCCGAACCTCAAGAATGCGCACGCGCCGTCGGCCTTGCGCCAGCAGCTGGGTGCTTTCGTCTGCCATTTCCCTCGATTTGCCAGGCGCGAATTCCGTGCCAACCGTATGTATCCGGTTGATCAGCGCTTCACTTTCTTGGTTTGGCTTGAGCTTGCAAGCGATTAAGGTGCGCTTTTGCTCGCGCGAGAAACTGGCCGCGTTGATCTGCGCCTTTGTGGTTAGCGGGATCAGGCTCAATACGCGCGGAAAAAGCACTTGAGCGTCCAGCGGCAACAAGGGTAGCTCAAATACACCGTCGGATTCCGCTTCAGCGTTGTCGATGTGCTTGAATTCCAATGCTGTGTCTGATGCCAAGAATAAATCTTTCGCCTATCACGCGATTCGAAACTTTGGGCTGACAAGTGTAGCTCAATTCCAAGGCAAAAGTAAGTCCCGCTCGTCTACCCGATACGCTGACCAAACTTGTATACAGCTATGCGAAGCAAAAGACCGCCGAGCCGGCAATCGCCGCAAATTCGATATAGACTTGCTCGCAACGAAGCCCATCAGTAGACTTAAAATGCGCTTGCCGTATTCGGGAATACTGCCTATGCGTTTGCCTCGCTCGGTCTCGCTCTTTGCTGCCGCCTTCGGCGCGGTGATCGTCTTCGCAGTCGGCAGCCTGCTTCTCAGACCCCCTTTGCCCTTGATTGTCGAAGCGGGATTCGATCGGTCATCAATTAGTCCAAATGCCGATGGGGAAGATGACATCGCAGTATTCGAATACAGTCTGTCGCGCCCGGCGACAGTCAGCTTGTCTTTAATTTCCGAGCAGGAGCGGCAGTTTTATTTCCGGCGCCATCAAGCGCGCGATGATGGCGAATACCGCGTGCTCTTCAGTGGCATCGTCGATGGCTTTCTAAACGACGGCGAAAGGGCTTACGGCGAGATTGAGCGGCGCCTGATTCCAAATGGAAATTATGGCTGGCTGCTGGAAGCGCAGGCGGGCGACGGCGCTTCCATGAGCGCGCGTGGCGCGCTGTTGGTTGAGGCGGGCGATACGCCCCTGCCAATCATGTCGGAATTCTCCATTTCGCCCGCTGTCTTTTCGCCGAACCAGGATGGCATCGCCGATCGCGTCAGCATCAACGTCTATCTGGAAAAGGATGTGGAACGTCTCGATGTATTTCTCCTTGGCGCGGACGGCGCGCGGATTCCCATTTCCGCGCGCGTAGAAGAGCGGCAGTACGGCGAAGCGGGGCGTCACCAATTTGATTACGAAGGCGGCATTGATCTCGGCGTCGATCCGCCGCCCGATGGCGCGTATAAGGTCGTCGCCCTGGCGCAAGACGCGGTCGGGCAGCGCATGCGAATGGAGGGAGAACTCACGATCATGACGGGCGGCAAGCCCTTCGCCGAGATTAAGCCCCAAGCGCCCGGCGTCGATGTCGCATTCGCTGTGCAGCCTTATGACGAAAACTGGTTTTCAACCGCCGGCAATCTTGGAGATTTACTGCCGCAGCCTGATGACACACTATCGCTGGCTTATTCGCAGCAGATAACGGTGCCCCTGGGCGATATGCTCGTCTTCCGCTTGACCGTCGAAAATTACGGTCCGGTGCCGATACGCACAAGCGGCCCAGCGCCCGGCGCCGTGTATCAACAGGATCAGCTTGCGGGGACCTTGGGCTACTTTGACGAGTCGGGGGCTTGGCGCGTCGGCATTCAGTGCGAGACTTCCATCACCAGTTTCCCTTATCGCTGGGCGGTCGCGCGCGACGAATTGCTGCAAGAAGTTTTCGATGAAGCCAGCGAAAACACTTATCGCTTCCTGGCGCCGGGAGCGCGCGCAGTCGTCTGGGGCGCCATCCGCATGACCGAGGTCAAAGCGCGCAATCCGCAGAATTGCTGGGCTGGCCTCATCCATGAGGATGTCGCCATCAGTCTCCGCAATAATCACGTCGGCATGCGTTCGATCATGATTGTCGATCCGGAAAGCGGCTCTGCAAGTTGAACGCGGACAGCCCTTCGAAGACTGATTTAGCCGTTGTCATCGTCACCTGGAACAACGCGGCCGTCATCGGCGACGCCCTGCGAAGTCTAGTCGACGACTTGAAAGAAAGTGGATTGCGGCATGAAGTCTGGGTAGTTGATTCCGCATCCGATGACCAAACTGCGGATATTGTGCGCCGAGACTTTCCTTCGCTAAAGTTGGTTGAATCCGCAAGGAACATAGGTTTCGCCGCGGCCAACAATCTCGCCTTGCGGCGGCTGGGCTTCGGCGACGCGCCGCCGGAGCGGGACTTGCCTTCGGCCGTATACCTGCTGAATCCGGACACAGTCACGCATCGCGGCGCGACCAAGCGAATGTACGATGAACTGCTGTCGCGATTCGATGTGGCGGTGGTCGGCGCGCGGCTGACCTTCGCCGATGGCCGCTTCCAGCATAGCGCCTTTCGCTTCCCCGGTCTGCGCCAGATTTGGGCCGAGCTTTTCCCTACTGCCGGTCGACTGCTGGAGGGATCGTTCAACGGGCGCTTTCCGCGGTCCCTTTACGCGGGCAGCCGCGCTTTTGAGGTAGATTTCACCCTTGGCGCCACGATGATGCTCAAACGTGAAGTCATTGAACAGTCGGGCCTGTTCGATGAAGAATTCTTCCTCTACTGCGAAGAGGTCGACTGGGCTTGGCGCATCAAGAAATTGGGATGGCGAATCTTCTGCGTGCCGACCGCGCATGTCACGCACTTCGGCGGAGGCAGCACGTCGCAAGCTCGTCCGAGCAGCCTCATCCAATTGTGGAAAAGTAGGCTACTATTGTACGAGAAACATTATCCGAGTTGGAAAAGCCGACTGGCGCGCCAACTGGTGATCTGGGGCATGCGGCGGAAAATGCGACGCTTGAGCGCCGCCGACACCGAACTGGCGGCCGCCTGCCGGGCTGTCATTGAGTTGGCGAAAGCATGACGCATCTCACAGCCATCGTATTGACTCATAATGAGTCGGAGCAGATCGCCGACTGCATCAAGACGCTGCGCTTTGCTGACCGCGTCATCGTCTTTGACTCGTACAGTACGGATGACACGATAGCGATCGCCCAGCGTTCCGGCGCCGATATTTTCCAGCATGAATTTGCTGATTACGGCGAACAGCGGAATGCCGCCCTGGCTGCCGCCGACGAGATGACCGACTGGGTGCTTTTTGTCGATGCCGATGAACGAGTCACCGATTTGCTCGCTGAAGAGATCCGCAATAAGATCAGGCTGCCCGATTACGCCGGCTGGCGGATTCCCCGACACAATTACATCTTCGGCATCTTGACCAAGGGGGGCGGCTGGTATCCCGATTATCAAACGCGCTTGCTGCGGGTGGGGCAGGCTTACTACGATACGCGGCGGAAAGTCCATGAAGTGGTGAGGCTTTTTGGCGCGGAAGGCACGATTCGGCGCCCGCTGCTTCATTACAACTATCGGGACCTGGCGCAATTCAAGTCCAAGCAGGAGCGCTACGCCCGCTTTGACGCCCAGAGCCTATACGCGCAAGGTATACGCCCGAAGCAGCGCAACTTCGTATTGCAGCCGCTCCGTCAGTTCTATTGGCGTTACGTGACGCTGGCTGGCTACCGCGACCGCTGGCACGGCTTTCGACTGTCCCTTTTGATGGCTTGGTACGAATATCGCAAATACCAGGAACTCGCTGGTTTGTGGAATAGATAAGCGCGCCGACGCGCCAATTCGGCGCCGCGGCTAGGGCAGCTATAGCGGTACTAAAATCCCGTAACCGCCGCTTTCGCGCCGATAAAGCACATTGACCTGATCGCTTTCGGCGTTCATAAACATATAGAAAGTGTGGTCGAGCAGTTCCAGTTGCTCTATCGCTTCTTCTTCGTTCATCGGCATCATTTCAATCTGCTTGCGCCGATAGATTTCAGATGTCGCGTCGGATTCTTCCGCTTCATTCAGAGCGTTCACCGGTGCATCTTCAGCCAGATCAAGCTCGGCGACCGTCGCGCGATATCGGTCGCGCACCTTCTGGTTTTTCGATTTTCGTTTGCTCTTGAAGCGATCAATCTGACGATGCAGTTTGTCCACCGCCTTGTTGATGGCGGAGCGAATCGTATCGCGACTCTCGATGTTCATCTTTTCTTCGGCGCGCAAGATGGCGCCGCGAGCGTGCTGGACCGTGATCTGCGCGATCGCGAGGTCAGCGCCCCGATGCGTGCGGATAATCGACAGTTCGACGCCTACCTGGGAGATATTTGGCAGGTAACGGTCAAGCTTGTCGACTTTCGAGCGGGTATAGCTGTCCAGCGCATCCGAGATCTTGATCCCGTCTCCATGTATACTGATATTCATCATCTTCCTCCTGGCGGTTAAGCGTGACTGACGGCGATACCGTAGACGGCGAAGGCCTCTTTTTCTTTCAGGGCGATGGCGCATTCACGCAAGGTCGAGCCGGTCGTCACTACATCATCTACCAGTAAGACCGAAAGCCCCTTCACGTCAGCGCGCGCAACGAAAGCGCCCCGAACATTCTGCTTCCGCTCCGCCGGTGACAGCAGCGCCTGTTGGCTCGTTTCTCTGACGCGCTTGAGGCTATCCGCTCCGTATGCCGCTCCCATCGCCACCGACAAATGCTGCCCCAATAGCGCCGCCTGATTATATCCTCTTTCCGCTTCCCGGTCGGCAAAAAGAGGGACCGGCGCAATCACATCAATTCGGCATTTCGATTGGCGCATCGCATCGGCGAGTCGCCCGGCCAATGGCTCGGCAAGTTCCATCGCGCCCTCGTATTTGAAGGCTTGCACGGCCTTTTGCAAGATATGGTGATGCTTGCCCGTCGCGAATACAGCTTCCAGTTCTTCCAGTTTGTCCGAATAATCCTCGAGCGGCAGCAGATCAAGTTCGCGCCGGCAGCCAGCGCAGAAGCGAAAATCTACGCGGCCGCAATTGCCGCAAGACGGCGGAAAGACGAGGTCTTGCAGCCAAGATATGGCGCGAGCCGCGCTTCGTTCGAGGCGTATCCCTGGGCTTTCGAGCATGGTGGATTCACACAGCGCCAGCTTCACGATTCACACAATCTACCGCGCTTGATTGCAATCGATTGTAGCATAGAACCCTTGGGATTCGGCTAATTGGCAGCGCCTTGTTTTGCCTGACGACCGTGCGAACAGACACGGTTTCCGCGATGTTGCGAAGTCCCGCGCCCATGATTGCGTTAAGGCTTTGATACTCGAATCGTGCTATAATTAATAGACGCGCTGATGACCTGCGAGGCATGCGGAGAGAGGCTTGCAAACTGAATAAAATCGGCCGCGGAGGCTTGACATATTATCGAAATGAAGTCTGGGCAGACCTTCGGCACGGCATCTTTACGCGCCGAGGCGGCGTCAGTCATTCACCGTGGCGCTCGTTGAATATGGGCGCTTCCATTGGCGATGATCCGGACGCGGTGAAGGAAAATCATTCGCGCGTTTACCAAGCGCTTGACGTCGACGGGGACCGCGCCGCAAGCTGCTGGCTGGTTCACAGCGTCGATACGCTCGTTGTGAGCGAGGGTTTTGGGCGCAATGGAAACCTGCAAAAGGCCGACGCGATCATCACCAATCAACTCAATACACCGCTCGTCATGCGTTACGCCGATTGCGTTCCGCTTCTTCTCTACGATAGAGCCAAGCAGGCGATCGGGCTGGGACACGCCGGCTGGCGCGGCGCCGTCAAAGGCATGGCGTCCAACATGGTTCGCATGATGCAAAAGACCTACGGCAGTCAAGCGCTTGAAATCGAGGTCGTGATCGGTCCCGCAATTTCACGGCGCAATTACCGCGTTGGTGAAGAGGTAGTCCGTCAAGCGGAAGCCTATTTTGGCGATGACGCAGGCGTGATCTGGCGCGATCCAGCCGGTGGCGCGGCGCACCTGGATCTCTGGCGCGCCAATCGCCTCGACCTGGAACGAAGCGGCGTAAGGAATATCAAATCGCTCGACATCTGCACATACGAAAACACGGACGATTTTTTTTCGCATCGCCGTGAAAATGGAGTGACTGGTCGATTTGCTGTGGTGATATCACTGTGAGCGTCAGCGACAATATCAAGCGTGTCCAGGATCGCATTGCCGATGCCTGCGCTAAGGCGCAGCGCGATCCGACTGATATCACGCTGGTCGCGGTCACTAAGCAGAAGACCGTGCCCCAAATCCTCGAAGCCGTCGACGCCGGATTGCAACACCTGGGCGAAAACCGCGTAGAAGAAGCTGTGGCAAAGATTCCGCAAGTCAACGATGATGCCAATGATGAACTGACTTGGCACATGGTCGGGCATGTGCAAAGCAGAAAAGCCAAGCATGTAGTTCAGCAATTTGACATGGTACAGTCTGTGGACAGCTTGAAGCTGGCGCGACGATTCTCACGACTGGCGGGTGAAAGGGAGCGCCGGCTCAAGATCCTTTTGGAGATAAATGTTTCCGGAGAAGCATCGAAATACGGACTTGCGGGTTATAATTGGTACCGGGATAGTGCGGTTCGGGATGACTTGTGGCCTGAGATCGGCGAGATCGCGGCATTGCCGCAATTGGAAGTGAATGGTCTGATGACGATGGCGCCCTATGACGCTGACGAAAAAACAATCCGGCGCGTCTTTGCCGATTTGTTCGGCTTGCGAAATGCGCTTGCTAACGAGCTAAACCTGTCGCTGCCCGAATTGAGCATGGGAATGACAAACGATTATCCAATTGCGATCGAAGAAGGCGCCACAATGATTCGCATTGGGCGCGCGATATTTGGCGAACGAGATTGATTACGAAGTCGGAAGAAAGGTCCACATAGCAATGAATCCACTTTTTGCCGTTTTGTATTGGCTGCTGCAGGTGTATCAGATGATCCTGGTGGCGCGAGTCTTGATGAGTTGGATACCTAACCTCGATCCAAACAATCCGATCGCGCGCGTACTGTATCAATTGACCGAGCCGGTGCTCGCGCCTATTCGCAGCGCGCTGCCGCCAATGGGTGGCATTGACCTGAGCCCGCTGGTTGTCTTCCTGGGTATCTTCATTTTGATGCAACTGGTGTAAACCGCCAAATCGACTATGCGGCGCTTGCGCATCCACGGGCGTCGCGTCGCTATAGCCGGATCAAGATTCGTCCGCAATTTTGGCAGTTGACCATGCCTTCGCCGCGGTTGATGGCGGTGATCACGATGCTGTTTTGCTCGATGCCGCAGACGGTGCAGGCTTTTTCACGCAGCACGGAAACCGGTCGATTTGATTTTGCGGTTCTCATACGGTTGTAGGTCTTGAAAGATTCTTCCGGAATCGCCGCTACCGATGTCTTGCGCCGCGCCAGCATTTGATTCACCGACTCGGTAAGCGTCGCCTTTTCCTGCAAGAGTTCCTTGCTTTCCTGGTCGTGCAACTCCCGCGCCTCTTGGCTTCGCGCCGCCGTTGTTTCCGCCTTGTCGCGCAATTCGTCCCGCTCAGAGCTGAGTTTCTGCAACTCATCATCCAGCACGGATTTGCGCCGGGTCAGCGATTCCACTTCCATTTGCATATCCTGGAGTTCTTTGGGGTTCGTCACCTCGCCACTGTACAAACGGGTTTCAGCGTTCTGCCTCTTTTCGACCGACGACGCGATTTCCAACTCCATGTCACGAACGCGCGCCTCCGCCGCCTGATACAACTCCTGCGCCGCCTCGTCCGCGGCCGCCGACTCGCGCAGCGCTTCATCATCGTCCAACTCTGCGTTAATCGCCTTGATTCTTTTCGCGCGTTCGATTATGTCGAGCTCAAGTTGCTGAAGACGATACAGGGCTACTACATCTGACATGTCTTGGTTCCTCGCAAGAAAATTCCACTGTCTACCAAGGTATATAATAACGCATGTTTTTGCCAGTCAATGAATGGAATGTAGAATCGCATCTAATACCTTTTTAAATGCGGCTGGAATTACCAGCGAACGAGGGCGTGGTTGGCGATTTCAACTTGCGGGCGTGAAACACGAGGCGAAAATGTCTTTCTTGCTGCTGCTAACCACCGAGCGTTCCGCAATAGCGATTGCCTTCACGCTTCTTTTTGCTATGGCAAGTCGCGTATCTGTCGACCCCGATATGTGGTGGCATCTCCGTCTTGGAGAGTACATCCTGGAAACAGGACCGCCCGTGTACGCCGATGCGTTTTCGCACACGCATGCGGGCTTGATTCACCGGAATCATAGCTGGCTGGCGCAGGTTGTCATGGTTGGCCTCTGGCGCCTGGCTGGACACTTGGGCTTGACGCTCTTCGTATCGCTGCTGGCGACCGGCGGCATGCTCTTCTTGTATCGCGCGGGGGCGGGCTCGATTTATGCGCAGGCTTATGTGCTGGTTATCGGCGCTGCCTGCGCGGCCGCCTTCTGGTCGCCGCGTCCGCAAATGCTCACCTTTTTCTTCAGCGCCGTATTGATATATATATTATTCGAACTTAAGCATAACGGGCGAGACCGCCTCTGGCTGCTTCCGCCGCTGCTCTGGCTTTGGGGCAATTGCCACGGCGCTTTCATCATCGGGTTCGCGTTGCTCGGCGCCTTTGCCCTCGGCGAATGGACCAATTGCCGGTTCTCCCTTGGCCAGTCCCGCGTTCCTCCCCGCACAATACGCAAATTACTCTGGATCACCTTGCTGTCGCTGGCCCTGATGCCGCTTAATCCGCTCGGAATCGAGGTCTTCGCCCCGCCCTTTGATACGATCGGCATCGGCGGTCTGAGAGAATATATTCAAGAGTGGCAATCGCCCGATTTCAGCCAGGCGCAAAGCTGGGGCTTCATACTGCTTTTGGCCGCGCTCTTTGGCGCCGTCTCGGCAAGTCGGCGCCGCCTGGACGCGACGGAGTCCATCCTGGTCATTGGCGCCCTCTGCTTGGCGCTGGTATCGGGGCGAAACCTGTCTCTCTTCGCTGTCGTCGCCACACCCATTGCGTCCATTCATCTCGATGAAGCGCTTTCGCGCAAGGGCTGGCTGATTCCGCGGCGAATCAGTGAATCACCGCGCCGCGTCGCTGTCAATCTCACACTGATCGCCTTGGTCGCGCTGGGCGCGATTCTTCATGTGGAATATGTCACGAGCGAAAAGACCGTCAATAGGGCGCTGTTGCTGAACTTTCCTGTTGGCGCGGTTCGTCATCTGAACGCTTCGCCGCTTGCGGGCAAGCTCTTCAACAGCTACAACTGGGGTGGCTATCTCATATTCGCGGCGCGGCAGCATCCGGTGTTCATCGACGGCAGGACCGACCTGTATCGCGACTTTCTTGACGATTATGTCACTGTGGTCAGCGCCGATTCTTGGCGGAGTCTCTTCGAGAAATGGGACATCCGCATCGTCCTGATTGAATCCACCAGCAATTTGGCGATGCGACTTGACAACGCAGGCGACTGGCGGCGCGAGTTCAATGATGATCTTGCCAGCATATTTGTGAGGTCAGATCAATGAAGCGCGCTTTTCGCGAACGCGCAATGAGCCGTCTGTACGCGGATCTTGAAAGCGCTGATTTCGATGTCCGCGAATACGCTCTGTTTCAGCTCGCCTTGATGCTGCGGCGCTCGCAGAGCGCGTCGCTATCGGCTGACTGGACGGATTACGACAGCGAGCATCTATCGCGAGACCTGCTGCGTATTCGCTTGTCACCAGCTGAACAAAAACGTATCGTCAGGCATTTAGCGCGAATGATTTCGCGTTTCGCCGAAAGCCGCCCCTCCGCGTTTTGGGCGCTGAGTGAAGTCTCCGCGCAAGTGGGTTCGGACACCGCCGCGTCGGCGATCGCCGAGCTTGGCGACCAGCTAAATGACACCGCCGCATATCAGGCATGTCGCGCCTTGCTCAAGTGGCTGGATTCGGACGATGTCGCGGTGAAGTATGCGAGCGAAGTGTTGGCCGATCCTGGGTTATTGCCGATGTTAAGGCGCTGGTCACGCTCGTCTGAAGTTCGGCTGGCGAAAAGCGCGAACGCTGTCATTATTCGAGCGCAGCGCTCCGGGAATCGATAACGGGCTGCCGACTGGAGCGCGTCGAACAATCTCGACCGCCGGGGGTAGTGTATCGAACTCGGTTGAAATTCAAATGAGCCATCCTCGAGATTATATCCCCAACCCCAAGTACGTATGATTTTGTAGGGGCGACTCTTGAGTCGCCCACTGTTAATTCGCCGACGGGCGAGCCAAGGCTCGCCCCTACAGGCTGTCAGGTGGATGTAATTTACCTATTTCAACCGAAAAGGATACACTTCCGCCGGGGGCAATCTTATGCCGGGGCGGCAATCTGCACTATAATGGGGACGGGCGCGAAGTAGCTAGATGCGAGACGATTCTATGTCGGACTTGTTTGAGAAAATCTCCACCCTGATAAACGCGCAGCTCAATGACTTTTTGGGCAAGAACCCGCAGTCGCCACTGGCGCGCATCCGGCTGGACGCGGACGAAGCGGAAGAGAATCCGCAGCGGTCAGCGCGAAGCTTGCGTCAGCGACTCGAGGAAGCGCTGGACTACGAGGATGAGCTGCAAGCGAGAATCGAACAGCGAATGCGTGAAGTTGTTGAGCTCGACAAGCTGGTGGATGAAATGCTGCGAAGCGGTGACGAATTCTCAGCGCAGCGCCTGCAAGGGCAACTCAATATGAAACAGCAGCAGTTGACCATCGCCGAATCGGAGCTCCGTGACCATCGCTTGATGACGCAGCATCTCATGCAGGAATTGGGTTCGCTCGAAATGGCGCTGGACAGCCAGCAACGGCGCGAGCGCGCGCAAGGCGGGACAGCTTCGTCTTCGCGCGGGCGGACGCGCATCCCGATCGACGGCGTTGCATCGTCTGGCAGACCACGCGGACGCGCCGACCGGTCGATCTTGAATACGATGTCCGAGAAATTCGAGGAGACGCGAGAAAACCTTGAAAGCCTATTGGGCAATCCGCCAGCCTCTAAACGTACCGAGCCTCGCGGCGTCGCTCAACGATTCGAAATCGTCGACGAAGAACCCGATCCGCGGGCGCCCAAGCCCCGCAAGAAAGATGAGCCGGATATGAACGCGCGCCTGTCACGCTTAAGCAAACCGTCTGAAGACGAATAGCCGCTACAGGGCTTCAAAGCCCGCCGATTGCTTGGCGATCATTGTCGAGCGTTTCGATTAGATCATGCATCGAACGGTCGATGTGGGGGAAACCCAGCCAGGCGCTCATCAAGCCAAATAGCCCGCCCGTGACGATGCGAAATACTGGCGCCGTCTCGCGCACAGGCCAGAACTCGAAAGGCGGATAGCTCAGGAGCTGGCTGAAGCCGTCCAAGCCCACCGGACCCAATCCAGCAAGTACATAAAGCCAAAATGGCAGGGGACGGATACGCCAGCGATAACGCGAATAGATCAAGCCGCCGACGAAAATCAGCGTGTAGATGGCTAGGTCGCGCGCGCAAAGGCTCGTCTTATAACCAAAGGATTCGTCGCCGATGAAGTGGCGCGCGGCGAATTGTTGGGCGATGCTGAAGTTGCCTAGTCCGTCTACGGTCCCGGGCGGCGCAGGCGCAGGCCCCTCGTAAAAGCCCGACCAATAGCGATACTGCTCTAAAAACGCTTCCGAATGACTGGCGTAGGCTTCAAAAGGCGCGTAGCCGGTACCGGCCGCGCCGCGCGGATAAAATGCTTGCTCGCCAAACAGAAATGGCGAACGAAAGGCGAACTGGTGACAGAATGGGCTATAGAGCGTGTAAATGACATCGGCTGGCGCGCTCATTCCCAGCTTCGCCAGCGTCGGCGCCGCCCAGGGCAAGCTGATGTAAAGCGCCAGCGCGATCAGTGCGATTCGCAGCCAATTGCGCGCGAAACCCAGCAATACGCGCTTGCAATAAGCTGCCGCAGTCCTCAAGCTTCTTCGCAGCGCAAAAATTGATCAAGCCTTTCGTCCGAAACGGGCGAGATCGCGCTGCAGCGATCCCAGGCGAACTGGTCCGTAATGTACGCTTCGCACGACATGGTCCTCATCCAAGACAAAAGTCGTAGGCAGCCCGCGAATCTGATAAAGTGTGGACACATCGCCGCGCGCATCCAGCAAAATATCAAACTTCAACCCAAGCCGAGCGACCCAGTCTCGCACCTCGTCAACGCTTTCGCCGACATTCACCGCCAGGATTCGCAGGTCGTCGGCATGCATCTCGTAAAGCGCCTGCAACTCGCGCATTTCGCGCTGGCAAGGCTCACACCAGGTCGCCCAGAAGTTAATGATGGCAGCTCTCCCACGCGCCTGCTCTAGCGCGAGCGGACGTGACGATGTAGTCAGAAGCGTGAAGGGCGGCGCGCGCCAACCGGCCTCCGGCGCAAGGGCAGGGCGGCCGCCATCCAAGAATCCAGAGTAGTCGGCGCGGTCCGGCAACCCCGCGTGCAGCAATAGAGCGATTGCTGCGCCCATGGAAAGGAACGCGGCAAGCAAACGCAAGACCTGATTCAGCTTGGACATGCTACAGAATCACTCTTGCGCGAAGGCCTCATGCAGCAATTCGCCGAGTTGTGATTCGGTCATGATACCAAAGTGCCGCGTCAGAATAACACCGTCTCTGTCGATTAAATAGGAACTCGGGCGCGTTTGGATGCCGTAGGCCTCATTGATTTCGCCGTTGTCATCCAGCGCCAGCGAAAAGCTCAAATCGAACTCAGCGCGAAACGACTCCATCGCCGCCTCGGTGTCGTTGTAGGCAATGGCGAGGATCTCAAAACCGCGCTCGTTCCATTCCTCAAACGCTTTCTGGAATTCCGGCATTTCGCGGCGGCAGGGTCCACACCAGGTTCCCCAGAAATTCAGCAGGACGACATGGTCGCGCAAATCAGAAAGCGAGACGACTTCATCAGCGAGCGTTTCAATGGTGAATGCGGGCGCGCGATTGCCCTCTACCAATCCAATTGCCGGCGCCAGATCACCGGCGATATCGCTTAGGCTGGTCATCGCATCATCTGAGGCTGCGGATTCAACATCGCGCGCTTCTGGCTGGCTTGGGGGCGATATCTCGGGTTGCGTCTCGAATGGCTCGGCATCACGCGCCTTGACGCGGAAGCGCGAGGATTCGCCGGTCCCTGTATTGCGCAGCACAAGGCGATACATGCCATCGCCGCCAAGCTCAAATCCGGTTATAGGATAAAACCGACCATCGGACTCAAGACTTTCCGCCTTGCTCGCGCGCGCGAGTTCCTCCTCAGCGGGACCAAAGAGGACCATGTCGAAATCCGGCACAGCTTCATTTACGCTGCGCACTTCAATATCAATGATTCGCCCAGCCTCCCCATGAAAGAGGTATTGCTGTTCCGGCCTATCGGGCGCGAAGTGGCCGCTGGCGCTCTGGTTGATCGCCACCGGCGCGAGCGAGCCGCTCAGGCAGGCGCCGACGTGGCTCAATCCCAATTCGCCGTCAAAAAAGCCGACTCCGCACTCCTCGACCCGGAAGGTAAAATCGGCGAATTCGCCCCGCGAAAACGTTTGGCTTAGGCTCTGCAGCTGCCCGCTGGCGACCAAAACGCCAATGGCGATCAAGAGCGTGCCGCTGATGAGCTCAATCTTGTGCATGTGGCGCTGCAGGCGGCGGAGTATGCCTTGCGCGCTGTTCATGAGCAGGGCGGTGATCACAAAGGGAATGCCAAGCCCGATGGAGTAGGCGGCCAATAGCAGCATACCCTGCGCGATGTCGCCGCTGGTGGCGCCGCTCGCCGCCGCCACCGTTAATATCGTGCCCAGCAAGGGACCGATGCAAGGCGTCCAGCCGGCGGAAAACACCATGCCCATGAAAGTGGAGCCGAGCAAGCCGTCGCGTCCGCTGCCGCCGATGTCGGCGCGCGTATCAGCGTACAACATGGATTCGAGCCGATCCAATGCTCCGTGCCAGAACTTCGCCGGCTGGCTGAATGCGCCCTTGACGAAAAGACCGGCGAGCAGTAACGCGATCAATGGCAGCGCGATCGTGGTCTGTTCGAGGACGCCCCAGTAAATCAAAGCGCTGCCGAGAACGGAGAAACCAATGCTGAAGAGGATATTGTCCAGGATTCCCGCTTGCCCTTTCTTGCGCAGCCAGGAAAAGAAGCGCGGCAAAACCCCCATGAACTGGAAGCCGAAGAAGATGATCACCAGACCGCCGACTCGCCCGAGAATTTCGGTGAACGCGCTGACGTGTTGGCCCGCCAGGCTGGATAGGGCAGTTGTGAAAAGACCGATCAACACAAAGACGATGGTGAAGCCGAGCACGAAAGCAATGCCATGCAGCAGCATTTGCAGCCGCAGGGCGAGGCTAAGGCCAGGGGCAGTGCCCAAGGCAGCCTGTCGACTGACATTATGCGTCAGGCGCCCGCCCATATAGCCAATGTACGCCGGTACCAGCGGCAGAACGCAGGGAGAAATGAAGGACAGAATGCCCGCCACCAGCGCCAAACCAATTGAGACATTATCCATATTGCAACCCTCCGCTCTATCAAGGCGCCTGGCCGGCCTCGCCTCTCGGATTCGATATCAGCCAGTTTGACGCAAAGTGATTACGAGAGCCTTGCTCAAGCCTAAATGATTCCTTATCGCACCGTCGCCAGCGCGCGAACCCACCGCGATTCATTTTGCATAATCCGAGGCCTTTCTCGATTGACCATGGCGCCCCGTCTCTTGCCTGGGCTTAGTCAAGATCTTCCAGAAGCTTTTGCAGCAATTGCCGCTCTTCTTCCACCGAACGCGCATCGCCGTCAATCCAGGCGAAGCGCAGCCGGTCCAGAATGCGGCGGTAATGCGGTCCCGGCGCAATGCCCCTTGCTTTGAGATCATTGCCCGTTGTCGTAGCACGCCGTTGACGCCATTCGGTTGCATACGCGGCTATCAAATCTTGCGCGTACGGTCTTTCCACGCTCAGCAGCCAAGCCGCCTGCAATGATGTATCGGCAAAGTCATCGAGAATCTTGGTAACCTGGCTCGGGCGGAGCGAGCGATCCTCGAGGCGGCTGATGCGCTCTGCCAGTCTTGCGCTCGCCACAATTGAATGTGTGAGTTTATTCCTTAGCGCCAGACGCTCGCAAACGCTCCGCGCCTCATCAGCGTCGATTTCGGTAAAGAGCGCAATCCAGCGCAGCGCCTGCCGATTGATGTCGTTGGACGACCATGGCGGCCTGAGTTCGTTGCAGCGCTCGAGCAGTTCAGGCAGCTGCGAACTGACGCGAAATGCCGGGTGAATCTTGGCCAAGGCGCCCATTTTCTGCAGACGCAGCATCACTTCGCCAGCGCGCCCTTCGCGCAAGATGAGGTCGATTTCGTTTTGCAGGCGCTGACCGCTGACCCTCCCAAGCAGTGAAAGCGCCGCTCGCATCCATTCGTCGGTGGTCGCTTCAATCACGAAGTCAAGCCGCGAAGCGTAGCGCGCCGCGCGCAAAATTCTAGTAGGATCGTCCACGAAACTATTCTGATGCAATGCGCGGATCAGCCCCAGTTTGAGGTCATCGCCGCCGCCGCAACGATCCAGCAAAATCCCTGACCGTTCCCGAGGGCTCAACTGGATCGCAAGGGCGTTAACGCTGAAGTCGCGCCGCAGCAGGTCGCGCTGCATATCACTCGGCGACACGGTGGGCAGAGCGGCCGGATGCGAGTAGGTTTCGCTGCGCGCGCAGGCGAAGTCCACATGGGCTGGCGTCTCGCCGGCGGACGAATCCAAGGTCCATGTGGCGGTTCCGAATGGCTGGTATTCTTGCACCGAGCCGCCGGATTTGATAGCGAGTGACATGGCAAAGCTGATCGCATCGCCTTCGACGACGAAGTCGAGGTCGATGCTGACGTTGCGCTGACCCATTATCAAGTCGCGAACCACGCCTCCAGCCAGGTACAGCGGCAAGTCCCTCTCCTGCGCTCCCTGAGCGATATGATCAATCAAAGAGGCGGCTTGTTCGCCAAGAAGGCGCTTGATCTCGCTGAGAGGAAAGCTTGGCGCATCGTTGGCGCCTCCCGGATTAGGCATGGCTCAATCCGAAATCCGGATTATGCTGGCGATACCCACGGTCCAACGAGCTCTCTCTCCATCATGCTGAGCGAGGTCGTGAAGTTGAAGAAGGCCAAAAGCGCATAGGTGAGGGCGGCGCGCTCGTCGTCGCGGCCGCTCATCAGGCTGAACAAGCCCGGCATGATGATCGCCAGCCACAACATGTAGAGGACATAGACGAGAACGCGTCCGGAGCGCGGCTGCATTCCAGAAGCGAGCAGCGCGGCGCCAACTGCCAGCGTCACGCCCGCCAGCAGCGCGTAGGTAGCCACTGCTCCCATATAGTGTCCGGAGATCGTCGCTCGCCGGCCTGCGGTATAGGCGGCCCAAATACCCAAAGCCAGCGAATACAGAATGTGCATATTGAAGAGAATCTGATGAATTTCCGCCATGTGCCGTTGCTATGGACTATCGATCACAGAACCATTCTATCACATCGCGTCGCTTTGCCGCTTAGAGGACTGTGATCAGCCCCATATTGGACGCCAGCCAAATCAGCGCCAGCAGGTTTGCGATAATCAAACCGGGCCGCTGCACATTGCCGCCGTCGCGCGCCAGGTTGCCGCGCATGTCGTACTCCCAGGGAAAAAGTATTGTCGTGATGACGCCGATGACCAGTATCGTGCCGAGCCACACTGGAAAGAGCCCCTGCAAGATAGCCGCGAGCATACAAAGCAGCGCAAGCGCTATCGAAAGGTGTCCCAAAATAGAAGTTGGTCCCCGACCCAATAGAACGGCGGTATTCTTCAACCCCGCCTCTTTGTCCACTTCGTAATCGACCACCTGATTGTAGAATTGGCCGTAGGCGGAAAACAAGCTGGCCGCGGCGATCACCAGCCATACTTCGCGCCTTTCCGCGCCATAAGTGAAATAGCCGACCGCGACCAATAGTCCGCTAAGCATCAGCGCGTGTGATACAACATCGGTAAGCGGGCGCGCCTTAAAGCGAAATGGATGCGCCGAGTACAGGTAACAGAGCGCGAGCGTTGCGCCGCCGATTGCGAGCGTCATGACTCCGCTTGCAACATACATCGCCAACGCGGCGACGAAGACAGTTACAGTTAGCGCGATGCCCTCGCGGCGGCTCAGCAAACCGTTGCTAATGACATTCTGCTGTTTTTTTTGCCGATCCAAGGCGTCATCGGGCGCGTCTTCAATGTCGTTCAACATGAAAGCGAAAGACATCGCCAGTACGTTGCCCGCCAGGACGGCGAACAGGCGCCAATCGGCGGCCGCTTCCGGCTCAAGCGCCAACAACCCGCCGAAGATCGTAAGCGGAATGGTGAAAGGGACGTGCTCGCGCCAGCGCGACAAACGAACGGCGGCGACGATTTTGCTGTCTCTTTTCCTTGCTTCGCTGCTCTCCATATCAAAATCACTGGCTGTGAAAACATTGAATGACACAATTAGACAAGCATAGCATAGGACGGCGCAACCATGTTATCGCGCGCTTGCGAACGCGGAATTATCTACGAGAATAGAGCCTAGCATGATATTGAATCTCTTCCATCCGTTGTCTCTGTGTATCGCTGGGCTTTTGGCGCTGGCTGGCTGCAATCTCGCCAAGGATTCTCCTGCCTATGCCACGGTCGAGGCGGGCAAGGGCCATGTCCGATTGCAGGCGAGCCCGATGTCGCCGAAAGCAGCAATGGGCGCCTTGGCGCAAGACGCATTAGACAGTCGGGGCGCGAAAGTTACACCATCTCCGGCTGCTCCCGCGCGCTGCAACGATGCGGAAATCGCAAAGTCAGCCAGACGCGTCCGCGCCGATATACGCATCGACTACGGTTCCAAAACCGCAGATGTTGTCCAATCGACTGTATTCCACAATTTCGAAAATGACGCGCTCGCTGCGATCGTCCTGGATGTCCAAGCCAACCAATGGGCGGAAGGCTTTACGTTGATGGACTTGACCGTCAACGACGAGCCGGCTGCCTATGAGCTTGCCCTGAATCGAATGCAGATCAACTTGAATGCGCCTTTGGAAAGCGGCTGCTGGCTTGCGTTAGGGCTGAAGTTTCGCCTGCAGCCGGCCGAGATCCGCGATGGCTTGCGCTCGTACCGTGGTTTCTACGGCTACAGCCCGCGTCAACTCAATCTGGGGCACTTTCTGCCCACAATAGCGGCGCGATTGGATGGCGACTGGCGGATTCACGAGCCAATCGGCATCGGCGAGCAGGTGGTCTACGACCTGGCCGACTGGCATGTGAATCTGTCCGTCGAGAATACGACCGGTGCTCTCATGCTTGCCGCCCCGGGAACAGTCACGGCGCTTGGCTCGAACGCATGGGAGATCGAGCTGATCAACTCGCGCGATTTCGCCATCAGCGTGAGCGATCAGATGATAGCCGCTGAACGGCAAGTCAGCGAAAACCAAACTGTCGAAGTCTATTCCTTCGCCGATGCGCAGATCAATGCCAATGGCATCCGTCTGGATGGCGCTGAGCACGTGCTGATTCAAGCGGAAAAGGCGCTGAGACTATATGAACGGCAATTTGGACCTTATGACCGTGAGCGATTTGTCATCGTCCAGGGAGACTTTCCCGATGGCATGGAGTTCACCGGTCTTGTCTTTGTCGGGGGCGCTTGGTTCACAAACTTTGACGGCGGAATCAGGAATTACCTGACGCTGATTTCCGTGCATGAAATCGCCCATCAGTGGTGGTATGCGCGGGTCGGGAACGATTCAGCGCTTAACCCCTGGCTGGATGAAGCCTTGGCGACCTACAGCGAATACCTCTTCATTGAAGAACATTATCCGGCCGACAAGAACTGGTGGTGGACCTTCCGCGTCGCCGGCTTTTTCCCGCAGGGCAAGGTGGACAGCAACGTGTATGAATTCGCCACCGCGCGCGCCTATATCAATGCGGTTTACTTGCGTGGCGTGCAGATGCTGCATAACCTGCGCGTCAACATCGGCGATGAAGAATTCTTCAAGTTGCTGCGCGCATATCTCGCCGCGGGGGACGGCAAGATCGCCGATCCGACGCTATTTTGGCGCCAGCTCCCGCTTGAGCAACGCGCCTTGACACGGGCGACGCGAATCGAATACCTGGGTGACGCGGACGATGATTCGCTCTTTGGCGAAGCCGCTCACGGCACAAGGTCTCCAGCGACAACCGAGAATGAGAAATCACCGTGACCGATCTGCCAATCGATGCCCAGATCACTTTTCTCTACGCGCGCGATCTGAGCCGCTCGGCTCGCTTCTATGAGCATGTGCTCGGCTTGGAGCTCGCGGTTGACCAGGGTTCCTGCCGCATCTATCGCATCAAGGAGCGCAGCGCATTTCTGGGCGTCTGCCAGCGCGATGACGCGCCTGAAAATGGTTCCGGAATAATCTTTACCTTGGTCACGAACGATGTGGATCTCTGGTACGAGCGGATCATTGCGCGTGGCTGGGCTTGCGAGCATCCGCCGCGCCACAACGCAGCTTACGGAATATACCATTTCTTTTTGCGGGACCCGTCAGGTTGCCTCATCGAGATTCAGCGATTTGACCGCGTGGACTGGGACCAGGCTTGAGCGGCGCCTAGCCCGTAGTCTTCATACCGGCGGCGATGCCGTTGATGGTCGCCAAGGTGGCGTCCAATACGGGCCGCCAGTTATCATCGTCTTCGTCCAGTTGCCGCAACTCGCGCAATAGGGCGACCTGCATAAAATTCAGCGGATCGACATAAGGGTTGCGCCGGTCAATCGAAGTCTTGATGGCGGACATATTCGCCAGCAGGTCGTCTTGCTCGGTCACGCGCATCAGCATCTCCCTGCTGAGGCGGTGCTCCTCTTTGATCCAATTGAAAAATCGTTCGCGCAGCTCAGGCGGTTCGACCAGCGACGCATATAGCTCGGCGATCCCCATATCGGCTTTTGCCACATCAAGCTGGGCATTGTCAATCAGCGCGTTAAAGAAGGACCAGTTGCCGTACATCTCCCGTAGAATCCGCATTCCCCTTGGGTCTTCATTTGCGTAGCGCTCAAAAGCCGTTCCCAGCCCGAACCAGCTTGGCACGATCGCGCGGCTTTGCATCCAGCTGAACATCCACGGAATCGCGCGCATGGCTGAAAAGCCGCCGGCCGCCTTGCGCTTGGCGGGCCGCGAACTGATCTGCATACGAGATAGCTCATTGATTGGCGTCGCTTGCCGCCAATAATCCAGAAATCCGTCGCTCTCGTATACAAACTTGCGATAGCATTCTTGACTGATCTCCGACAGCCGCGCCATCACATCGTAGTAGTTGGATGGCGCCTGACGCCGCTCCTGCATGCCCATGCCCATCAGCACCGCGTTTAGCACTTGATTTAGATGGCGATGCCCGATGCCCCGATTGCTGTATCGATAGGCGATCACCTCGCCCTGTTCAGTAATCTTGACGCCGCCATGCAAGGATTCGGGCGGTTGCGAAAGTATCGCGCGGTTGGTTGGTCCTCCGCCGCGGCCAATGCTGCCGCCGCGCCCGTGAAAGAGCTCGAGCGATACGCCTTTGTCCACGCAGGTCTGCGTGAGAATGCGCTGCGCATTGTACAGATTCCAATTTGACGCCAGGTAGCCGCCGTCTTTGCTGCTGTCGGAATAACCGATCATCACCTGTTGTCGCAGCCCCCGTTTGCCGGCGCGCGCCACCAGATACTTGCGATATTCGGCGTTCTCGAAAAGTCGCTCCATAATCGCGGATGACCGGTAGAGGTCGTCGATCGTCTCAAATAGAGGCACGATATACACATCATTCTCGATGCCGACTTCGCGCGCGAATAAAAGCATGGCCAAAACATCGCTCGGCTGCCGGGTCATGCTCGCGATAACCGTGTCGATAACGATCGAATCGTATTTGGCGCGCGCTTCCGCAATCATGCGCCAGGTACGAATAATTCGTTGCGCTGTCTCGGTGAAAACGCTGATGTCATTGGGGAAGAGCGGGCGCTTGCTGCGAATCTCAGCCGTCAGCAATTCTTGCTTCTCATCCTCGGGCAAGTTGCTGTAATTCCGCGCAATTCCGTAATGACCGAAAAGCTCGTCGATCGCAGCGCTGTGCAGGTTGGCGTCTTCGCGCACTTCGAGCGGTACCAGGTGCAAGCCGAAGAGCCGCGCCTTGCGCACCAGTCGCTGCACTGCGCCCATGGCGGCCCGCTTGCCGCCGTGCGATTTAAGGCTGTCCTGAATCAGCAGCAGATCGCCCAGCAACTCCCGGCTGGACTGATATTGGTCTTGCTCAAGCTTCTCGCGGATGATCGCCAGCATCTGGCGATAGGCTTCACCGGGGAATCGCTGCTCGGCTGGCAGCGCCGCCTCAATCGCCCGCCGCAATGCCTCCGAGACGCCAAACAGACTGGTGTCTTGCGTCAGGTTTTGCGTCAGCGCCTCAATCTCTTCCAGATAAATCTCTCGCGCAGTACAACGCAAGGTCGCCAGCGTCTGCAGCGTGACATCGGTGGTCACGTTGGGATTGCCGTCACGGTCGCCACCGATCCACGACGAGTAGCGCAATACCGGTGGCAGCTCCGACCAATCCTCATTCGGATAGAATCGCTCGAGTGCCATTTGCAGGTCTTCATAGATGTCAATCACGACGTCAACGATCACGGAACGTATGAAGTAGATGCCGAAGTCGACCTCATCCGAGACCTGTTTCTTCGATGCGCGCACTTGCCGCGTCTGCCAGAGCTCTTCCACCTCCTCAGCCAGATTGCTCTCCAGCTTGCGCAGCTCGCGCGGCAGCAGATTGTGCCGGTCTCGCATCTCCATCATCTGGGCGATCTGCCGCAGGATGACCAGAATCTCCTGCCGCTTCGCCTCTGACGGATGCGCCGTGAGCACAAGCCGCAGCCGCGCCTGTTCCAGCAGCGAACGGATTTCGTCCGCCGTTTTGCCGCTGTCGCGCAAGCCGCCTATTGCGTTGACGATCGACTCCCGCAGCGTGCTTCTCGCTTCGCGCTGGCGGATGACGCGGATGCGCTGCAAGTCTTCGGCGATATTGATCAGCTGAAAATAATTGGAAAAGGCTTTGATTAGGATATTCTTTGAATCCAGCGGCAGGTTCTCCAGGCGCTGCGCCAGTTGGAAGGCGGCCGCTGAGTCGCCGCTGCGCCGCGCTTTGGACATCGCGCGGATCTCCTCGACCAACTCATAAGCATCCATGCCGTTCTGTTCTTGGATGATGACGCCCAGCCAATTGCCAAGCGTGTGAATATCCTCGCTGAGGGATGAATTATTTGTCATCCGTCCTCGCGCTCCCGTCAGCGATAACGAATCGCCAACCTTTCGTTGCCGCTCGCTTCGCACTATAGTGCAACTTAGAATCGTATGCCAGTAGCAGATGAAATAGGGATATGCCACGCCTGATGCGCGCATTCAGTTGCTGCTTCCGTTCTTCCGCCAGAGGTAAGCTTGTCAATGGAGAAACTAATCGAATGCGTCGCCAACTTTTCTGAAGGGCGGCGAGCGCATGTCGTTGACGAAATCGCGGGTGCGATTGCTAGGCAGGCTGGCATTAGCCTGCTCGGCGCCGAGAGCGACATCGATCATAATCGCTCCGTTGTGACCTTTGTTGGCGCGCCAGGCGCCGTATCCGCTGCCGCCCTCGCTGGCATACGGGTCGCGGCCGAACTCATCGACATGACCCGCCACCGCGGCCAGCATCCGCGGATCGGCGCCGCCGATGTCATACCTTTTGTGCCGCTGGGAAACGCTACTATAGCTGAATGCGCGGATTTGGCGCGATCGCTTGGCGCGCGCGTCGGAGCGGAACTGAATTTGCCGGTCTTCCTATACGCGGAAGCCGCCTTGCAGGAAAGCAATCGAGAACTCGCTGCGATTCGGCGCGGCGGTTACGAGCGCTTGCGAGATACGATTGAAACGGGGCAAGCGCCGCAGCCCGATTACGGACCGCGAAGGCTGGGCAGCGCCGGCGGCTGCGCAATTGGCGCGCGCGATATCCTCATCGCCTTCAACGTCTATCTTACGACAAGCGATCTTGCCCCCGCTCAGGAAATTGCTCGCGCAATACGAGCGTCTTCCGGCGGGCTGCCGCATGTGCAGGCGCTCGGTTTCTTCGTCAAGGGCAGAGCGCAAGTTTCGATGAACCTGACCAACTATCGCGTGACGTCAATGTACGATGTCGTCGAGAAAATCCGTGGCGAGGCTGACAGTTTCAATCTCGAAATCGAAAGTTCCGAGATCATCGGTTTAATACCGCGGGACGCGCTCGCAGGCGCATCCGCATCGCAATTGCAGATCGCCAACTTTCGCCCGGAGCGTCTCCTCGAAACCCATCTGGGCAATCTGGTCTGAGTCGCGCTGGACGGAAATCCGATTGTCGAAGGGTTGTGGCTACGATATAATCCAATTCTCTATCGAGACTATTGCAAATTGGCAAGAGTAACAAAGTCAACAAAGGATGACGCGCATGAAACGGCTACTGCTATTCTGCATCTCGCTTTCCCTGCTGATGCTGCCCCTGTTTGGAACGGTCGCCCAAGACCGCAATGTATTCGTCTACGGGCATCCCGTCGCCTTCCCCAATCTCGATCCTAGCTCGGGCAACTCCAATGAAAATGTCGTGATGGGCAACGTGTATGAGACGCTCACCTTCTACAACGGACCCGGCAGCGACGAGATTCTCAGTCCCAAATTGGCGGTATCTTGGGAAGCGTCCGAAGACTCGCTGACCTGGACCTTCAATCTTCGCGAAGGCGTGACCTTCCATGACGGCGCCGCCCTGAACGCCGAGGCAGTCAAAAAAGCGCTGGACCGCACCATTGCTATCGGCGAGGGCTCCGCCTGGATTTTCTGGATGATCGACTCGATTGAAGCGATGGACGACCTTGTTGTGCAATTCAACTTGAATACGCCGGCGCCGCTTGACCTTGTCCTTTCGGCTGGCTATGCCGCCTGGATCATGAGCCCGAACGCGGCCGATCAGGACAACGCCTGGTTCAACGACGGCAAGGCCGCTGGCACCGGTCCCTATAAGATCGCCAGCAACGAGCCGGGCCAGCGCATGGTCTTGGAGGCTTATCCCGACTACTGGGGCGGCTGGACCGAGGGTCAGTTCGACACCATCGTCTTCGAAATCGTGGAAGATCCCACCGTGCTCGAACAGATGATTCGCTCCGGCGATGCCGATTTCACCTACAGCTTGCCCTTCGACAATTACGGTCCCTTGGCCGAAGCGCCCGGTGTTTCCGTGGTCGTGACGCCGTCATTCCAGAATCTGCTAATACTGCTAAACACGATCAAGGAACCGACCAACAGCAAACTGGTGCGGCAGGCGCTTTCGTATAGCTTCCCCTACGCCGATGTGGTCACAAACTTGTACGCTGGCATGGGTACCCAGGCCCGCGGTCCAATTCCGGCAAATATGTGGGGGCACGGCGCTGACCTCTTGCAATACAGCCACGATTTGGACAAAGCGCGCGAGCTGCTGGCTGAAGCCGGCTATCCCGACGGGGGATTCTCCCTGGTTTATACCCACGTGGCCAGCGATCTGGATGAACAGCAGGTAGGTGAATTGTGGCGCGCCAGCCTGGCCGAGATCGGGGTCGATCTGGAGATCCGCGGCCTCGCCTGGGAAGCGCAGTGGGACCTGGCGATCAACGATCCCGCCAGCGCGCAGGAGGCTTTTGGCTTCTACTGGTGGCCCGATTACATCACACCGAATTCCTGGCTGACTGGCATGTTCGTCAGCGAAGACGAGCCCTTCTTCAATCTCAGCTACTACAGCAACCCGGACTTTGACAATCTGGTTGCTGGCGCTTCGACAATGAGCGGTACCGATCGCATCGCTGCCGAGGCAATGTACGTGGCGGCGCAGGAGCTGTTGCTGGAAGACGCCGCTGCCATTTACGTCGTTGACCTGCCCGATATCCACGTGATCCGCGATGACGTCAGCGGCTACGTCAACAATCCTGGTTATCCGCATGTCGTATTCTTCTACGACCTGACGCGGTAGACCTATAATCTGGGGTCCGGAGCAGCGCTCCCGGCGCCGGGCCCGCTTCCGCAATCTTTCAGCGGATATGGTTTTCCTTAGCTTTCTCCTCCGCCGACTGGGACTTTCGGTCTTCGTCCTCGTCGGCGTTCTGATTCTGACCTTCATCGTCTCGCGCGTTATACCGAGCAACCCGGCAGCGCTCTACGCCGGCGCCCGACCGCGTCCCGAACAAGTCGCCGAGATAGAAAAGAAGCTCGGCTTGGACAAACCGCTGATTGAGCAGTTTCGCGTTTATCTCGCTGATTTGCTTGATGGCGACCTCGGCGAGTCATATCACTCGCGGCGCTCAATCAACACAGACTTGAGCATTTTCCTGCCGGCTACGCTGGAATTGGTCATCGCGGCAGTCGTCATCGCGCTCGTCTTAGGCATACCGATTGGCGCGCTCGCTGGCGCCTATCCACGCAGCCCCTTCGACTATGCCACGCGCTTTGTGGCGATCGCCGGTGTATCCCTGCCCTCGTTTTGGCTGGCGCTGATCGCCCAATCGATCTTCTTCAGCCAGCTGGGATGGCTGCCGCTGGGCAGCCGCATCAGCCGCGACGCTACGCTCTTCTATCCCATCGCCGCGCAGACCGGCTTTTATCTGATCGACGCCGCCGTCAGCGGCAACTGGGAAGCCTGGTTCGATGCCTTGCATCACTTGATTCTGCCGGCGCTGGTATTGTCCGCTTATCCCTTGGGCGTCACCATTCGTATGACGCAGGCCTCCATGCTGGAGGCGCTTTCCGAGACCTACATCATGGCGGCGCGGGCGGCTGGCTTGTCGCGCCCGGTCATCTTATTCAAGCTCGCCCTAAAGAACGCCATCATGCCGGCGCTGACGGTTGTCGGCTTGTCATTTGCCTATTCAATCACGGGCGCATTCCTGGTGGAGGTGATTTTCTCTTGGCCCGGCCTTGGCAAATACGTCACCGAAGCGGTGCTCAATGTCGACTTTCCAGTGATCATCGCCGTTACGCTAGTCGTGACCGTCTTCTACATCGGCGTCAATCTGCTCGTCGATCTGATTCAGGCGCTGCTCGATCCGCGCGTGCGTCTGGTTTGAAGGGGCGAGCTTTGTTGCGCATTGAAGTTGGCTCAAGCGCCTGGTTTCTCATCCGCGACCGGGTCGCCCTCGTCTGTATGGCATTTCTAATTGCGATTGCGGTTTCGGCGATCTTCGCGCCGCTTTTGACGCCCTACGCGCGGCAAGGAATGGGCGATCCCGATTTGACCGCCAAGTTCAAGCCGCCCAGCATCGAGCATCCTTTCGGCACCGATGGCCTCGGCCGCGACCAGGTCGCCCGCCTGATGTTCGGCGCGCGCCGATCACTTTCGATGGGTTTGCTCGTCGTGCTGATCGCCATCGCCATTGGCGCGCCGCTGGGCATGATCGCTGGCTACCTTGGCGGCTGGCTCGACGAAGCGATCATGCGCGTCACCGATGTCTTTCTGGCTTTCCCGCCGCTGCTTCTGGCGATCGCGATCGCGGCCGCCTTGGGCGCCAGTTATACCAACGCGGTTATGGCGATCGCGGTGACGTGGTGGCCCTGGTATGCCCGTTTGGCGCGCGCGCAAACGCTGAGCGTCCGGGAGCGCGCCTACATCGAGGCGGCGCATAGCATTGGGGTACGCGATCGGGTCATCATCGGGCGGCATATCCTGCCCAATATCATGACGCCGATTATCGTGCAAGGCACATTGGATGTCGGCGCCGCCATCCTGGTCGCCGCCGGCTTGAGTTTCATCGGCCTGGGTACGCAAGCGCCTTTCGCCGACTGGGGCGTGATGATTAGCGACGGGCGACTGTTTTTCCTTTCGGGCCGCTGGTGGCTGTCGACTTTTCCGGGCTTGGCGATTTTCCTCACGGCGATGGCTTTTAACTTTCTCGGTGACAGCGTGCGCGTCGCCGCCGATCCGCGTTTGCGAAGGCTGCTCTAATGGCCATCTTGACCGTCGAGAATCTGCGCGTCCGGTTCAAGACGCCCTTTGGCGCCGTCTATGCCCTTCGCGGGATTGACTTCGAGCTGGCGAAAGGCCAAACCCTGGGGCTGGTGGGCGAGACGGGCTGTGGCAAGTCGGTGACGGGCCGCAGCATTATGCGCCTGCTGGACGATAACGCGCAGGTCACCCACGGCAGAATCATTTTCGAAGACAAGGACCTGCTTCAAGTTGACGATGGCGAAATGCGCCGCATCCGCGGCAACCGGATCGCCATGATCTTTCAAGACCCGTCCGCCGCCTTGAATCCGCTATTCACCATTGGTCAGCAGATCAACGATGTGCTGCGCGCTCACGCCTCAAACACTCGCGAGGGGCGCCAGAGTCAAATTGTCGAATTGCTTGCGAGCGTGGGATTGCCCGATCCGGCGCAGATGGCGGACGTTTATCCGCACCAGCTTTCGGGCGGCCAGCAGCAGCGCGCCATGATCGCGCAAAGCCTGGCGGCGCAACCCGATGTGATTATCGCCGACGAGCCGACCACCGCGCTTGATGTGACGATTCAAGCCCAGATCCTTGACCTGCTCCGCACCTTGCAGCGGGAGCGGGCGATCAGCGTCATCCTTATCACGCACGATCTGGGTATAGTGGCGGAGACTTGTCAGCATGTCGTCGTGCTCTATGCCGGTCGCGTGGTGGAAACAGGTTCCGTCGCGGCGATTTTCGCCGATCCGCAGCACCCCTACACCCAGGGCTTGCTGGCGGCGCTTCCGCGACCAGGCAGCCGCGGCGCTGATCTCACAGTCATACCAGGCAGCGTCCCCAGCGGCTTGGAGCGTATCGCTGGCTGCGCCTTCGCCCCGCGCTGCGAGCATGTAATGGACCGCTGTCGGGGGCATCAGCCGGCGCTCGCCGAAATCGGGTCCGCGCATCAGTCAGCCTGCTTCTTGCATGAGGCATCCGGCGATGGCTGATCCCCTCCTGATTGTGCGCGATCTGTCAATGACTTTCCTGCGCCGAGCCGGACTTTTCGGTCGGCGTACGCATCAGATCCGCGCCTTGAACCAGGTCAGTTTCACCATTGAAGCGGGCGAAACCTTCGGCATCGTTGGCGAATCCGGCTGCGGCAAAAGCACGTTGGCGCGCTGCTTGCTCCGCCTGCTGCAACCCACCGGCGGCAGCGTACGCTTCGACGGAGTTGATCTTCTCGCTCTTGGCGATGAAGAAATGAGGCGGATGCGACAACGAATGCAAATCGTCCTGCAGAATCCCTTTTCCTCGCTGAATCCGCGTTTGAACGGCTTCGATTTGATCGCCGAACCTCTGCGCACGCACATGGAATTGTCGCGGAAAGAGATGACCGACCGAGTCGCGTCGCTGCTGGCCGAGGTTGGATTGTCGGGGGAATTCATGAGCCGGCATCCACACCAGCTAAGTGGCGGGCAGGCGCAGCGAATCGCTCTCGCGCGCGCCTTGGCGCCGAACCCCGCATTCCTCATCCTGGACGAGCCCACCTCGGCGCTGGATGTTTCCGTGCAGGCGCAGATAATCAATCTGCTGCTTCGCCTGCAGCGCCAACGCGGACTGGCCTATCTGTTCATCACCCATGACCTCAGCGTGATACAGCATATCAGCGACCGAATCGCAGTCATGTACCTGGGAAAAATCGTCGAGGAGACCGCCAGCGAGGAAATCTTCGCCGATCCGCAGCATCCCTACACGCAAGCGCTGCTTTCATCGACGCCGATGCCCGACCCGGCTAGCGGGGGGCAGCGAATCATCCTGCCGGGCACGGCGCCCAGCGCCGCCAATCCGCCGGCCGGCTGCGCCTTCCATCCGCGCTGCTCTGAAGTGATGGAGCAATGCCGTACCGTGTTTCCAGCGCCAAGGCATACTGCGCCGGATCATCAAGTCAGTTGCCATCTATACGACCACGCGCAATAGCAGGGGATGTGTGGAATGATCACGACTCCAAATCAGGCAAGACAACAATGACGCGCCAGCGACTGGCAATAGATGTGGGCGGAACCTTCGTCGATTTTGTCTCGCTGGAGGAAGGCGCCGGCGATGTGCGGATCGAGAAATCGCCATCATTTGGCTCATTGGAAGAGCGCTTTTTTGAAGGCATCGACAATCTTGCCCTCGACCTCAAGGCGCTATCGATAATCATTCACGGCTCAACTCTGGTGATCAATACCATCGTGCAAGAGAAGGGCGCGCGCGTCGGTTTGATCACGACAAAAGGTTTTCGCGATGTGCTGGAGCTCGGCCGCGGCAACCGCGAGGAAATCTACAATTTGTTCTATCGCCCGCCCGCGCCATTGGTCGAGCGCTACCTGCGGCTTGAAGTGAGCGAGCGTCTCGACGCAAGGGGAGAAGTGGTAACGCCGCTGGACGAAACCGAAGCGCGCGCCACCATTCGGCAACTGAAGGCGGAAGGCGTCGAGGGCATCGCGGTCATCTTCTTGCATTCTTATCTGAATCCAGCTCACGAAGAACGAATGCGCGCCCTGGTCAAAGAAGAAGCCCCCGACCTGGAAGTGACCATCTCGTCTGAAATTTGCCGCGAGTGGCGCGAATTCGAACGCACGTCTACCACTGTGCTCAATGCCTATACCAAACCTAAACTTGCAAGTTATCTGTCCGCGCTGGCGGACGAGCTGGACCGCAGGCGATTCGCCGGAACGCTCAGCATTATGCAGTCATCCGGCGGTATCACTTCGCTGTGGGCGGCGAGCGAGGGTCCGGTGCGCACCATCGTTTCCGGCCCGGCTGGCGGCGTAATCGGCGTGGCCGCGCTCGGGCGTCACCTGGGCGATAACAATCTGGTCGCGGCTGATGTCGGCGGCACAACGTTCGATGTGGCGCTCATCAGCGACGGCAAGCCCCTGGAACAGACGGAACACCGCATCAATCGGCGACCGGTTTTGCAGCCGACCATCGATATTGTGTCGATCGGCGCCGGCGGCGGCAGCGTCGCCTGGCTGGACAATACTGGCGGACTGCAGATCGGACCGCAAAGCGTCGAGGCCGATCCCGGACCAGCCTGTCTCGATCTGGGCGGCAAATTGGCGACCGTCACCGACGCTCAACTGCTGCTCGGCTACCTGGATCCCGACTACTATCTGGGCGAGCGCATAAGCCTGAACCGCAGCCGCGCCGAGCGGGTCGTCCAAGAGCAAGTGGCGGACAAGCTCGATATGAGTTTGACCGATGCCGCCGCCGGCATCGTACACCTGGCCAATATGAATATGGCCTATGCGATCCGCAATATCACTATTGAGCGCGGTCATGATCCGCGTGAGTTTTCGCTGGTTTGCTACGGCGGCGGCGGCGGCTTGTTCGCCGGCTTTTTGCTTAACGAGCTGGGCGCGGCCCGCGCGATCATTCCACAAAATCCGGCGACCTTTTCCGCCTGGGGCTTGCTCAATGCCGACTTCCGCGAAGATTACTTGCGCACATACTTAAAGCTAATCGAACAGCTCTCGGTCGACGAGCTCAAGGCGGAGCTCGAGAAGCTGGAAACGGAAGTTCGTGATCGCTTCGCGCTGAACGGCATCGCTCCCGCGCATACGGTCGTCTCGTTTCATTCGGCGATGCGCTATCACGGGCAGGAGCATACGGTAAAGGTACCGATCTTGCCTGACGATCTTTGCCAGGATCTTATCCCGTTGCGCCGCCGTTTCGACGAGATTCATGAACGGGCATATTCGCTTAGGCTGCCGGAATCAGCCGCCGAAATTGTCAACCTGCAGGTGTCGATTCTGGGCATCACCAGCAAGCCGGTTATGAAGCGGCTCGCCGCTGCTGCTGACCGCGACCCGCTGAAGGGCGAGCGCCTCGTCACGATCCGCGGCCACGGCGCCGATTTGCCTGCGAACGTGTATGATCGCGAAAAGTTATCTGCCGAAACCAAAGTCGACGGTCCCGCCATCATCGAAGAATGGACTTCCACCTCGCTCATCCTGCCCGATCAGTCGGCGTTTGCAGATGAATTTGGCAATCTGATTATAAAGCGAGCGGCGAAATGAACCGAGTCGATCCGATAACCACGCAGGTGATTCGCAACGCGCTGAAGGCGGCCGCCGATGAAATGATGATCAGCCTGATCAAGACGGCGCACAATCCCCTTATCTACGAAGTCCAGGATTTCGGATTGGCGATCACCAATCATCGCGGCGAGATGCTTGCCGAAGGTTCGGGCTTGCCCGGCTTCATGGGCTGTCTCGGTCCCACCGTGCGCAGCGGCATTCGCGAGCTTGGCAGCGATGGCTTCAATGAAGGCGACATCCTGCTGGCGAACGATCCTTACGAAACCGGCACTCATATCAGCGATACCGCCGTCTACATGCCGATTTTCTTTGAGGGCAAGCTGGTCGCGTTTTCGGCGCTGATGGCGCATTGGGCAGATATCGGCGGCAAGACGCCCGGCGGCTGGTGCCCGGATACCACCGATGTACACCAGGAAGGCTTGATCTTCTTCCACGATAAACTGGTTGAAGCCGGCGCGCTCAACCGGACACTCATGCGATTCATCTTGAATAATGTGCGCTTCCCCGATCTGGTGCGCGGCGATCTGAATGCCATGATCGCCGCCTGCCGCACCGGCGCGAGACGCTACATCGCTCTCTGTGAACGATACGGCGCCGACGCCATCCAACGCGCCATGGATCAGGTCTTCGACCAGTCAGAAGCGATGATGCGCGCCAAGATCGGCGAGATCCCCGATGGCTCATACTCCGCCAGTGTCTACATGGATCATGATGGCGTCGAGCTGGACAAGCCCTATAAGATCGCCGTCACTGTCGAAGTCGAGGATGAGGAAATGCGCATCGACTGGACCGGCACCGACCCCACCGTCACCGGACCCACCAATCATCCCTTCATCGGAACGGTCGCCATGTCGGAATGCGTCTTGAAATCGCTGACCATGCCCTTCGACCCGATGAATCATGGGCATACGCGCCCGCTGACGGTGACCGCGCCTGATAATACGGCAGTCAGCCCGCTCTATCCAGCGCCGACCGATTCTTATGGCTACGTCGCCGAAATGGTCGTGCATCTAATTGTGAAGGCGCTATCCGACGCGATTCCCGATCGCTGTCCGGCGGCTTCGTATCAGATGTTTGGCTGCGTATTTTATCGAATGGATCCGCTGCAGGGCCAGCCCTTTATCTTCATTGAGCCGCTTGATGGCGGCGGCGGCGCTTTCCCTCATGCCGATGGTCCCAGCGGGCTTGTATTCGTCGGCAACGGAAACGCGCCCAATACGCCGACTGAGGTGATCGAAGGCCGCTATCCCCTACGCGTGACTCGGCACACCTTCAGTCTGGAGGGGGCGGGTGCTGGCAAGTTCCGCGGCGGCTTCGGCGTCATCCGCGAATACGAAATGCTGGAAGACAACATCCTCATTCAAACGATGAATGAGAATACGATCAATACGCCCTGGGGACTGCATGGCGGCGGCGACGCCGGCGTCAGCCGAGCCATCGCCTGGGCCGGCAGCGAGCGCGAAGAAGTAATCACGAAGCGCGTCTACTTCTACGGTCCCTTCAATCGGGGCGATATCGTCACACAGATTTCGGCTGGCGGCGGCGGTTGGGGCGACCCGGCCGAGCGCGACTCGGCGCTGATCGAAAACGACCGGCGCAACGGATACATCCAGTCTGCGGAAAGGTAATCAGTGGCAAATTGCCAGTGGTCACTCGACCGGCGGTCGATATTGCAGCGCCTCGGCGATGTGCGGCACCTGGATATCGGCCGCGCCATCGAGGTCGGCGATCGTGCGGCTAAGCTTTAGCACGCGGTGATAACTGCGCGCGCTCAGCTGGAGCTTCCTCACCGACAGCGTCAAAATCTGACGCGCTTCATCGTTCAGCGGGCAAAATTGGTCGATTTCACTGACGCGCATATCGGCGTTGGCAAACAACCCGGGATGCGCTTCAAACCGATCAATCTGACGGCGGCGCGCCTCTTCGACGCGCTGGCGTATATCGTCTGAGCTTTCCGCTTTGGCGTCTCCCAGCAGTTTGTCAAAGTCCACGCGCGGCACACCGACATGGATATCGATACGGTCAAGGATGGGACCGGAAATCCGCGACTGATATCGCTGAATCTGGTGCGGTGTGCAAATGCAGCTTTGCAGCGGATCTCCATAAAAGCCGCAAGGGCAGGGGTTGCGCGCGCCCACCAACAAAAAATTCGCCGGAAAGGTGATGCTGCCTTTGGCTCGGCTGATCGTTACAATTTTGTCCTCTATCGGCTGGCGCAGCACCTCCAGCACTTTGCTCGAATGCTCGTTTATCTCATCGAGAAAAAGAACCCCGCGATGAGCCAGGCTGATCTCGCCCGGTTTCGGTATCGTGCCGCCGCCGACCAGCCCAACCTGGGAGATGGTGTGATGGGGCGCGCGAAAGGGCCGCTGACGAACAAGGGGCTCGTCCTGCGAAAGCAGGTCCACGATGGAATAGATTCGCGTCACTTCGAGCGCTTCCTGCATCGTCAACTTCGGCAAAATGCCCGCTAGCGCCCGCGCCTGCAAGCTCTTGCCCGCGCCCGGCGGTCCCGACATTAAGATATTGTGATTGCCGGCGGCGGCCACTTCCAAGGCCCTCTTGACATGCTCCTGACCGCGGATGTCTGCAAAATTTTCAATGCCATCAGCCAGTAATCGCCCGGCCTCGTTTTCAGCGAGATCGGAACGATAGGGCTCAATCGGATTCAACTGATAGAGATGCTCGACCAATTGCCCGACGGATTGCACCGGGATAATCGCGATGTCCTGAATCAAAGCGGCTTCGGCCGCGTCCGCTTCCGGCACATAAACCGTGTCCAAGCCCTGCTGCATAGCGGTGTAGACCATCGGCAGCACACCTTGCACATGGCGGATGCTGCCATCCAAAGATAGCTCGCCGATGAACATGGCATTGTCCAGCACATGAAGCGGAATCTGGTCGGTGGCGGCCAGCACGCCGATAGCGATCGCCAGGTCATACGAGGGTCCATGCTTGTGAATATCGGCCGGCGAAAGATTGACCACATAAGCTTTGTTGGGGAAGCGCAAACCGCTGTTGCGAATCGCCGAGCGGGCGCGGTCCTTGCTTTCGCGGACGGCTGCGCCAGGCAATCCAACCAGGTTGAAACTGGGCAGCGCCGCGCGCGGATTGAAGTCCGTCTGCACTTCGACAATATGACCGTCCAGTCCAATGACGGCGCAGGTGTTGACGATTGCTAGCATAAGCGCTCCACGACAGCTTCAAGTGCGAGACAATTCTACTGGTGAATGTTTCGAAAATCACCGGCAAAGATTGGCCGGGTCACACTTGGCTCTGCTGCTGCAAGTAAGCAATTATCCCGCCCGCCTCCAGTATCCGCCGCACCTGCTCGGGCAGGGGAGAGAATGGAAAGGCGCGGCCATTCAAATGTATCTGCGCCGCCTCCATATCAATCGATATCCAATCGCCGCTCTCGACGTGGTCGATAATCTGAGGACAGGCGATAACCAGCAAGCCATTGTTGATCGCATTCCGATAATAGATTCGCGCGAAACTTTTTGCGATGACCGCATGGACGCCCGCGGCGGCCAAACAAGATACAGCCTGCTCGCGGCTGCTGCCATTGCCCCAGTTGCGCCCGGCGACGATGACATCGCCCGCCCGCGCGCAGTCGGCGAAACTCGGGTCCAGGTCTTCCAGCGCGTGGCGCGCTAATTCCGCCGGATCGAGGCTGATGGTGTAGGTGTACTTGCCCGGGAAAATGACATCGGTGTTTACGTTGTCGCCGTATTTCCAGACGCGATGCTTGGCGCCGGTCATCTCTCGACCATGTCCATTGCTTCAGCCTTTCCCATTCGAACTAGCATCCGTCAGCTAAGTCAGCTGGATGAATCAGCCGCCCGGCGGCGCAGCTTGCCGCGACGACTGCCGGATTCGCCAGATAAATTTCGGCATTCGGCTCGCCCATGCGCCCGCGGAAGTTCCGATTGGCGCTGCTGATGCAGACTTCGCCCGGCGCCAAAACGCCCATGTGCACGCCCATGCAGGGTCCGCAGCCGGGTGTGCCGATAGTCGCGCCGGCTTCAATCATGTCCGCAAGATAACCGGCTTCGGCCGCCTCTCGCAACACCATTGACGATGCCGGAATGACAATAAGCCGCGCCCGCAATCGCCTCCCGCGCAGAGCGTCCGCGGCGGCGGCAATATCTTCCAGACGGCCATTCGTGCAGGTGCCGATGAAACCGACATCTACTCTGGTACTCGCCACTTCGGAAAGCGGACGAACATTATCAACCGCATGGGGGTAAGAAATCATGGGTTCAATGTCGCTCAGATCAATCCGGTGCTGCGCGGCATACGCGGCGCCGGGGTCGGGATACAGCGCGCGCTCTCGAAACATCGCCAGGCGCTCCACATGGGCATGGGGACGCGTTCGCCGTAAAGTTTCGCGCAGCCACTGCCATGTCACCTCGTCCGGCGCGATGCAGGCGTTCTTGGCGCCCATTTCCGCCATCATATTGGTCAATACAGCGCGAGAATCTGGCGACAGGTCGCGGACGCCGTCGCCGTCAAACTCTACCGCCATATAGGTCGCGCCGTCGGATGACAGCTGGCCGATAAGGCTTATCGTCAAATCTTTGGTGGTGACTCCCGTTTTCAACTTGCCCGCGAGCGTGATGCGCATCGTCTCAGGGACACGCAGCCACAACTCGCCCGTCGCCCACAGAGCCGCCACTTCACTCCGCCCGATGCCGGCGCTGAAGGCGCCCAGCCAGCCGTAATGCGTGCTGTGGCTGTCCGCGCCCAGCAACGTCATGCCCGGTCCAATTACGCCCTCTTCACAAAGCACCTGGTGGCAGATGCCGCGCCCAACTTCAAAGAAATTCTGAACACCTTGCTCGCGCGCGAAATCTCGAACGCGCGCGTGATTCTGCGCGTGTTTGGCGCTAGGCGGCGGAACGGCATGATCGAGCGTGATCGCCAGCCGCTGCGGATATCTGACGCGTTTATGCGGGAGCCGCTCAAATATCTCGGCGATGGCGGCTGTATTGTCGTGGCTCAGCACGACATCCGGTTCGACAATCGCGATCTCGCCGGGCGCGACACGGTCGCGTCCGCTGGCGCGCGCCAACAGCTTTTCCGTCAGCGTTTGCGCGCTCAAGGCTGCCTCAATGGCTCTAGCGGTCATGCCGATTCCCTAACGCCGAAATGCCCATGAGATTCAAATCAATGCTCTTCACTTTCTCCGTACGCCCTTGGCAACTGTCTGCTACAATTGCCGCTTGGCACGGCGCAAACCCATTCGGCGGTCCACATGTTGCCGCAAGACCTTCGCGACAAACTTCGTTACAACACGGTCGTCAATCTCTGGGACGGCAGCCTCTTTGGCTTTGGCGTCTCGGGTTTGGCATCGTATGTTACCATAATCCCGCTCTTTCTGTCCTTCCTCACCGAATCGACCGCGCTCATCGGCTTCGTAGCCACCCTCTTCCACATCGGCTGGCAAGTGCCTCAGCTGCTCACATCCAGCTATGTCGCCAGCATGCAGCGCTACAAGCCAATGGTGCTGGCGGCGACTCTGGTAGAGCGCGTGCCATACTTTGGTTTGGCGCTGCTTGCGCTAGCGATTCCCAAGATTGGCGTCGATACTGCCCTGGTCTTGGCGCTTATTTTCCTGACCCTGCAATCACTTGCCGGCGGTTTCACCGGAACCGCCTGGCAGAGCATGATCAGCAAAATCATGCCGCCGCATCGGCTCGGCTCGTTCTTTGGTATTCAGTCGGCCTGCGTCAATCTTTTTGGCGCCGGCGGCGCCTTGCTCGCCAGCTTCATACTGGAAAGGCTCGACTTTCCCCAGAGCTTCTCGCTTCTCTTTGCGCTTGCCGGCGTGAGCCTGCTTGTTTCTTTCGTGGGCTTGGCGCTGACCTACGAGCCGAAGAGCCCGCCGCAAGATGTCGCTGAGCCGATCAAATTGCGCCAATTTGGCGGATTGCTGCGGCAGATCCTGCGCGGCGACGACAACTTCCGCTGGTTCCTCATCGCGCGCGGGCTTACCGCGGTCAGCTTGACAGCCATCTCCTTCTACACCATCTATGGCATTCGGCGCTTTGATATGTCGCCCGAATTTGTCGGCCTATTGACGAGTGTCCTGCTGGTTTCGAATACGATAAGCAGCTCGGTCATCGGCTGGATTGGCGACCGCTGGGGGCATCGGCGCGTCTTGATCGCCGCGAATGCGCTAACTGTGCTGGCGATCACAATTGCCTTGTCCGCAACGGAAGCAAGTTGGTTTTTCGCCGTCTTTGCCTTGACCGGCCTGGTCAACTCGGCGCAGTGGTCGACAATCATGACGATCACGGTGCAGTTCGGTTCAGTCGCGGAGCGTCCCTACTACATCGGCATGGCGAACACATTTATCGCGCCGGTGACGATATTCGCGCCCATCATTGGCGGCTGGCTGGTGGATGCCGTCAACTTTGAACTGACCTTCGGCCTCTTCGCGCTGGCGGGATTGCTATCGTTTTTGGTCTATGTCATCTTAATGGATGACCCGCAAAATGAAACCGGCATCGGGAAACGAAAGGTCGCCGCCGCCGATTAATCTTCCAGCGGCAGCATCATTTTACTGAGGATTCTGTCCACATCTTCCAACGTAATCGGTCCCTCGTCCGCCATGAGCTTAACCTGCGCCGTCGCCAGGTTGAGTACATCCTCTGGAAGTTTGAGGCCGCGGCTGGCGGCGTATTCGCGGATGGCGTTGCGCCCAACCAGGCGATGCGCCACATCAATGACACGCGACATACCGAAGTCCTCCGGCTTGATCGCCTCATAAGTCATCGGGTTCTTCAAAACGGCATTGGTATGCACGCCGGCTTTGTGATGAAAGGCGACCTCGCCCGTGATCGGCGTATTGTAGGGAATATCGATACCCAGCTTCTCGGCGACGACCCGTTCAATCTCGCGCAGCAGGCAAAGTTCGTATTTGTCCACCAGCGACTTGTCGCAGGTATAAAGACGGCCCACGAGCGCGCCCATCGGTGTAATGCCATTGCGTTCGCCGATGCCAAGCACAGTGGTGTCGATGTGGGTCGCCCCCGCTTGCAGGGCGCAGAAGGCGTTGGCTACCGCGCAGCTGCTATCGTTGTGGCCGTGAAACTCAATATCGCAGCTGACCACATCGCGCAGGTTGGAGATGAGATTGTAGGTCTGCATCGGGTCAGCAATGCCAACAGTATCGGCGACGCCGACGCGGTTCACCCCCGCCAGATCCATCGCGCGATACACCGTCATGACATCGGCGAAATTGCTGCGAAAAGTGTCCTCGGTGCTGAAGCGCGTTTCGATGCCCTGTTCATTGAGAAAGGCGATCACCTCCTGTCCAATCTCTATGACCTGCTCAAGGCTCTTGCCGTGACTGTATTCGCGCATGTAGTCCGACGTTCCGATATATACGTCCGCGCCATCAATGCCGCAGTCTACTGCCAGCTTCGCATCGTCCATATTCGCGCGGATATGCGTCAGCAGTTTGTAACGGCGCCGCGTATCGGCCAGCGCGCGGATCGCATCGGCGCTTTGCGGACTGGCCACCGGCGTCGAAAGCTCCATATACTCCACGCCGAACTGATCCAGCAGCGCGGCGATTTCACGCTTGTCTTCAATGCTGAAATGCGTGCCGCGAAATTGTTCGCCCTCGCGCAATGTGGAATCAATGAAGTTAAATTCGTGAATTGAGTTGTTTCGGCCGCGCATAAGCTAACCTGGTTTCAATCAGATGGTCTCAAGAACCGATGTCAATACGTCAATCGCCCGCAAGTAATCGTCGAGGTTGGTATGTTCATCGGGCGTATGATCCAGCGCCGAATCGCCCGGTCCGTATGCCACGATCGGACAGTTCCAGCGCGGTCCGACGATGTTCATATCGGATGTTCCAGTCTTATTGACGAAGCGCGGAACGCCGCCGGAAGCGCGAATCGCGCGCCGGAACTGACGGCTTAAGGCGCTGTTTCTGTCTCCGCTGAAGGCGCATTCCGCGCCACGCGCCGTGACCCTTGCGCCATCGCCGGCGGGGAATTCGCGCGCGATTTGAGCCGGCGCTACTTTCGGCGGCAGACGAAAGCCGACCATCATCTCGGCGATGCCATTGACACCCTCTTGCCAAGTGTTGATATCGCGGATCGACGCGTCAAGGCGCGCAAACAGCGAAGCGATGCCATCATTGAAATCGTCACAGTAGGTTTCGATGTCCCGCCAATATGTCAGCGCGCGTTCGGCCGGGCTGGGCGCTTCGCCCGCGCTATGCGATAAACCGCCCTCCCAATGCCAGTCGAGCAGCAGCCGCCCCTTATAACCCAAGGTGATGCGATCCCATTGCGACGGCTCGCCGATGACGCAAGATTCCGGCTGGTATTGGCTTAAGGCGTAATGCGCGCCGCGGCTGGTGGCCGCCTCTTCTTCCACCGCGCCAATGACGATGACTTGTAGATCCTCAGGCAGCCGGGCTCGGCACGCCGCCACCGCGAAGGCGCATAGCGGACCCTTGGCGTCGACAGCGCCGCGGCCGTAAAGCAGCCGTCCCTCCTGCCGAACCGGCGGGAAACCGGCGAAGGTATCGATATGCCCGAGCAGCACGATTTGCCGCGGGCCCGAGCCCATGATGCCGACGGCGTTGCCGGCCTCATCAACGAAGCTTTCGTCGTAGGCAAATGTCGCCATCCATGCCCTAAGGAATTCGGCGGCTTCCGACTCATGGCGCGATAGGCTGGGAATCGCCACCAGATCGCGCAGCAGTTCTTCGGCGCTGCGGTCAGATACGCTGCTCATCGCTTATCCCAATACCGCTTTAATGGCTGCTGCAATCACCGAAAGTTGCTCTCGACTAATGATTAGCGGCGGCAGCAGGCGCAGGGTATTGAGTCCGGCGGGCAGGGCGAGCGCGCCCTCTTCTTGCAGCGCCTTCAAAACGGGCGTCACACGGCCTCTCAACTCCAAGCCCACCATCAAGCCCCGTCCGCGCAGCTGGCGCACTCCGCGCAATTCAAGCCCGGCCAGCTCCTTTATGAACCACTCGCCATTCACGCGCGCCTTTTCCACCAGTCCCTCATCGCGAATTGCCGATATTGCGGCGACCGCAGCGGCGCAAGCGAGCGGATTGCCGCCGAAGGTGCTGCCGTGGGTGGCGCGCCCGATAGGACCATGAGCCTCGCGCCAGCAGACCGCGCCCATCGGCAGGCCGCCAGCGATCGCCTTGCCTACCGCTATGATGTCGGGCGCGATGCCCGCGTGTTCAAAGCCGAACCACTCGCCGGTGCGCCCGAACCCGGTTTGAATCTCGTCTATGATCAACATTGCGCCTGTCTGGTCACAACGCTCGCGCAGCGCCCCCAAATAACCGTCAGCGGCGGGATGCACGCCACCTTCGCCCTGAATGGGCTCCACGACAACGGCGGCTGTTGATTCGGTGATGGCGCCTCGCGCCGCGTCGATGTCGTTGTAAGCGACATATTCGACGGTCGGCAGCCAATCTTGAAAAGGCTTGCGGTACTTCTGCGTCCAGGTCAGCGACAGCGCCCCGGTAGTACGCCCATGGAATGAGCGCTTGGCCGCGACGATGCCATCGCGTCCCGTGAGCAGTTTCGCCACTTTCAGCGCGCCTTCGATCGCTTCGGCGCCGCTGTTGCATAAGAAAAACCGATTGAGATCGGCTGGCGTGACACTGGCGAGCAATGGGTAGAGCTCGGCCCGCCGGTCGTTGTAAAAGGATTCATGGCTCGTAATCAGCCTGGCCGCTTGCTCGCTGATCGCCGAGACGACCGCCGGATGGCAATGCCCCAGCGCCGCCACACCCTGGCCGCTGGTGGCGTCCAGATAGCGATTGCCCAATTGGTCGAAAGCGTAAACACCTTCGCCGCGAACTAAAGCAGTCGGCCGTTTGCCGTAAGCGCCAGAACCGTAGCGATCTTCAATTTCGAACAGCGTTGCCGTTTCAATCATGCGCTAAACCTCGTGCCAGCTCCAGCAAGCGCCCGCGACACCGGATCGTTAACTCGTCCGTCTGCAATGATGACGCGTCCTACACCCTGCGTGAGCGCCTCCTGCGCGGCGAGCACCTTTCGTTTCATACGACCCTGCGCCCAATCCAGCGCGCTGTTAATCCGCGTCATGGGCACTTCAGCGACTAATGAAGATTCGTCCGGGAAGCGGCGATACAGCCCGCCGACATTGCTCAAGATGACGAGCGCTTGGGCGTCGAGAGCGCCAGCCACCGCGGCCGCCGCGCGGTCGCCATCGACATTGAGCAAACCATCGCCGCTCTGCGCCATTGGCGGCAGCACTGGCGCCTGAGCCTGCTCGAGCGCCCGTCGCAGCAGCGCCGCGTCCACATCAGTGATGGATCCGCTGTGATCATCGCGGACGACGCGCGCGCGTCCCTTCACGACCGCGCGGATGGCCGTCTTGCGCTTGCCCAGAAGCGCCACATCTTCGCCGACGAATCCGATCGCCTTTAGCCCGCGCTCTTGCAAGGCGGATTCCACCTGCGCGTTCGCCAATTCGGCGGCGCGAACGTAAATGTCGCGCACGGCCGGCGGCGTATAACGTGAACTGTGCCCGGAAGGCGACGTAAGCGATTGCACCTCGACGCCACTCTCCAGACAGAGTCGGTTCATGATGGCGCTGACGCCGTGGACGACCACCAGCGGACGCCGCCGACCGATCGCCGCCAAATCATCGCAAGCGGCATTAAGATCCAAGCCTTCGCCGCCACCCAACTTCACCACCAGCAGTTCTCTTCCCGACATGACTGCGCCGCCCTCTAGGGATAGATGCCGGGAAACTCGAGCCCGGCGGTTTCTTCCAGCTCGTACATGAGGTTCATCGATTGCACGGCGCTGCCGGCTGCGCCCTTGCCTAAATTGTCCAGCGCCGCGATGACGACCAGATGCTTCCCGTCGTCATCGAGCTCAAAGCCGATATCACAGAAATTTGTGCCCGCCACGACGCGCGGCTCCGGCAGGCGATGCAAGCCAACCTTGCCGCTCACCAGCCGCAGGAAGGGCTCATCGCGGTATTGCCCGCGGTAGAGCCGCCATATATCGCGTTCCACTTTGGCTTCCTTCAAATAACAATGCGCCAGCAAATGAACGCCGCGCACCATCTCGATGGCCGTGACGGAAAAATGAATCGGAATATCTTCGCCCAATACCAACTGCGCTTCTGCCAAGTGCCTATGTCCGGTCGCTTTATAGCTGCGCACGGCGCCGCTGCGAATTGGATGATGCGATCCCGGATTGCTCTTGTTGCCGCCCTCCGATGAACCGACCTTAATCTCGATGGCGGCGCGCTCAAGCAAACCCGCCCGAACTAGCGGCAGCAGCGCAAGATTGACCGCCGTTGCGTTGCAGCCAACCCCGCTGACGTATTTCGCGCCGCGCAGGGAATCGCGATTGACTTCGGGCAAGCCATAGACGAAGCGGTAGAGCCAGCGCGGCGCCGGATGAGGCTGGCCATAGAATCGCTCGTAGGTGGCGGCGCAATCGAGGCGAAAATCGGCTGAGAGATCAATCAGCTTGTCCGCCAGATTCGCGTAATGCTCAATATTGCGCGCGACTGTGCCATGCGGCAGCGCCAGAATTAAGAGATCGCATGCTTCCAAAGCATCAGGATGAATGAACTTCAGTCGAGAGACGCCGCGCAGATTCGGATGCGCAGTGTGCGCGTAGCGCCCCGCATGTTCGCGGCTCGTGATCTGCGTCGCGTCGACCTGAGGGTGAAAGCGCAGCAGCCGCAGCAGCTCGCCGCCGGTATAACCGCTGCCGCCAACGATGCCCGCGCGTATCACGCCACCACTCCGATTTGCCCGATGACGAAGTCAATGACTTCTTGCGCGATGTCGACGCCGGTGGGTTGGCTGCTGTTGCGAAATTCCATCGTGTGGTTGATCTCGTTGACGACAAAATTGCCCCGCGCGTCTTCCAGCAGATCAACCGCCAGAATGCCGCCGCCGACCGCATCAGCCGCGCGCACGCAAATATCATCAAGTTCTTCGGTAACCGGGCAATTCGTCGCCAGCCCGCCCCGCGCGGTATTGGTGATCCAGTGATTGGATTCGCGGTAGATCGCGGCAATCGTGCGATCGCCTACCACGAAGGCGCGGATATCGCGTCCCGGCTTGTCAACATATTCTTGCACGTAATAGGTGTGATGATTGTAATCGCCCAAGGTCTGCCGATGCTCCAATATCGCCTCGGCGCTGTCCCGGTTGTGGACGCGCGCCAGCAGCCGGCCCCAGGAGCCGGTCACCGGTTTCAGCACGGCCGGATACTTGACATCTTCAATCGCCTGCATCGCGCTATCCGGCGTGAAGGCGACGCGCGTATGCGGCTGCGGGATGCCCTGTTTCATGAAGGCGATGCTGGTCCGCAGTTTGTCGCTGCAGGTCGCTGCCGTCTCATAGGTGTTGAAACTGCGCAAGCCCCAGCTATTCAGGATCGCCAGCGCGTACATGCCGCGCGATGTGCTGACGCAGCGCTCGAAGACCAGGTCGTATTCGCGCCAGGCGCTGCCAGAGGGCGCCAGCTGCTCGGCGCCGCAAGTGATATCGAAGTTCAATTCGCGATCCAGGATGATGTCCGGGCTGATGTCACGCTTGTTGAACGCGGCCAGGATCAGCTTTTCTTCCGCGCGAATATGAGTGACGAGCAGGGCGACGCGCATAAGACTTATTCTCCCCAGTCTTCTTCCACCTCGGGCGCCAACTCAAGTTCAATCGGATCCAGGTTCATGATCTCAAGCTCGGTGCCGCATTCAGCGCAAGACAGCAACTCGTTCTCCATGGCGTCGGACGGGATATCGACTTCGCCATCGCATTCCGGGCAAAGCGGCGTTTCACTGGTCATCGCGAATTCTCCTGTAGCAATAGCTCAAAACAAAAAACCCGCCGTATGGGCGGGCGCCTGTTAGAGTTCTAAATCCAGCGCAAACAAGCCCATACTTAGCGGGTGCGGGTCTTCTTCACCTTCGTGCCGCCGTTTGCACTGCCGATCGCGCTCATCTTTACTTGCCAAGAATCTCCGAGTCGATCCAAGCGCTAACTTTATCGCTTGTAACGAGTTTCCACTATAATCAATTTGTACGAAAAATACAACACTCCTAACTATTCACTAACTAATAACCAAATCGCGCAAGAGACTCCTTCAAAGGCGGAACGTATTTGGCGCCAAATATGGTCAGATGTATCAGCAAGGGATACAGATTGTAGATATGGCGTCTCATTGTATAAAAGTCGTCTTCAATCGGAATCGTATTGCGGTAGGCCTGAAAGAACTCGTCCCCAGTGCCGCTGAACAAAGTCATGTAAGCCAGCTCCATTTCGTTATGCGCGTAATAGAGGGCTGGATCGAGTATGCCCGCCACCCGGCCAGCGCGGGAAATCACATTGCTTTTCCACATATCGCCGTGGATCAACACTGGCTTTTCCGGCTCGATCAGAAACTCATCCACCCGATCGGCGATGCGATTAAGCCGCTGCTCAAGCTCGGCCGGAAGTTCACCTGACGTCCGCGCGACGCCGATCATGTAAACCAGCCGCTTCTCACGGAAAAACTCGATCCAGGAGTTCATCCGCCCATTGGGCTGATGCAGCGGACCGATCAAGGTGTCGCGTTCGTGACCATAGCTCGGACCCGTCACCTGATGGCAGCGGGCGAGCAATTCGCCGAGATGACGCAGGCTTTCGCCTTCCCACTCGATTCGCCCGTCCACGAATTCCATAAGCAGCAGGTTCGCCTCGTCGTGCAATACTTCGGGAACGGGCAAGCCGGAATGCTCGCGCAAATAGCGGAGCATATAGGCCTCGATGCTGAGGTCGTGGCCGCCATCTCCGATTTTGGCTACGACTGATTCACCCTTGTCCAGCTCGACGCGCATAACCTGGCTGATCATGCCGCCGGCGAGAGGCTGCCAAGCCCGCGCGCGCCGCTGCAGCGCTCGCTCAATTGCTAGCTGATTCGCCCTATCCATGATGCCGTCCATCTGCGCTCTTCAACCACAGGAAGTGTATCCATTTCGGTTGAAATAGGTAAATTGCATCCACCTGACAGTCTGTAAGGCTTGTCCGCTACTGTGTCAATTCAAATCAACGGAAATTGAAACAGGATTCTGCGGGGGCGAGCCACCGCTGCGCGTAGGTCGCGTAGACACTGACCGCCGA
>JAPOYT010000059.1 GCA_026706445.1 Chloroflexota bacterium
CCGCGCCAGGGACAGGCGCTGCTTCATGCCGCGGCTGAGCTTGTCCACCAGTTCTTCTCGCCGGTGCTGCAGGTCAACCAGCTCGAGCAGGTCAGCCACCAGCGGTTTGCGCTGATTCTCCGGTATGTCATAACAAGCGGCAAAAAAATCGAGATATTCCCAGACGCGCAGATCCTCGTAGACGCCAAATTCATCGGGCATGTAACCGATCGCGCGCCGAACCGCCCGCCTGTCCTCCAGCACCGATTGTCCCGCCACCCAAGCCTGCCCCTGCGACGGTCGGGTCAATGTGGTCAGAATCCGCATCGTGGTCGTCTTGCCGGCGCCGTTGGGACCGACGAAGCCGAAAATCGACCCGGTCGGCACCTCCAAAGATATCCCGCGCAAAGCCGCGAAACCGCCAAAGGATTTGTGCAGATCCCGCGTCTGGATAATTAGCTCCATCGCCGCTCCCTAGCTATAGCGTCCCGTCTGTTCGATGCGAATCTTCCGCACGCGAGCGGCGCCGGCGCGGTCGTCAAACTGCAGGCGCAGACGCACCGCGTTGCCCGGCCCCAAATAAGCGCCCGGGCCGGTGAAATCCAAATCCTCGCCATCGCGAAAGTTGAAGACATCGTACTCGCCGCTGCGCCAATTATAGAGTTCTGTATCCAGCGATTGCGCGTAGCCTCCGCCGCGATCCACCTCGACATACAAGCGCGACACATCATCCATCGCCATGCCCGGCAGCGGATGAAAGATAAACTCGACGCCCTGCCCTTCAAAGAGGCTGAAACCATCGGTCCCATTGTCGCTGACACCCTTGCGATCGAGCGTTAGCCAAGTGAAATACTCCGATGTCAAGGTAGCGGGCTCGGACGGCAGCTTGAGTTCGACATCCATTTCGATCAGGTACAGGGTCGAGTCGATCGAGCTCCAGCCGGCGCCGCTTATCTCCAGATCGCGCGCCCAATCATCGCTCCAGCCGACCAAATACAGCCCCGCGCCACGCGAATCGGTATTGAATTGATCCACGGCGAAGCTGGCGAGGAATGACTGTTCGCGCGCCGCCTGCCGCTCAGCCGCCGACTCCACCCGTATGAAGGCCCGTGATCGCAGATAACGCGCGCCCTGAATGTCCTTTATGGTGGTATTGCGCCCACGGCCGGAAAATGGCGACTGCCCGAGCAAATGCCCCGGGACATTTAACTCCAGCGGGTTGGGCTGGGGCGGCGGATCGGAGACTTCGCTGCGCAGTTCCTCGCGGCTAAGCGCTACAATATCGCCTGGCGCGAAATCGCCCTCCAGCCGAAAAGCCAAGCCCGGACCCAGCAGGACGGCATCGCGCAAGGTGATATCGCTTTCGTTGCTGATGGCGCCCTGATAAGCGCCGATCAGCCGGCCGCTCTCCAGAATATCGAAACTGAGCGTGAAAGCGCCGCTGATTTCGGGCCTTGGAATGCGTCCGCTGGCGCTGAAGTTGGCGAAGATGCCGCCATCAATCGTGAAATCTTGCGCGCTGAATGACGCGCTTTGCGAGATCTCGGTAGAGGTCTGAATCGTGTTGCTGGCGAAGATGCTTGTCGGCGCCGTGGCGCCCGACACCGCCAGAAAACGCCCCTCCGGCAGCGCGAGCGAGTAGGTGGCGCGCCGCGGCGAAAGAAGACCGACAAATTGGTCCACTAGCGCTTCGTCGCGATCGGTGAAGGATTGCACGGCTGTAAGCCGGCTGACGATGACCTCGGCGCCGCGCAGGCTGAAACCAACCGTCCAGGCGACGCCGGTGAAACAAATGATGACAATCGGAATCGTAAACCAGCCCCAGCCATTGCGCCGCAGCCGCGAAAGCACGAAATAGTTGAGCGGGCCGATGAGGCCGATATAGGCAGCCAGAAACAGGCAAAGCGTTTGCATCGGCGGCAGCAGGTCGACGCCGGGCAAATTGGCGACCGCATCGGCGCCCCATTCAGGTCTGGTGAAGCCCTCGCGCCAGGTGGGATGCGGCGCGCGCGTCGCCAGCAGTTTCAACCACAGATCGTCGAGTCCATCCCAGCTCGCCAGCGGCTCCAGCGTCGGATCAGCCGCCAGATAATCGACCAAGCCGGCGCCAATCTGCCGGCGGAGCAGCAATGGGACGCCGTCCTGCTCAACGAGCGTCTCCGCGGCTTCGTGCGGCGAACCCACAGCGATGACGGCGCGCTGCGTCAAGCGTGACCGATCGCCGATGAAGCGAGCGAGCGCGCCAAGGCCGTCGATGGACTGGCTGCCAGAAGGCCTCAGTGGCAAAAGATCCGCCAGCCCCGAAGCGGTGATCAGCGCGGACGGACCGCCGTTGACGATCAGATGGCCGCCGGCTTCCACCCAGTGCTCGATCGCCCGCCGCTGCCCGCTCGACAAGCTTTCGCTGTCGACATTGACCAGCATCATCATATCCAGCGAACCGAGCGAGTAGCCGTTCTCCGGGATTTCATGCGCGCCCCAGAGCGCTTGCTCGGCTCGAAATCCACCGATATGGACGCCAGCCAAGTTCGGCGGCGCCGTGTTGGGACCCGTGATGACGGCATACAACTGGTTTTGCGGGCTGAGGTCGATCAAGCGCGCCTCGCGCGATACCCGCACGACATCTTCATCGTCGAGCAGCTCGACGCGAATTTGATCGGGCCAGGTGCGCGCCTTGATGTTCAGCAGCGCCGATTTCGCCGCGCCGCTTGGCAGCTCAATCGCTGTGCTGAAGGCGTTGCCAACCACCGTGCCCGATGTCTCGGGGCGGATCACCAGCCTTCCCGTCACTGACTCGCCATTGTTCTTCAGCTCAACGCGAACTGGCGTCCACTCCTCGGCGCGGAAGAAGGAATCGAAGCCGACCTCGACTGACATTTCGATGACATCGCGGAAATTGTCCTGCGCCGCCACCGGCAGCCAGCCGGCCGCGACCAGAATAATCGCCGTGGTAATTGTGAGGCGCGTCAGCAGCCTGCGCATTGGCATTCCTGATAGCGAATCCAGAACCGCCGCTAATTGTAACATGCCGCGCCGTCATGTCATGTGTGGGCTTCAGGCGCTTGCGCATCGGCGGAGAATGAGAGCGGGCGATTCACCTGTTTACGTTGCGAGCGGCAAACCCCCTCCCCCAATATGAGGGTCGCGTAGACACTGACCGTCGGAGGGGGAGCTAAGCACGGCGCGGTGTAAGGTATTTTGCGTGGACGGCGGCATGGTCGCGCGTGTGTCTACAGAAAATTGCTTGCGCAACCCGGTACGCGACTCGCATAGCCGCGCCGGTAGTGTATCGAACTCGGTTGAAATTCAAGTGAGCCAAATCCAACTTCAGCACAAAGGCGCAAAGGACACAAAGAAAATGGCATATTTCGCAGACAATTCTCGGCGCTCTCGCTTTTCTCGGTGTCCTCGGTGGTAAAGCTTTTTGTGTTTCAACCGAAAAGGATACACTTCCGCCGCGCCTCATCCACTTGGGAACTAGCCCGCATTGCGCTATAGTATTCGCTGCTAACTCCACGAATCAGCCAAGAAGGAGCGGATGATGGTCTATCAGGCGGCGGAAGCGCGCTACGACACGATGAAGTACCGGCGCTCGGGACGCAGCGGATTGCTGCTGCCGGCGATATCGCTGGGCATCTGGTGGAATTTCGGTGGCGTCGACAGCCTGTCCAATGCGCGCGCTATGCTGCGCAAAGCCTTTGATCTAGGCGTCACCCACATCGATATCGCCAACAATTACGGCCCGCCGCCCGGTTCGGCTGAAGAGAACTTCGGCCAGGTATTTCGCAGCGACCTGGCGCCTTACCGCGATGAGTTGATCGTCTCGAGCAAAGCCGGTTACCGCATGTGGCCCGGTCCCTACGGCGAATGGGGCTCGCGCAAATACCTGGTCGCCAGCTGCGACCAAAGCCTGAAGCGCTGCGGGCTCGAATACTTCGACATTTTCTACAGCCATCGCCCCGACCCCGATACGCCGCTGGAAGAAACGATGAGCGCCCTCGATTATATCGTCCGCAGCGGCCGCGCCCTTTACGCCGGCATCTCCAGCTATACATCGGAGCAAACGCGCGAAGCGTCGCGCATCCTCAAGTCGCTAGGCACGCCCTGTCTGATTCACCAGCCGCGCTACAATATGTTCGACCGCCGTATCGAAGAATGGGGCTTGCTGGACGCGCTCGGCGACGAGGGCATTGGTTGTATCAGTTTCTCCCCGCTCGACCAGGGCATCCTGACGAACAAATATATTGGCGCTGTCCCGGACGATTCACGCGCGGCCAAGCATGAATGGGGCGACCGCCTGGCGCTGGACAAGCTGAGCAAGGTAAGCAAGCTGAATGGCATCGCGCGCGAGCGGAGCCAGAACATGGCGCAAATGGCGATCGCCTGGAATCTGCGCCATCCGGAAATGACCTCGGCGCTGATCGGCGCCAGCAAGCCCGGGCAGATCGAAGACGCCGTTGGCGCCCTTGATAATCTCGATTTCAGCGCCGACGAGCTCGCGCGCATCGAAGACATTCTTAATGCGGATTAAGTTTCTCGTTGACGAGGGGCTGTTCAGCAGACGGGCTTGATGCGATTACATGGGCTGGGAATGGGTCAGCCACCGTCTGACCCCTACAATCATCATCATCAATGGGATATGCGTACGGGCGAGCCGGTGGGGCGCCCTCAGTCCCACGTTCTGCGGTTTGGCGCTTGCCTTCCGCAATGCTTCAATGCGCCGCGAATCGGGAATGCCGGCGGATGACCTTTCTCATCATTGACCTCGGCAGCTCATCGGTACGGACGCTGCTTTTCGATGATGACGCGCGCCTGATTCCCGATTCGATTTGCAGCCGGCGGCACGACTTTGCTACCGACAGCGACGGCAAGGCGGTGGCGGACGCGCCGCAGCTTCGCGCGCTGGCCGAGGCTTGCATCGACGATGCGCTGAGGCATCGGGCTGCGGAGGCGATAAGCGCTGTGGGCATGGCGACCTTCGCCGGCAATTGGCTCGGCCTTGACGAAAGCGGCGCCGCCTGCACGCCGGTATTCACCTATGCCGACACACGCGGGCGCAGCCAGATACCCGCCTTGCTTGACGCGCTGGGCGGTGATGCCGAGCGCTATCATCAAGCGACCGGCTGCCTGCTGCATCCGGCCTACATGCCGGCGCAATATGCAACCTTTCAGCAGTCGGATCCAGCGACCGAAAGGCGAATAAGCCGCCTCAGCGATATCGGCGCCTACCTCTACCGCTGTTGGTTCGGGCGCGAAACGCCGATGAGCCTCTCCGTGGCGAGCTGGTCGGGCTTGCTAGACGCAATTCAACGGGACTGGCATTGGCATTACGCGCGGCTTCTGGTCGGCGAGAGCCTGGTTGCGAAGCTTCCGCCGCTGGCCGACTTTGACGCGGCGCAGACGGGCTTGGCGGACGCCTACGCCTCGCGCTGGAACCAACTCCGGGATTGCCCATTTTTCCTCGCGCTTGGCGATGGCGCCGCGGCAAATGTGGGCTCGGGCGCGGTTGATGCCGGTCGCGTCGCCCTGACCATCGGCACAACCGCAGCGCTGCGAGTCGTCCAGCACCTTGAGCCTGTGCCGGCCGGGCTCTGGCGCTACCTGGTTTCGGCCGATATGCCCCTGGTCGGCGGCGCCACCAGCGAAGGCGGCAATGTCTATCAGTGGGTGATGGAGGAGCTGCTGCGCGCCGACGAATCGCATGAAGCGCTGCTTTCAAGTCGCGAGCCGGACGCGCATGGCTTGACCGTCCTGCCCCTGCTCGCCGGCGAACGCGCCCCCGGATGGCAGCCGGACGCCGCCGGCACGATCCACGGCATCCGGCGCCACAGCACTGGCTTGGATATTTTGCAGGCGCATTTGGAAGCGGTCGCGCTGCGGCTCTCGCTGATCTTCGACATGATCAACGCCGATGAGGCTGAGGTGATGGCGGGCGGGGGCGCTTTGCATTCCTCACCGGCTTGGGCGCGCATGATGGCTGAGGCCTTTGATACGCCGATTCACCTGCTGGCGGAAGCCGAGATCACAGCGCGCGGCGTCGCCCTGATGATGCGCAACCGCCTCGACGGCATCCCTCTGGATGCCCATCCGCCGGCGATTGACCGCGTCATCGAGCCGCAGCCTGCACGCGTCCGTGCCCTGCGGCGAGCGCGCGACCGGCAAATCGACCTCTATCGGCGCATTTACAAGTGATCGCTGCCCTCGCCAATTTTGGCGGCGTAGCTCGCGATATCCTCGGGCGAATCGTTGCAGCCGCAGATTAACAGAACCAGTTGATTGTCTGGCGACAATCGGCTCTTGATTTTTTCCGCCGCCGCCAAGGTGCTGGCCGCCGCCAACTCGGGCGCGATGCCCTCATGCGCGATGAAGAATTGCTGCGCGCGGATCAGTTCTTGATCGCTGACGAGGATGAGGTCTTCCAAGTGCTTTCGGCATAAATCGAAGGCGGTCTGGCTGACGAATGGCGCGCCAAGCGTCTTGGTGAGCGAAGCGGGCCTGATATTGACCAGTTCGCCCGCCTCAAGCGAACGCTGCATGGTCGCCGCCAACTCCGGCTCAACGCCCCAGATGCGCGCCTCCGGCTTCACTGCTTTAATCGCCGAGATGATGCCGGCGATCAATCCACCGCCACCAATGCTGACGATGATGTCGGTCAGCCCCGGGCAATCTTCCAAGATCTCCAGCCCGACGATGCCGTTGCCGGCCACTTGCTCGGCACTGTCAAAAGGGTGGAGGGCGCTGCGTCCCTGCGCTACCCATTCGTCGGCGCGGGCGAATGCGGCGACCGCGTCCGGCAGCAGCTCGACCTTGGCGCCATAGTCGCGCGTGGCAGCGATTGAGCCCTGGGGCGCGTTCTCCGGCATGCAGACGATCGCATCGACGCCGAGCGCGCCGCTGCAATAAGCGACCGCTCGCGCGAAATTGCCGCCGCTGACTGCCACCACGCCTTCGCCCAGCGCCGCCTCGCCCAGCGCCAACATCTGATGGAAGGCGCCGCGCGTCTTGAAAGAGCCGCTATGCTGTTCCATCTCCAGCTTGAGCTCGACATTCGCGCCCAGCCGCGCGCTGAGAGTCGGCGACGGTCGCTGGGGACTGCGGATGGTCAGGCGTTCAACGTTTTCAACTGCCTTCTGAATGTCAGCCAGTGAAACCATAGGCCTCCCGCGTTAACTTGCTCGGAATCGAGACTGAATATAGCACGAATAGCTGGTTTTATCAGTTGAAGCGACAGAATCGCAAAATTCTATGCAAACTGAATTGCGAATTTGTTGGCAACATAGAGATAGACGGGTTACTATTGTCGCGGTACGGATATTTTGATATTGGTCAAGTCTATGAGGAGATTCAAAATGACCAAGCATTCGATTCTGAAAATTGTTGTTGTCGCGCTTGTGGCGCTGCTTATGCTGCCGGGCGCGGCGCTGGCGCAGACCTCGGTCACGCTCATGCACGGCTGGACCGGCGCCGACAATACCGAGATGCTCAACACCG
>JAPOYT010000094.1:0-473 GCA_026706445.1 Chloroflexota bacterium
GCGACCGTTTTCGTGGTTCGCACCTCGAAGGGATGGGTCTACTATGAGAATTGACCCAGCGCGGCTGAGCGCGTCCGAACAGCTGCGCAGGAGCGCAAGGCAGCGCCGCGCCAGGAAGCTCATAGGGCACGCAATCATTTATGCCGTCATGATCGCGCTGGCAGGCGTCTTTATGCTGCCGATTTTTTGGATGGCTTCTACCTCGCTCAAGTTGCCGCGCGAGCTCATGGCTTGGCCGCCGGAGTGGATACCGTCGAATCCACAGTGGGGAAACTACGCCGAGGCTTTCGGCAAATACCCGCTTGCGCGCTATATGTTAAACAGCGCCATTCTAGTCGTCGCCAATATCATCGGGGCGCTCCTGTCGGTGCCAGTCATCGCCTATGGCTTTGCCCGTTTCAACTTCCCCTTCAAGAACATCCTCTTCATTTTGATGTTGAGCATGATGATGGTGCCCGGGCATATCAAACTGA
>JAPOYT010000094.1:571-7447 GCA_026706445.1 Chloroflexota bacterium
ACGATGCCGCGCGCATTGACGGCGCCGGCGCCTGGGGCATCCTCTATCGCATCATTATCCCTCTCTGCCGCCCCGCCCTCACCGTCGTAGTTGTATTCACGTTTTTGTGGACCTGGAACGACTTCCTCGAGCCGATCATCTTTTTGCGCGATTACGAATCGTTCCCGATCTCGGTGGGGCTGGCTTTCTTCCAGGGGCGCTACAGCGTCGAATGGCACCTCTTCATGGGCGCGACGCTCGTTTCGATCATCCCGATTCTGGTAGTGTACTTCTTCGCCCAGAAACACCTGATCGGCGGGCTGGCGTCAATCGGCATTAAGGGCTGAGGGGGCGCCTATTTCACCTTGCGCCTGCGGTAGCTGAGCAGGACAAGCGTTGCAAAAAGCCCCGATGCCGCCCAAAGCAGAAACGGCAGATTCAAGCTGATCGCGCTCAATGTATTGCCGATCGGCGGCACAAAGGACGAGCCGATATTCTGCAGCATGCCGACGAATCCGAGCGCGCTGCCCATAAGCGCCAACTCCAATCCTTCCACTTCCGTGGTAGACGCGCCCTTCAAAGCCATAAAGCTGTCGAAGCAGAAACCGCCGATCGCCATCGCCAGCATCACGCCCCAGAAGCTGTCGCCGACGAAGTACATCAGCGCGCAGCCGATCGTCATCATCGACGTACCGAAAGCCATGACGATACGCCGATTGCCCAAGCGATCCGAGAGATGCGAAATCGGTACCACGCCGAGCAAGCTGCAGAAGAAAAATACGGTCATGGCGGTATCGGCGCTGGCGGCATCCCAGCCGATCTCGCGCAGATAGGTGGGCACATAACCGCCGAGCCCGCGCATTAGGCCGAGCACGCCAAAGACCGCCATGGCGATCACCCACAATTCGCGGAAGCGGGCAACATATCGATAATTGCTAATAATCTTGCGGATTTCCGGACGCGCCCCGCGCCAGCGCTCCACGGGCGGATGCGCGATCGCCCAGAGGATTGCAAGCCCAATGGCGCAGACGCCCAGAAAGATCAGGACCGCGCGCCAGCCGCCCAGCAGCGGCGAGAGTACGGTGGCGCTCAAACGCGCGCCCAGCATCAGACCGGTGGCGAAGCCGGCCGACATCACACCGGACGCAAAGCCCAACTGACCCGAGCGAAACCACTCTCGATTGAGCTTTACGAAGTTCATCGGCAGAATCGGCTGCACCATGCCAAAGAAAAACGAAGAGGCGAAGAGTGACCAGAAGTCGAAAGCGAAACCGCGTGACGCGCCGAAGACGCCGGTCGCCAGGCAGAGCGTAACCAATGTCCGCCGCGTGCCGAACTGATCGATCAAGCTGCCGCCGACCAAAGCGGTGAAGATGCCCATCACCGAGCCGACGCCCCAAATCACTCCGATCTGCACCAGGTCGAGCTCGAGGGAAGCGGCGATTTCGCTGAATAGCGCCGAAAGCCCGGTCGTGGGAAAGCCCATGACCAGGAAGCCGGAAAGCGTAACCATCGCCAGGATAATCCAACGATAAGGCGAATCGTGGCGGTCGCTCGGATCGACAAGTGGGGGCATGTTTTAGCTGCCGCGTTCAGTCGTTTGCAAACAATCGCTGTATCCTAGCTGAATACAGGTCGAATGCTAGGCGCGGACATATATCGCGGCAAAGACGGCATGCCTAGGCGCGAGCGAACCGCGGTTTCGGCGGTCAGTGTCGGCGGTCAGTGTCTACGCGACCTACGTGACCTACGCGCGGCGGCGGCGCGCCCTTTTCCCGATAAAGTACGTTCTGTTCGCGCCATTAGTTGTCCGATTAAGAATTGTAACTATAATCGTTTCTCAATTGCTTACGTGGCGATAGGCGGTCGAAGTGCCATCTGAATGTCCGTCTTTGCGGGTCAATAGCGAGCGGCTGCTGCGGGACTTTGAACAGCTGTCGGAGATCGGCGCTACCGTCGGTGGCGGCGTATCGCGCCTTGCGCTTTCCAACGAAGACTTGGCGGCGCGTTCCTGGTTCGCCGACCGCATTGAAGAGGCGGGCTTAAAAGTGCGCGATGACGAAGCCGGCAATCTGAGCGGCTTGCTCTGCGTCGATGACACAGATGCCAAGACACTGATGATCGGCTCGCATCTCGACACCGTACCCAACGGCGGCCGCTTCGACGGCGCCATCGGCGTATTGATCGCGCTGGAATGCCTGCGCCGCATAAACGAAGCCGGCATCAGTCCGCGCTGTCACCTGGAGGCGATCAATTTCACGGATGAAGAGGGCGCCTGGAGTTCACTCTTCGGCAGCAAAGCCATCGTCGGCAACATTTCGGTCGCGGATATCGACGATTCCCTGCCAAAAAACATGCCCTTCCGCGCCGCCCTCTACCGCGCCGGAATCATGCTGGAAGAGGCGCAGAGCGCCCGCCGCGACGCCAACTCCATTCTCGGCTACCTGGAGGTGCATATCGAGCAAGGAAAGACGCTTCATGAACAAGGCTTCGACCTCGGCATCGTCGACAGGATCGTCGGGCGCACCACCTACAATGTCGTCTTCTATGGCGAAGCCGCGCACGCCGGCACCACCACCGCCGATGAACGCCGCGACGCTCTGCAAGGGGCCGCGGCCTTTATTATTGCCGCCCACAAGCTGATTCGCGCTGCCTATCCCGAGGGCGTGGTCAATTGCGGGCATGTCAGCGTCGTGCCGGACAGTTTCAATGTCGTGCCAGCTGAAGCGTCGCTGCGCGTCGAATTTCGTCATCCCGATACGGAAACGCTGAGAGAGATGGAATCGCGGATTGTGCGCCTGGCGCAAGATAGCGCCGTGAAACATCGCTTGCGGGTATCGACTGAGCGCGCCTTGCATCGCGCCGCCGAGCGAATGTCCGGTTATCTCGCCAAGCAGATCGAAAGCGCCTGCCGCGCCGAAGCCGTCAACTGCATACCGATCGCCAGCTACAGCGGTCACAACGCCCAAATCATGAACCAAATGGTACCAGCCGGCATGATCTTCTTGCCGTCGGTGGATGGAATAAGCCATAATCCACGGGAGTTCACCGAATGGCGGCATGTCGAAATTGGCGCCAATGTGCTGCTGCGGACGATCTTGCAGTTGACGGTTTAGGGGCCCCCGCCCCAAACCCCTCCCCGGCGGGTCAGTGTCAACGCGACCCCATAAAGAGGGAGGGGCTTAGAACACGCGAAATCGTCTGAAGACTCCCCTTCCCTCCTTGTGGGGGCAAGGGGCCGGGGGATGGGGGGAAGCAGCGAGTCGCCGCCTCGCCCGCGAATAAAGAAACCAATCCAGGAAACATCCCATGTCCCAACTGACCCGCCGCCAGAAAGAACGCGAAATGCGCGCCAAGGGCCGGCTGCCCGCTGGTCAATCGCTGACTGAGAAGTTCCCCGTCCTCACTTACGGACCGACGCCCAAGTTCAATCCCGAGACTTGGGACCTGCGCGTCTTCGGCGCCGTGCAAGAAGAAAAGCGCTGGACCTGGGTCGAGTTCCTGCAACTGCCCACTGGCGCGATGACGGTCGACATCCACTGCGTCACCCGCTGGAGCAAATTCGATACAGCCTGGGAAGGCGTGATGTTCCGCGACTTCCTGCAACTACTCGAATTGACCGATGAGGCGCGTTTCGTCATCGCCCATTGCGAGTTCGGCTACACCACCAATTTGCCGCTGGATGTGATGGACGATGAAGACGTCATGCTGGCTTATAAATACGAGGGGCGCTTCCTCCACGAGCCCGAGCTAATGGAGCATGGCGGACCGCTGCGGACAGTGGTGCCCAAGCGCTACTTCTGGAAGAGCGCCAAATTCCTGCGCGCCCTGGAGTTCAGCCCGGTGGACAAGCCGGGCTTTTGGGAGCAGGGCGGCTATCACAACGACGGCGACTTCTGGAAAGAAGAGCGCTTCCAACGGCGCGGGTTTTTCTAGGGCGCAGTCGCGACAATCTCTTTCACCACCGAGGGCGCAGAGGGAACAACGCATGGTAACGGCAGCGGGCGCGGGTAGTGTATCGAACTCGGTTGAAATTCTTTGAGCCATCCTCGAGATTATATCCCCAACCCCAAGTACGTATGATTTTGTAGGGGCGACTCTTGAGTCGCCCACTGTTAATTCGCCGACGGGCGAGCCAAGGCTCGCCCCTACAGACTGCCAGGTGGATGCAATTTACCTATTTCAACCGAAATGGATACACTTCCCGGGCGCGAGATATTTGCGAAAGCGCGCTTCCAATGTTATGGTTTACGGGATTGTACTTGGTTGTTTAGTAGGTAGCTCTCATGCCAAAAATTCTGACCGACGAACAGATCGCCTTTTACCACGACCGAGGCTGGCTCAAAGTCGAAAACGTCGTCCCGCCGCGCAGCATCACGTTGGGGCGCAAGGTCTGCGCCGATTGGGTCGACCGCACGGTGAAAGCCTGGGTCGAAGAGGGCTTGCTTGAAGACGGGCTCGAACACCTCGACCTGGAACATCGGCTGACGGTCGCCTGGAACGAGGCGGGCAAGCCGATGTACCATCGCAGCCCGCGCCGCCAGATCGTGTGCGAGGAGCTCTTCCAATTCATGAGCGAGCCCAATGTGATCGATATCGCCGAAGACCTGCTCGGCACGTCAGAGGTCTTCATGCACGGCGTGTTCAATCTGCGGCCGAAGCTGCCGGATCAGCGCTGGACGCGCACGCCCTGGCATCAGGATTCGCAGTATTATCCCTCCATCGCCCAGGTGCACACGCTCTCGATCTGGATGCCGCTGATGCGCGTCACGCCCGACAACAGCTGCCTGCAAGTGGCCGAGGGTTATCATCGCGGCGATATGTACGCCATCACCGAGGACGAAGAGACCGGCTTCCTCGGCATTTCCAAAGAGGAGCGCGCGTCGATACCGGGCATCCCCATCGAGATGGAAGCAGGCGATGCGCTCTGCTTCACGCAGTTGACGCCCCACGCCGCCCTGCCCAACAAGTCTGATGCCGTGCGCTGGTCGATCGATTTGCGCTATCAAAGCGTCGCCGATGCCTTTGTGCATGAATACAACGTGGAAATCGGCGGCCGTGACAAAGGCTTCATCGCCCGCAGCGAAGCCGATCCGGCGTCGGTGGCCACTTGGGAAAGCTGGGAACGCCAGTGGGAAGGAGATCCTTATAGCGCCTACTGATGGGTGGACACACGACCACCTCCCCGAACCCCTCCCCCATAAAGAGGGAGGGGGGCTTCAACTGACAAGCCTTGAAAGGAAACAGGAAAATGAAACAGACTGTCAGTATTTTCATTGCAATGTTACTGCTGCTCAGCATGCTATTCGGCGCCGGGGCGGCCTCGGCGCAAGACGATGTCACCCTCACGATCTGGACCTTCGGCTCTTTCTTCACCGATTTCTACGACGGCATAGAAGCCGACTATAAAGAAATCGCGCCCCATGTCACCATCGTGGTCGAAGAGATCCCCTATGGCCAACTCTACGACAACTTGACGGGCGCTTTCGTTGCCGGCGTTGGCGCGCCTGATATCGTCGATGTTGAGCAAGGCGTCATTAGCCGCTTCCTCAAAGGCGAGCCCGGCCTGATCTCGCTGAACGACCTGATCGCGCCTTACGAGGACGACTACATCATGGCCAAGACCGGCTTGTACGCGCATCAGGGTACCATTTACGGCATTGACCACTGCCTCTGCCCGGTCGTCCTTTACTATCGGCACGACATCTTCACTGACGCCGGCATTGAAATGCCCATCGCCACCTGGGACGAATATGTCGAAGCGGCGGCAGCGCTGACCGATCAGGGCATCGCGGCGCTTACCTTGTCCGACCGCAGCTGGGGCGACTTCTATATCCTCTTGCTGCAATCGGGCAGCCCCGGCTTCTTTGACGCCGAAGGCAATGTCATCGTCGACAGCCCTGAGACGATCGCCCTGCTGGAATGGTACCTGGGCTTGCTGGAGAGCGGCGTTGCGGTTGCGCCGGGTGATTCGCAAAGCACATACGGCTTGATGGCGGAGGGCAAGATAGCGGCTAGAGCCGGCGCCGATTGGTACGGCGGCTTCATCAAGAACAATGTCGCCGATAATGAGGGCCTCTGGCGCGCGGCGCCTCTGCCCGCCTTTGAGGAGGGTGGCGCCCGCACCAGCACACATGGCGGCACTGCCTACTCGATTACGCAGCAAAGCGAGCATAAGGACGAGGCTTGGGCTTTCATCGAATTCGCCCTCTTCGACGAGGACAACAAGATCTTCGAATTTGAAGTGAACAACCTGCTGCCGCCGGTGCTTTCGCATCTGGATAACGAAGCGCTGCTGGGTCCCGACCCTTACTTCGACAACCAGTCTCTAGGCGAGCTCTTCCTTGAGCTGGCGCCGGAAGTGCCGCATCAAGTGCGCGGTCCCTGGTTCGATGAAGCCAGTACCTTGGTCGGGAACGCCATATTCCAAGCGGCCACGGGCGAGAAATCAGCCGAGCAGGCGCTGAAAGACGCGGCTGAAGAATTGCGGCGCGCGATCGATTTCGGTTAGAGCCAAACGCATATCACAAATGTGAAGACGTAGGGGCGACATATTATGTCGCCCGCCTGTCATGGTTCTGATGTTTCGGGCGACCTGGTAGGGCGCGTAGACACAGCCCGCCGGTCGCCCCTACAGTAGTCATGTCGGGATGAGGATCTGAGTCGTGAGTAACGCCTCAATCGTTGAAGACCGCGGCCTGCGCGCTTGGTGGAGCCGTTCCGAGCGCAAGGTCGTGCCTTACGCCTTCATCTCGCCCTTCTATATTCTCTTCATCGTATTCTCGGTCGGGCCGCTGATCTACGCCCTCTACCTCAGCTTGCATCGCTGGCCCGGCACCGGCCCGATGCGTCATGTCGGCTTGGGCAACTATACCTACCTGGCGGGCGACCCGGTCT
>JAPOYT010000095.1 GCA_026706445.1 Chloroflexota bacterium
TCAACCGCATAACCTTTTTTCATCCAGCCCTTGGTGCCGTCTTCCAGATTATAGATAAGGTCCTGGTCGTAGCCCATTGCCGCCAAGTAGAGCGCTGCCTGCGCCGAACGAACGCCGGTGTTGCAGACGAGGATTACGGGCGCGTCTTCGCTGATTTCATCGACGCGGGCGGCGAATTCGCTGAGCGGGATGTTGACCGCGCCAGGTATATGGACTTCAGCGTGTTCTTCCTCTTCGCGCACATCAATGAATTGGTATTCGACGCTTTCGCCGCTGGCGAATTGTTCGCGGTAGTCTTCGCTGCTTATGTCGGCGTACATACGCTGTCTCCGACAATTCTTGATGATAGGGAGCATTATAGCGAACGCGTTATCGAATGCCAAATGCGATTGACTCGCGCGGGCCGACCTACGTATTCGTCGCCGCGAATCCCAATGGTAGGGGCGACTCTGTGAGTCGCCCGCTGGTCGAAACCACATGCGCGGGCGAGCCACCGGCTCGCCCGTACACATATGTAGTGGCTCAGCCGAACACTGGTCATGATTTCGGCGTTTAGCTTGTGCGATACCAACCCACCGTTCGGCGCAGGCCTTCCTCAAAGCTGACGATCGGCGAAAAGCCGAGCAAGTCGCGCGCTTTGTCGATATTGGCGCGTGAGTGTTTGATGTCGCCTGGGCGCTCGTCCCGGTGTATCGGCTTGAAATCGGCGCCCAGGATTGCGTTCAGCTGCCGCACAAGGTCGATTATTGCGATTCGTCCGCCCGTCGCCAGATTGATCGTCTCGCCAACGGCGCCGGCCCCTTTACACGCGAGCAGGTTGCCATGCACGACGTTGTCGATATAGGTAAAGTCGCGCGTTTGCGTCCCGTCGCCAAAAATTGTTGGACTTTCGCCACAGAGCATCGCCGTGATGAATTTGGGGATGACGGCGGCGTAGGTCGATGTCGGATCTTGCCGCGGTCCGAAGACGTTGAAATAGCGCAGCGAAACGGTCTCCAAGCCATAGCTTTGGTTGAATGCAGCGGCGTAATACTCGCCCGTCAGCTTGGCGACGCCGTAGGGCGATATCGGCGCCGGGTTCATCGTTTCGACTTTTTCAGCGCCCGCCTGATCGCCGTAAGCCGAGGACGAAGCGGCATAGACTACGCGTTTTACGCCGGCGTCACGCGCCGCCACCAGCGCGTTTAGCGTACCAGTGACACAGTGAAGGTGGGTCTCCAGCGGGTCGGCGATGCTGCGCGGGACCGATGGCAGCGCTGCTTGATGCAGCACATAATCGGCGTCTTGAAAGACGAGGCGCAACCGGTCTAGATCGGTGATGCTGCCGATGGTGATGGACAGGTCGCCGTTGAGCGACCGAAGGTATTCGAGATGTTCGCGTCTGCCTGTGAGGAGATTGTCGATGACGCGAACGCGCTCGCCATCGCGCAGCAGTCGCTCGGCGATATGGGAGCCGATGAAGCCGGCGCCGCCGGTTACGACGTAGGTATCGGGCATGGGGCTCCTCGTTTGTAGTTGGCTGCGGAGTATAGCGGCGCAGCTAAATTGCGAGTAGATTGGGTTATAATACTGGCGCAGCGGGCGCGATGCCCGGCAAGCGGAGGACAATGCAATGGCGGAGAAGCGCGTCGATAAAGAGATAGAGCGCCAAAAGCCAAATATCCTTGAGCACATTAAGGGCGTCAAATTTCACACGCTGGCGCCGGGCGTCACCACGCATCCGCTCGTCCGCAGCGGACGGCCCTGCATAGAAGGCACGACCATCATGGTTGCGACGATCGCGGGCCTGCGGAACTACCACAATATGGACGCGCAGCAAATCTCCGACCACTTGTGGCTTGAGCTGTTCATGGTGCAGGACGCGCTGAATTATTACGCCGGTCACAAGCAGTACATTGACGTATGCAACCAGCTTTCCAGCATTAATCACGACCAGATGGTGGAATCCCCCTATGGCGACAAGTCGCGTGAGCTTCTATCTCGACGAGAGTCTGTCACCTGAGATTGCCGCGCAGCTAAGTATGCAGGGCATTGACATTATTCGCGGACAATTGCGCGCTGACGATTCTGTGCATTTGGAACGCGCCACCGCCATGGGACGGGTCCTGTGTGCGGAAGACGACGACTTTCTCAGCCTAGCGGCGCCGGGCGTGGAACATGCCGGCATAATCAAGGGCGTACAGCACAAGCACTCCGTTGGCGATTGGGTCAAGTATCTGCGCCTTGTCCACGATGTTTGCGATGCTGATGAATTGCGAAACGAGGTTTATTTCCTGTTTCTCGTAGACTGACAGGAAGCGCCGGTCAGATAAATTGTGGCAAGAGTGGGTTATAATACTGGCGCAGCGGGCGCGATGCCCGGCAAGCGGAGGACAATGCAATGGCGGAGAAGCGCGTCGATAAAGAGATAGAGCGCCAGAAGCCAAATATCCTTGAACACATTAAGGGCGTCAAGTTTCACAAGCTGGCGCCGGGCATCACCACGCATCCGCTCGTCCGCAGCGGTCGGCCCTGCATAGAAGGGACGGGAATCACGGTAGAGAATATTGCCAGCTTGCGGACGCACCATAAAATGGACGCGCAGCAAATCGCCGATCACTTGTGGCTTAAACTTGATATTGTACAAGACGCGCTGAACTATTACGCCGATCACAAGCAGTACATTGACGCTTGCAACAAGCTTTCCAGCATAAATGATAGACAGTTTGAAGAAGCGAGATTTGGCACAAACCCGAATTCGATTCTATCTCGACGAAAATCTGTCCCCTGAGATCGCCACTCAACTGCGTCTTTCTGGCATAGATATCATTCGCGGTTCGCTGGGCGCTGATGATCCGGTCCATTTGGAGCGTGCCACCGAAATGGGACGAGTCGTTTGTACCGAGGATGACGACTTCCTAAAGTTGGCTGCAAGGGGTATAGAGCATGCGGGCATTATCAAGGGCGTGCAGGACAAGCACTCGATTGGAGACTGGGTAAATTACCTGAGGTTCGTTCATTCTATCTGCGCGCCCGACGATATGCGAAACAATGTTGAGCATCTATTTCCTGTCGAGTGACAGGAAGCGCCGGTCAGATAGATTGTGGCAAGAGTGGGTTATAATACTGGCGCAGCGGGCGCGATGCCCGGCAAGCGGAGGACAATGCAATGGCGGAGAAGCGCGTCGATAAAGAGATAGAGCGCCAGAAGCCAAATATCCTTGAACACATTAAGGGCGTCAAGTTTCACAAGCTGGCGCCGGGCATCACCACGCATCCATTGATTAGAAGCGGCAAACCGTGTATCAAGGGCGCCGGTTTGAAGGTGACGGACATCGTTGCGTTGAAAAACTTTCAGGATATGAAACCGGCGGACATCGCTAAGTATTTCGAGATAGATCTCGCGCAGGTCATGGACGCCTTGAATTACTACGCGTCGCATAGAGACTATATTGATACCGATATACAGTTGGACAGTCTAAACCACGATCAGTTGGCCGAAGCCCAATATGGATCATCAGGAAATCCGCTTTTATCTCGACGAGAATCTGCCTCCTGAGCTAGCGGTGCAATTGAATGCAGAAGGTATAGACGTTGTTCGAGGCCCGCTGAATGACAGCGATTTGAATCACCTTCTTCGCGCTAGCGCACAGGGACGCGTCTTGTGTTCGCAAGACAAAGATTTTACAAAGTTGTTTGACCTCGTCGACCAACATGCGGGGATAATCAAGGGATATCATTTGAAACACAACATTGGCGCCTGGGTCCGGTATTTGAAGTTAGTACATGGAGCCTGTACGCCCGATGAAATGAGAAACTCGCTCGAATATGTCTTTCACGTAGAATCAGATTGAATGCCCCGTATCGCGCGGATACGCCAAACGCGATGAGAAATCGTGGCGCTGGCGAATGTTTGTTCATCGGTCATTCTTATACAGAACATGGAAAACGCATCACCACACAAGGCCAAAGCCACCGAACTCGAGCTGATCCTCGATCGCTGGGAACGGCGTTATGAGTGGCGCCTGCTTTCGCGGACTGTCCCGCGCTCGCTGATCGCCGCTTTGCTGATCAGCTTGGCGATCGGCGCTGTCGGCTACTTGCGCTTTCGGCTGGCAGCTGAGCAGTTGGCGCTGATCGCGGCTGGGCTTTGCGCGCTCGGCGGCATCCTCAACCTACTGTATACGCTGGTCTTTCCCCGTTCGCTGGCGGAGAAGGCGTGTTACTTCGATATTGAATTCGGCTTGCGCGAGCGCGTCTCAACCGCCTTCGAATTGATGCGCGGACGCATCAAGTCGCATCCGGAGATCGAAGCGCGGCAGATCGCCGATGCGCTGGCGCATGCCCGCGCCATTGAACCGAGCAAACGCATCGCAATGGACTTTCGCCCGCGCGAACTTGGCGCGCTGGCTGTATTGCTGATCGCGATGATTGGCATGATCTTGCTGCCAGCGATTGTAGGGGAGGATTTCACACTTGATCCACCATCGGCGGCGGTGGAGGGGGCGAAAGAAGACCTGCGCGAGATGATCGAGACGATTGCAAAAGATACGGACCTTGACGAAATCGATCGACAAGATTTGCTAGAGGCTTTGGAGATTGCGCTGGAGCGCCTGGAAGAGGAAGACATTAGCGAGGAAGAAGCCTTCGCCGCCATGAGCCAATTGCAAGCGGAACTGGAAGCCTTGGAGAACGAGCTGGAAGACACGATCGACCTCGATCAATCGGCGACTGAAGCCGCTTTGGAAGCGCTAAACGATTTCATCGCGCCTTCTGATACAGGCGAGCAGAGCGCCGAATCAGCCAGCGAAACCGATGCTACATCTGATTTGGGCGAATTGCTGGAAGGTCTGGAGCAGATGAATCAGGACGCGGCGCAGATGACCGCAGAAGAAGCGCAGGCGGCGGCCGAAGCGCTGCAGCGCGCCGCTGAATATATGGAGCGGCTGAGCGAGGAAATGGCGGAGCAAATGGAAATGCTGGCGCAAGCGCTGGAGAACGCCGACCTGGAAAGCCTGCAGGAGCAGATGGACGCCTTGCGCGAGCAGATTCAAGAGGAGCAGCGACAGCAGCAGACGGACCAGAACGCGCGCATGATGCTGCAGGAGCAGTCCGAATTGGCGCAGGAGGCGGCCGAGGAGATCGCGCAGGAGCAGGCGGAAGAGGGCCGGCCGCAGATGGGAGATCCGGGGCCGAGCCAGCAAGAGGGCGCGGAACCGGGTCAGCGCGCGGGACAGCCGAGCGACCAGCAGTCATCGGAGGGACAAGAGGGCGCTAACCGGGGGGTTCGGCCGGCGGATCGCAATCGCCCCGGCGCAGCTGAGAACCAGGGACGCAACCAGGACAGCCGCTCAGCTGGTGGCGGCGCCGGTGAAGGGGCGCCAAGCAACGTCAGCTTGCCCGGAAGCGGCGGCGAAGACCAAGGCGCCGAGACGAACAATCGGACGACTGGAATGGGCGAGATTCAGTACGAAACGATCTACAGCCCAAGCGGCATCGACGGCGGCGGCGACAATGAGATTCGCCTGCGAACCGACCCGGGCGACACCACCGTAGCGGAAGGCGAGTTTGACGATAATCCGCTCGGTGAATCGCGCGTGAGTTACGATACCGTCTTCAGCGAGTACCAGAATGCGGCCAATCGCGCGCTGGAAAGCGATTACGTGCCGCTGGGTTTACGCGATGTCGTGCGCGAATACTTCACTTCGCTGGAGCCATCGGCGCAAGGTTAGGCGCTGGACAAAGACGAGATCATCGCCAATATCGCCCCGAGGTTGGAGCGTTTGCGGCGGCGGGCATTCAGACCTATAATCCTTGAGTTGTATCTTCTATGCCAATCTAATCACATACTCTAGCGCGGCGCGCAGGCTGCCGGGGTCGGCGAGGCCCTGCCCCGCGATATCAAAGGCGGCGCCGTGGGCGGTGGTGGCGCCGATAACCGGCAAACCCATCCAGAGCGTGGCGATGTCGGCGCGGGACTGGAGCTTGCGCGCGATATTCATTTGATCGTGATACATGCAGACGACGCCTTCAAAGTCGCCATCGAGGGCGCGCTTGAAGACGATATCGGCCGGCACGGGTCCGCTGACGGGCGCGATAATGTCGATTTCTTCGCTGCCGAAGAGGCCGCCTTCGCCGGCGTGCGGGTTGAGGGCGGCGCAGGCGATGCGCGGCGCTGCGAAGCCGAGCTTGCGCAGGACAATATGCAAATGCTCGATGTAACGGCGGACGCGCTCGATGCTGAGCTGGCTTACGATGTCTTTGAAGGGGATATGCTCGGTGACGGCGACCGCCCAAATCGGACCGGCGGCGCCCAGGATGTAGGGCTCTTCGCTGCCGGTGAGCTCGCCAAGGAATTGCAGTTCGTCGAAATAATCGTAGCCGGCGGCGCGGAAGGACTCCTTGTTCATCGGCGCCATCACCACGCCATCGACGCGGCCGTCCATAGCGAGTTCGTAAGCCAGCGCAAGATAGCGTCCGGCCGCTTCGCCCAGCTTGGGATGAACGGCTGGTGGCAGCGGCGCGCCCAGTTCAAAGCCGGGCGGACTAAGCAGGTCTGGGTCAAGCGGCTGAAATTGCGCCTCCGTCAGATCGGCAACGGGTCGGAATCGGAGTGTCGCCCCGAGTAACGCGGCAGCATTTCGCATAGTCAAGAGATCGCCGATGATGACGGGACGGCAGCGCTCGAATACCTTGCCATTAGCCAAAATTTTGACGATGAGCTCGGGACCGATGCCAGCCGGGTCGCCCATGGAAATGGCGATGGCGGGTTTGACGTTCATATCCGCTCCTGCCTGATGACGAATCGCCGTATGGTAGCTGACGCGCGCGCGTCGCGCCATCGGCAGAGGCAGGCGAAGCGCGCTTTAGGGGCGGTGTATTGTCTTGGCGTCCCAATTTCGGTATGATAATGATTGAAACACAGCGATTTCCGGTTGCGATCGCCGCATTTACTGAACCATGAATCACATGTTCAACACCGATAACGCCGCGCAAGCGCTCCTGATCATCGTGAGCAGCTATTTGATCGGCTCTTTTCCGACCGCCTACTTCGTCGGGTTGGCGCGGAACGTCAATATCTTTGAGGTCGGCAGCGGCAATATGGGCGGTACCAATGTCGCGCGCGCAGTGGGGAAGAGCTGGGCTATATTCACCGGGCTGGTCGATGTCTTGAAGGGCATCTTCGCCGTTTGGCTGGCGCGGGATTTGATCTTGCCGGAGCAGATCGGCGTGGCGACATCGGTCTCGGCGACCTGCGTTGTGGTTGGGCATAACTGGTCGCTATTCGCCACTTTGCTGACCGCCTCGATCAAAGAGGGCAAGCTGCGGCTGATTGCGCGCGGCGGCAAGGGCGCGGCGACCGCCTTCGGCGCCATGCTGATGATTCAGCCCTTTCAGATTTTGGTGGCTGCGGCCATCGGCGGCGCCGTCATCGCGCG